>JAHECD010000202.1 GCA_024641945.1 Rubrivivax sp. | reverse complement strand
GCGACGGTGCACGCGCTCGTATGGATGCGGCCCTGGCTCTCGGTCACGGGCACGCGCTGCACACGATGACCACCGGACTCGAAGCGCAAAGTCCCATAAGTATGTTGGCCTTCGATCCTCAGGACCAGCTCCTTGTAGCCTCCAAGTTCTGCCGGGGATTCGCTCATGACCTCGGTGCGCCAGCCACGCCGCTCGCAGAAGCGAAGGTACATGCGGGCCAGATCGCCTGCAAACAGTGCGGACTCGTCACCTCCGGTACCTGCGCGGATCTCGAGGAAGGCCGGGCGTTCGTCATCCGGGTCTCGCGGAATCAAGGCAGTCTGCAATTCACTCTGCAGATGCTCCAAGTCGCCTTGTGCCGCAACCACCTCGTCGCGCGCCATCTCGGCCATCTCCGCGTCGTCCAGCAGCATGCGCGCCGCGTCGAGATCGGCCTCGCGCCGCTTGAACCGTTGAAACAGGTCGACGACGCCCGACACCTCTGCCTGTTCGCGCGCCAAGGCGCGATACCGGTTGATATCGGATACCACCTGGGTATCCGACAGGTTCGCGTCGAGTTCGGACAGCCGCAGGATGAGGCGTTCAAGTTGCTGGCGCAGCGAATCTTTCATGTCGGCAGACGAGACAACGGCCGCGCATGCACTTCTGCATGCCGGCCGCCGCGGGATGGGGAGCTAACGGCCTTCGCCGGACGGATTACGGGTGGCGCCGCGCAGGAAAAGGCGCGATACGGTGGCGGCAAGAGCATCGCGCTGCTCGCCATCCGCCGCGTGCAGCTCGGCCAGGGTGCCGTGCAGCATCTTCTGTGTCAGGCCACGGGACAGTGCCTCGAGTACCGAGTCGACGTCCTCGCCGCGAGCCAGGAGCTTGCGTGCCCTTGCCATTTCGACGCTTCGCCAATCGTCCGCTTGACGGTTGATGGCCTGAATGAGTGGCACGGACGCACGCTGGTCCAGCCAATGGGCGAAGCTCTGCACGCCGGCGTCGACGATCGCCTCCGCGCGCTCGACTGCCGCATGCCGCTTTTCGCCGGACGTCTGAACCACCGTCGACAAGTCGTCCACGGTATACAAGTAGACGTCTGACAGTGCGGCCACTTCGGGTTCGATGTCGCGTGGTACAGCCAGGTCGACCATGAAGATCGGCCGCCGGCGTCGCGATTTCAGCGCGCTTTCGACGGCGCCCAATCCGATGATGGGAAGCGTGCTCGCCGTACAGGAGATGACGGCATCGAATTCATGCAGGCGCGACGGAAGGTCCGCCAGCCGCAAGGCCTGACCGCCATACCGCGCCGCGAGCGCCTCGCCGCGCTCGAGGGTGCGGTTCGCAATGGCCATCAGCTTGGGCTCGCGCGCCGCAAAGTGAGTGGCCACCAACTCGATCATTTCGCCAGCGCCGACAAAGAGGACCTTGATTTGGCGCAGATCCTCGAACAGCTGCGACGCCAAGCGGATCGCAGCGGCCGCCATGCTCACCGAGTGCTCGCCGATTTCGGTCTCGGTTCGTACTTCCTTGGCGACGGAGAACGAGCGCTGGAAAAGCTGGTGCAACGTCGTGCCCAGGGTCCCGGCGGCGTCCGCTTCGCGAACGGCCTGCTTCATCTGGCCCAGTATCTGCGGCTCGCCCAGCACCATCGAATCGAGACCTGCGGCGACGCGAAAGGCATGCCGGGCCGCAGCCTTGTCTTCCATCACATAGGTATGGGCCTGCAGATGCGTTCCGCTGACGCCCGCATGCTCGGCCAGCCACGACATCGCTGGCGCGACGAGCTCCTGTGCCGATGTATGCGAGGCCACGTACAGTTCGGTTCGATTGCAGGTCGACACCAGTGCCGCCTCAGGCGCCACGCGGGCCAGACGATCACGAAATCCCCTCAGCGTGGGTGACAGCACCTCGGGCGCGAACGCAAGCCGGCCGCGCAGATCCAGCGGCGCGGTCGTATGGTTCAAGCCCAGCGCAAAGACGCTCATGGCGCGGATTGTAAGATTCGAGCGCCCGTTTTCCACCCCCCGCACGGATTGACGCGCGTCAAGATGTTGTCAACCCTGTCCTGAACCTATGGGCCTCCTCGACGCTTTCTGGCACCTGCTCAACTTCTTTGCGCCCGCCGCAGGCGTAGGCTTGTTTGCGTCATTGCTCGCCAAGGGGTTCTGGCGCCGAGAACTGGCCAGCGTGCACTGGACGCGGCTGGCAGCCTCTGCCGGGCTCGCGGCGGGCGCCGCATCGCTGGCGGGGCTGGTCGCCTTCGGCCGTGATGGCCGCATGGCGACCTACGCCGCACTGGTGGTCGCCAGCGCGCTGGCGCTGTGGTGGTCGGGTTTCGGACCCGGCCGCAAGTGAATCGATTTGCCGGCTAGGCTGCCGTGCCGGCCGGTTCGTCGATTTGCAGAAGAACTTCCCCTCGCAGCGAGTGCGGAAGCGCTTGCGTGATAGTCACGTCGATCATCTTCCCCGTCAGGCGGGCCTGTCCGGTGAAATTGACGATTCGGTTGCACTCTGTGCGGCCCATCAGTTCACTGGTGTCCTTGCGCGACGGGCCTTCGACAAGAATCCTCTGCACGGTGCCGACGCGCGATGCCGAAATGCGCCGCACGTTCGCCTCGATGGTTGCCTGAAGATGCTGCAGGCGCTTCAGCTTCAGCGTCTGAGGCGTGTCGTCTGGCAAATCGGCCGCCGGTGTTCCGGGCCGTTTGCTGAAGACGAAGCTGAAGCTGGCGTCGAAGCCGACCTCTTCGATCAGCGCCATCATGCGTGCGAAGTCGTCCTCGGTCTCGCCGGGGAAACCGACGATGAAATCACTCGACAAGCTGATATCCGGCCGCACGCGCCGCAGCGCCCGGACCGTGCTCTTGTACTGAAGCGTGGTGTAGCCACGCTTCATCGCCATGAGGATCCGGTCGGAACCATGTTGCACCGGCAGGTGCAGGTGATTCACCAGCTTGGGAATGCGGCCGTAGGCCTCGACAAGTCGGGTACCGAATTCGTTCGGGTGACTCGTCGTGTAACGGATGCGATCGATGCCGGGAATCTCGGCCACGACCTCGAGCAGCAGCGCGAAATCGGCAATCTCGGCGGTCGTGCCCATCGCGCCGCGATACGCGTTGACGTTCTGGCCGAGCAGCGTGACCTCTTTCACCCCCTGATCGGCCAGCCCGGCAACCTCGTCCACGACGTCGTCGAACGGCCGGCTGACCTCTTCGCCTCGTGTGTACGGCACCACACAGTACGAACAGTACTTGGAGCAGCCTTCCATGATCGAGACGAAGGCGCTCGAACCTTCGACGCGCGCTGGCGGCAGATGATCGAACTTCTCGATCTCCGGAAAACTGATATCCACCTGGGGACGTTGCTCGCGCCGGCGCGCCGCAATCAACTGCGGCAAGCGGTGCAGCGTCTGCGGGCCGAAGACGATGTCGACGTACGGAGCGCGCTCGACGATGGCGGCGCCCTCCTGGCTGGCCACGCAGCCTCCCACACCGATCAGCACGCCCTTCTTCTTGAGGTGCTTGACGCGGCCCAGATCGCTGAAGACCTTTTCTTGCGCCTTTTCGCGCACCGAGCAGGTGTTGAAGAGAATCAGGTCTGCCTGTTCGACGTCCGTGGTCGCCTCATAGCCTTCAGCTGCGCGCAGCACGTCGGCCATCTTGTCCGAGTCGTACTCGTTCATCTGGCAGCCGAAGGTGCGGATGAAGACCTTCTTGCCGGCGTCGCTCATGGTTTGGTCCAGGTCTGCGCGGCCGGATCGAACGTCCAGGTCTTGGCTTGCTCGTCGGTCGTCGGCCAGGGTTTGCGGGCCGATTCCGTGGCGTTGAGTACCCACAAGTCCAGCAACAGGCCGGTCGCGGGCTCCTTGGTGTAGTGGACGATGAACCGGTGGCCGGTCAACGATGCCGGGGTTGCCAGCAGGTTGTTCTCGCCGCGGATGCGCGCGCCGGGCGCAAGCCGTGCCGGCCGGCCGTTCAGCAGGACATCGGGCGGTGCGTTGACACTCAGTTCACCGCGCAGTGCCTGCGCAGGGAAGTTGCGATGAACCTGCGCCTGCGAAGTATCAGGCAGGAAAAGCGCGAC
>JAHECD010000116.1 GCA_024641945.1 Rubrivivax sp. | reverse complement strand
GTCAGAAACCGCCCACCAGCCGCACCGCCAGCAGCACGTTGCGTGGCGTACCGGGTTCGAAGTAGCGACCGTTCGAATCGTTCACGATCACGCTGCCTGCATACGCCCGGTCGAACAGGTTGTCCACCCGCGCCAGCAGCTCCAGCGTCATCCCGTTGGCGCCCAGCGGATAGCGCTTGCTCCAGCGCAGCGCGGCCAGGCCGTAGCCGGCAGCGAAGTCGGTATTGCGGTCGTTCACGGGCACGCTGCCCACGGCGCGCCATTCCAGCGCCATGTTCCCCCAGATGCCGCCGCTCCACGCCAGTTCGCCCCACGCCGTGGCGCGTGGTGCACCGGCGATGCGGTTGCCCGCGGGCACCGTCACGGTCGGCACGCTGCAAGGGATGCCGGCGCAGGTGAGGAAGTCGTCCAGGTAGGTCGCGTCGAGCTGTCCGAGCGCGACCTGTGTGCGCCAGGTGGGTGCGATCTGCCAGTCGGCCGACAGCTCGACACCGCGGCGCAGCGTGCGCCCCACGTTCTGGAAGGCCGAGCGTCCACCGGCGTTGGTGCTCACGCCGATCTCGTCGTTCGTGCGCGCCTCGAAGACGACCGCATCGACCGACACGGCACCGGCACGCCATTTGGTGCCGATCTCGAATTGCCGGCTCGTCTGCGGCCGCAGCGCGGTATTGAAGCCGCCGGTGCCGTCGGCGCGGTAGGCCAGTTCGCCCAGCGTGGGCGACTCGAATCCGCGTGCCACGCTCGCGTAGACCTGGAATCCCTTGTCGACCTGCCAGCGCAGGCCGGCCACGGGGTTGGTATAGCTGAACTTCAGCGCGCCGGAATCGTCGCCATTGGACAGGTACGCGTCCTGTGCCGACAGGCGGACCTGGCCCGAGCGCAGGCCTGCGCTCGCGGTCAGCGTGGGCGTGAGCACCCATTCACCCTGTGCGTAGCCGTCGCGCGAGCGGGCGCGGTTGCGCTCGTCGCGGCGCAGCCGGCCCACCACGCCGAGCACCTGATCGGGCGCGGTGCCGGTGAAGTTCTCGTAGCCGAGTCGCTCGTCGACCTGGTTGTCGAGCGAGACACCGGCCACCAGGTCGAAACCCGGCCAGGCCCAGCGCAGCCGTGCGTCGATGCCTTCGTACTGGCGGTCGAAGTCGATCACGCCCCCGCCGTGGCGCGGATTGCCCTGCGTGCCGGCCGGTATCGCCAGGAATTGCGTCACGCTGCGCTGACCGCCATACAGCGCCACCGTGCTGTCCCGGAGTGCGCCGAGATCGAACTGGTGGCGCCAGCTGGCGCCGAGCTGCGTCTGGCGCTGGGTCTTGCGGGTATTGAACTGTGTGGCTACCGAGGCCGTCTGTTCCGGCCCGAGGTTGAACTGGTCCCGGCTCAGTCCCAACGGGTCCTGCGCCGGCTGGTCGAGCGCATTCAGCAGCACGGTCACCGTGTCGCGCTCGCCGCGCCAGCCCAGCCGCGCATTGGCCTGCCGCTTGTCGGCCGCGCTTTGCGGACGGAAGCCATCGGTCTCGGCCACCGAGAGGCCGGCCCGGAGGTCGAACCCCTGGCCCAGCGGCGTGGCCACGCCGGCACGCAGCTGGTGCAGGCCGAAGCTCCCGATATCCGCCTCGACTTCGTATTCGGACCGCGTGACCGGTGCGCTGACGATCGAGATCACCCCGCCCGAGCTGTTGCCGTAGAGCACCGAGAACGGCCCGCGCAGCACTTCGATGCGTTGCGCGCCGGCGATGTCGAAATGCGAGACCTGGCCCTGCCCATCGGGGCCGCTGGCGGGGATGCCGTCGGCATACAGGCGCAAACCTCGCACGCCGAAGCCGGCGCGTGCACCGAAGCCGCGCGAGCTGATCTGCAGGTCCTGCGCGTAATTCGAGCGGTTGTTCACCACCAGCCCCGGCACGCGCACCAGCGATTCGCTCAGGTTCAGCATCGGGCCGGCACTGCGCATCTCGTCGCGGTCGACCACCGTGATCGCAAACGGCGCATCCTCCACCTTGCGTTGCACCACGGAGCCGGTGATCACGATCGTCTCGTCGGCGGCTTGTGCCACAGGGGCGACAGCGGCAAGACACAGGGCCGCCGCAAGGGCCAGCGGGGAGCTTCTGCAGGAAGGATTCAAGGCTTGTCTCACGGTCTTGATGGAATCGGCGACGGCTAAGGCGACCGCGGCAGCGTGCGTGGGACGCCGCCGCGATGGCGGTCAGCAGTATTCCACGGCTGCCTGCAGGCACGTCGGGACCCGCCGACAATCCCGCGATGCCGGCCGTCACTCCAGCGCCCAACGATGCCGACCTGATCGTGTTGCGGCCCGAGGGCCTGTATTGCCCGGCAGGCGGCTTCTACATCGACCCGTGGCGTCCGGTCGAGCGCGCCGTGATCACGCATGCTCATGCCGACCATGCGCGACGTGGACACCGGTCCGTACTCGCCAGCGCCCGTGGGCAAGGCGTGCTGCGGGCACGCCTGGGTGACGTGCCGATGCAGGCCGCGGCGTGGGGCGAGCGCGTTGCGGTCGGTGACGTGGTGGTCAGCCTGCACCCGGCGGGCCACGTGCTCGGATCGGCCCAGGTGCGCGTGGAGCACCGCGGTCGCGTGTGGGTCGCGTCGGGCGACTATTTCTGCACCGGCTCGAACGAGGCAAATGCCACCTGCGACGCGTTCGAGCCGGTGCGCTGCGAATGTTTCATCACCGAAAGCACATTCGGCCTGCCGATCTACCGCTGGCGCCCGCAGTCGCAGGTCATGGCCGAGATCAATGCCTGGTGGCAGACGAACGCCAATGCCGGCTGCACGAGCCTGCTGCTGGGATACAGCTTCGGCAAGGCACAGCGGCTGCTGGCCGGGGTCGACGCGTCGATCGGGCCGATCTTCGTGCATGGCGCGGTCGAACCGTTGAACCAGGCCTACCGGCAGGCGGGCGTGGCCCTGCCGGCGACCCGCCCCGTCGACGAAGCGACCTCCCGGACCGACCTCGCACGCGCGCTCGTGGTTGCGCCGCCAGCGGTGCAGGGCAGCGCCTGGACGCGCCGTCTCGGCGACTACCGCGATGCCTTCGCCAGCGGCTGGATGCAGCTGCGCGGCGCGCGGCGTCGGCAAGGACTCGACCGCGGATTCGTGCTCAGCGATCACGCCGACTGGCCCGGCCTCGAGCGCGCCATCGCGGCCACTGGCGCCACGCGCGTCATCGTGACACACGGCTACGAGGCGGTGATGGTTCGCTGGCTGCAGCAGCAGGGCTTGCAGGCCGGGAGCTTTCGCACCGAGTACGGCGATGAACGCGAAGAGCGCGTCGACACCGTCGCCACCACGGCCGAGGCCGCACCGCCGGCCGGCGTCAGATCAGGCTCGGCCCCTTGAGCGTCGCGTGCCGGTTCAGCACATCGAGGATGCGCTGTGGCTTGTAGGGCTTGACGACGAACGCGCCGGCGCCGAGCGCGAGCGAGCGGCGCACGTTGTCCACCGAGCTGCCCCCGGAGACGATCGCGACGAACGCGGTCGGATCGGCTTCGCGGATCTTCTGCAACGCGGTCATGCCGTCCATGCCCGGCATGTCGAGGTCGAGCATCGTGATGTGCGGATTCAGGTCCTGCCACGCCTTCAGCGCATCGTTGCCGTTGCGCACCTCGTGCAGGCGCAGGCCGCCGAGAAAGTTGCGCAGGATCGCGCTCAGGATTTCGCGGCTAGGCCCCGAGTCGTCGGCAATCAGGACGTCACAGCGGTGCGGGCGCACCGGTGCCTCGTCGGCATGGCCGAAGCCGGCCGACGGTGCCACTGCGTCGGTCACGCTGGAGGGCGCCGCCGCGTCGGCCACGCTGGACGGTGCTGCCGCGTCGGCGTCGAGGGGCGTGGTCATATGCAGACTGCCGGCTTGCCGACCGCATCGCGTGCGGCGTCGAGCAGCGTTTCGCAGTGGCGTTGCGCTTCGTCCAGGCGGCCCTCGTCGACCAGCCCTTCGATCGGCGCCGCGAGTGCAGTGAGCTGCGGCATGCCGACGGAACCGGCGAGGCCCTTGATGCGGTGGGTGATCGAGCACACTTCGGCCCACTGCCGCGCGGCCACGGCCCGCTCGAGTGTGGCCAAGGTGCCCGGCAATTCGATGCGGAACTCCATGCCGAGGCGTTTCACGACCTCGTCGAGCCCGGCGTCGATCGCCCGGACCTGCCCGGCAGGGCGAAGAAACCTCGACAGCACGTCGTACAGGCGCCTTCGATCGATCGGCTTGGCGAGCACGTCGTCGCATCCGGTGTCGCGATACTGCTCGATGTCCGAGCGCATCACGTTGGCCGTCAGGGCCACGATGGGTCCGCAATAGCCCGCGCCGCGCATCAGGAACGTGGCGGTCACGCCATCCATCACCGGCATCTGCACGTCCATCAGCACCAGGTCGAATTCGCCCGACAGCGCTTGCTCCATCGCGAGCTCGCCGTTTCCGACGATGGTGACCTGCGCACCGGTGGCCTGCAGATAGGCCGTGATCAAGCGCTGGTTGTATTCACCGTCCTCGGCGACCAGCACGTGGCCCGAGAGCGCGGGCACTTCGACCGTGCGCGCCGGGTTCGCCTCGTCCGCGATGTCGAATTCTTCGGCCGTGGCGATCCAATGCGTATCCGCCGACGGCACACCCAAAGGCATGTGCACCACGAACGTGCTGCCCTGGCCGGGCGCCGTGCGCACCTCGATGCGCCCACCCATGCGGTCGGCCAGTTGGCGGCAGATGAACAGGCCCAGGCCCGTACCGCCGAACTGTCGGGTGGTCGAGACGTCGGCCTGCACGAAGGGTTGAAACAGGCGGCCGAGCTGTTCCTGGGTAAGGCCGATGCCGGTGTCGGTGACGGCCAGCTCGAGCATTTGGGTGACGGCGTCCCAGCGAACGCCAAGGACGACGCTGCCGTTGGCCGTGAACTTGATCGCATTGCTGCAGAAGTTGAGCAGGATCTGCTTCAGGCGCACGAGGTCGCTGCGCAGCGTGCGCGGCAGCGGACATTGCGCATCGATGCGGAACTCCAGCCCCTTCTCGCGCGCCTTCGATCCCATCAGGATGTCGGTCTCGCGCACGAGCGCGGCCAGGTTGACGTCGGAGATATCGAGGTCCAGCCCGTCGGCCTCGATCTTGGAGACGTCCAGGATGTCGTTGATGATCTGCAGCAGGTGCTGGCCGTTGATCATGATCGTGCGCAGCGCATCCTCCTGCGTGATGCCGGCCTGGTTCGGGTCGAGCAGGAGTTCGGCAAAGCCGATGATCGACGCCAGCGGCGTGCGGATCTCGTGGCTCATGTTGGCCAGGAAGGCGCTCTTCGAACGGTTCGCGGCCACGGCATCGTCCCGTGCGGCAAGCGCCTCGGCAGTCTGTGTGGCCACCTTGTTGTCGAGTTCGACGATCAAGGTCTGCAATTCGACATGGGTATCGAACAGCTCGCGCGATTTGGCTTCGAGCAGGGCCTCGGCCTGTTCTCGCGCAAGGCGTTCACGCGCCAGCCGGCGCTCGAGCAGTTCAAGCTGGGGTGACATCGGCATGGTTGACGACCTCGAAGATGACGCTGCCTGATGCCTCGGCCTTGGGCCGGACGGACACGGCCTGACCGTAGTGGAGTGCCACGCCCTCGATCAGCCCATGCGCCAGATCGCCAAGGTGGCGTGACGAGAAATAGACCAGCGTCATGCCGTCCTCGTCATGCCGCAGCACGTCGAACCGCGGCAGCTCGGCGTCGGGATAGATCTTGCGCACCTCGGCGTGGATGACCGAATCCACGCTGCCCAGGAAGCCGAACATCGTCGGCTGCGCCTCGAAGAACGCGGGATACAGTGCCGCGAACCGCGCGGCGAGGTGATGCCCGAATGCGCGCAGCAGTGCCGGGGCGGTCAACCCGGTCAAGGTGCTCAGGGCGCCGACCAGTTGCACCATTTCGCCGTGATGGTAGGTGCCGACGTTCGTATAGGCACCGCCGCTCGGTACCTGCGCCATCTCGATCATGCGGTCCGCCAGCGCGGGCGAAAACCGCTGTTCGACCATGTCGAGATATTCCCGGAACACCAGACCCTTCACCGCTTTGCCTTTCGCGCGCCAGCAGCGGGCCCGCAGGGGCCACGCACTCCAATCGAGTCTGCCGCGACGCGGCCGGTGGCAAAGCCCTGAATTGGCGGCGCTTCCGTGGCCAATCAAGCGCCGGGCCGCCATCGGGAAGAGCCTGACACCGGGTTGACCGGTCGCAATCCACATCCGCGCGGCCGCGCCCAGAATGCACATTTGGACCATCGGTTGCACCTCCGGACACCATGAGCGGCCCAGACACCGTGTTCCGCGCACGCGATCTCGCCAAGGTCTACAAGACCGGCGAGGTCGAGGTGGTGGCCCTGCGCGACGTATCGCTGGAAATTGCGCGCGGCGAGTTCGTGGTGCTGCTCGGTGCGTCGGGCAGCGGCAAGAGCACGCTGCTCAACATCCTGGGCGGGCTGGACGTGCCCACCCGCGGAGAGGTCACTTTTGGCGACCACGTGCTCACGCAGGCCAACGAGGCCGAACTCACACGCTACCGGCGCGAGCACGTGGGCTTCGTGTTCCAGTTCTACAACCTGATCCCCAGCCTCACGGTGCATGAGAACGTGGCGCTGGTGACCGACATCGCATCAACGCCGATGGACCCCGACGAAGCCATCGCGCTCGTCGGTCTGTCGCCACGGCGCGACCACTTCCCGGCCCAGCTCTCCGGCGGCGAGCAGCAACGCGTGGCGATCGCCCGGGCGATCGTCAAGCGCCCCGATGTGCTGCTGTGCGACGAACCCACCGGCGCCCTCGACTACCAGACCGGCAAGCTGGTGCTGGAAGTCATCGCCCGCATCAACCAGGAACTCGGCACGACCGCCATTGTCATCACCCACAACGCGTCCATCGCCGGCATGGCGGACCGCGTGATCCACCTGAGCGACGGACGCATCCAGCGCATCGAGCACAACGAGCACAAGGTGTCACCTTCGGAGTTGTCGTGGTGAGCGCCGTCCGTGAGCATTGCCGACTCGCGGCTCCACGCGGGCGAGAGTGCCCGTGCGTGGGCCTGCTGATGGGGGGCGGTCTGCCGTGAAGGCGCTCGATCGCAAGCTCCTGCGCGACCTGGTCCTGATGTGGAGCCAGGCGCTGACGATCGCGCTCGTCGTGGCCAGTGGCATCGGCGGTTTCATCACCACGCTGTCGGCGGTCGACTCGCTTGCGATCGCGCGTGACCGCTTCTATGCCCTAGGGCGCTTTGCCGATGTCTTCGCGACAGTGAAACGTGCGCCGAATGCGCTGACGGCGTCGCTCCGCGCAATCGACGGCGTGGCCGACGTGCAGACGACGACGGAGATGGCGGTGCGGGTGCAGATCGAGGACCGCCACGACCCGATCATCGGCCAGTTGATCGGCATCGACCGGCGCCATGCGCCGCGAATGAACCGCGTGACGCTGCGCCGGGGGCAGGCTGCCGACGCCTCGACGTCGCCCGGCGGGCCGCTGCCGGACGGCGCCATCCCGGCCTGGGTATCGGAGGCCTTTGCAGACGCCAACGGACTGAAGCCGGGCGCACGGTTGTCCGCATTGATCAACGGCAAGCAGCGTGCGCTGGTCGTGGCTGGCCTGGCGCTGTCGCCCGAGTACATCTTTGCCGGCTTGTTCGGCATGCCCGACCAGCGCGGCTTCGGCGTGTTCTGGGTCGATGCCGAGGTGATGAGCGCGGCCTACGACATGGAAGGCGCGTTCAACCGCGTGGCCGTGAAATTGGCGCCGGGTGCCGACGGCCGCGCCGTGATCGACGCGTTGCAGCGCCATCTGGCCGCCTATGGCGGTCGCCAGGCGACGGGCCGCGAGGACCAGACGTCGCACGCCATGCTGAACAACGAGATCAACGAGCAGCGGGTCATCGGCACGATCCTGCCGTCGATCTTTCTCGGCGTCGCGGCGTTCCTGCTCAATGTCGTCGTGTCCAGGCTGGTGGCCACGCAGCGCGAGCAGATCGCGGCGCTCAAGGCGCTCGGCTACCCCAACGGCACGATCGCCGCGCACTACCTGAAGATGGTGGGGGCGATCGTCGCGGTGGGTTTTGTGCTCGGCGTCGGGCTGGGCCGCCTGCTGGGCACGATGCTGATGGGGTTGTATGCGGAGTTCTTCCGCTTCCCGAGCTTCGAGCTTCACATCGCACCGGGGCTGCTGCTGGTGGCGCTCGGCCTGACGGTGGCCACGGCGGTGCTCGGCACGCTGAACGCGATCGCTGCCACCGTGCGCCTGACGCCGGCCGAGGCAATGCGTCCACCCGCGCCAGGGCGCTACCGGCGCACGGCGGTCGAGCGCCTGGGCATCACGCGCATGGGCACCGCGCTGCGCATGATCCTGCGCAACATGGAGCGCAGGCCGCTGCGCACGGGCCTGTCGATCGTGGGCGTGGCGGCTTCGGTGGCGATCGTGATCATGGGCAACTTCTTCCGCGATGCGATCGAGGTCATCGTCGATACACAGTTCAACCTCGTGATGCGCAATGACGTCACCGTCTGGACGCTCGAAGCCGTGCCGGACCGCGCGCGCGAGGAGTTGATGCGCCTGCCCGGCGTGAAATCGGCCGAGTCGAGCCGCTTCGTATCGGTCACGCTCGTCAACGGCCACCGGCGCGAGCGCAGCCAGATCCGCGGCTACGAGACCCTGCCCGAGCTCTACCGGATCATCGACGTGAAGCAGCGCGCCACCGCGCCCAGCGGCAGCGGGCTCGTGCTGACCGACCGGCTGGCCGACAAGCTGGGGCTGCGGGTGGGCGAAACGGTACGCGTGGAGGTGCTCGAAGGCCGTGCCCGCACCCTGCATCTCACCGTGGACGCCACGGTGCGCGAGATGATGGGACTGAACGCCTACATGAACCGCCCGGCGCTGAACCGGGTGCTCGGCGACGGGGACCTGTCGGGCGGCTTCAGCCTCGCACTCGAGCCCGGCGCGGAGGCCGGGTTGCTCGAGGCCACGCGCCGGATGCCGCGAGTTGCCGGTGCGTTCAGCAAGGCCAGCATGCTGCGCAACATGCAGGAGGTCAGCGCCCGCAATATCCGCATCATGAGCACCGTGCTCACGCTGTTCGCCGGCGTCATCGCGGTGGGTGTGGTCTACAACAACGCGCGCATCGCGCTCGCCGAGCGGCTGTGGGAGCTGGCCAGCCTGCGTGTGCTGGGCTTCACGCGTGGCGAGGTCTCGGCCGTGCTGCTGGGCGAGATGGCGATCTCGATCGGCCTCGCCCTGCCGCTGGGCATGCTGCTCGGCTGGCTGCTGGTGCACGCCATGACGGGGGCCTTGAAGAGCGACCAGTTCTTCTTTCCGGTGGTGATCCTGCCGCGCACCTATGCATGGGCCGTCATCTGCGTGACGCTGGCCGGCGCGGCGAGCGCGCTCGTCGTGCGCCGCCGCATCGACCGCCTGGACATGGTGGCCGCACTGAAGACCAGGGAGTGATTCGCGCATGAACACGAAGACCAAATTCGGGGCCGTGGCGGCGGGCCTGGCCGTCATTGCGCTGCTTGCGTGGGCGTTTGCTCCGCGCCCGGTGGAGGTGGAACTTGCCGAAGCCACGCTCGGCCCGTTCGAGACCACCATCGACGAGGACGCGCGCACGCGGCTGCGCGATCGTTACGTGGTGCATGCGCCGCTCGCCGGCCGCCTGCAGCGCATGACGCTGCGGGAGGGCGACGTGGTGCAGGCGGGGGACCGGTTGGCCACGCTGGTTCCGGTGCTGTCGCCGTTGCTCGACGAGCGCACCGTGCGCGAGCAGCAGGCACGCCTGGGCGCCGCGCAGGCGGCGCTGCAGCAGGCCGCCACGCGCATCGGTGCGGCGCGGGTGTCGGTGCAGCAGGCGCGCAACGAGTTGCGCCGCACCGAGCAACTGGCGCAGCAGGGCTTCGTGGCGCCGACCAAGGTCGACAACGACCGTCTGGCCGTCCAGGCCGCGCAGAAGGAACTGGACGCGGCGATCGACGGCGAACACATCGCGCAGCACGATCTGCAGCAGGCGCGGGCCGCGCTCGAGGTCACTCAGACGCCGACCGGGGCGCGCTCGTCCTCGGCCAAACCCCCGACGGCCGGGTTCGATGTGCTCGCACCGGTGGCCGGGCGTGTCCTCAAGGTGCACCAGACGAGCGAGGGCACGGTGGCACTCGGTGCGCCGCTGCTCGAATTGGGCGATACCGCGCGCATGGAAATCGTGGCCGAGTTGCTGACCACCGACGCGCTGGCCGCCCGGCCGGGCAGCGACGTGCGCATCGAGCGCTGGGGCGGCCCCGGGACGCTGCGCGGCAAGGTTCGGCTGGTGGAGCCGGCGGCCTTCACCAAGGTCTCGGCGCTGGGCGTCGAGGAGCAGCGCGTCAACGTGCTGATCGACATCACCAGCCCGCCCGCCGATTGGGCCGCGCTGGGCGACGGCTTCCGCGTGGCGGTGCGCATCGTCACGCTCGACGAGGCCAAGGTGCTGCGTGTGCCTGTGAGTGCGGTCTTCCCGCTGCCGGCGGCGGCGGGTGCCGCTTCGACGACCGCGGCAAGGTCGGCCGTGTTCGTGCATGACAATGGTCGCGCGCGTCTGCGCCCGGTGGTTCTGGGCGGGCGCAACGGGAGCATGGCGTGGGTGCGCGACGGACTCGAGGCCGGGGCGAAAGTCATCGTCTACCCGCCGTCGACGGTCAGCGACGGTGCGCGCGTGAAGGAGCGAAGGGTCTGAGCCGGCCCTGAAGATCCGGCGCTTGCCGTCCCTTTCTGGCGTCGCGACCCGACCGTCGCCGCAACATCGATTCACACACTGGGCCGGGAGTTGATCTAAGGTAGGAGGCTATGAGCGATCAGTCTGAATCCTCCCGGTCTACCGTGGCGTTTCTGCCAGCGGGCTTTCGCCTGGGTGATTTCGAATTGCGTGGCGTGCTGCCGGACGACGACGCAGGGGCTGACACGGTGCTCTACCGTGCGTGGGACCCTCTTCTGGCACGGCCGGTGGCGATCGCGGAGTACCTTCCCCGCGGGCTGGTGCGGCGCGAGAGGGACGGAACCGTCGAACCCGTGTCGTCGGCTGCGGCGGCGGCGTTCGCCGAAGGCATCGAACGTTTCGTCGACGATGCACGCATGTTCGCGGACATCGACCATCCCAGCCTGTTGCATGTCCTGCAGTTGGTGCAGGCGCACGGCACGGCCTACCGCGTGATGCCCTGGTACCGCGGCGCGCAGCTGATGGCGTTGCGTCGCCGGATGGCCGCGCCGCCCGACGAAACGGCGTTGAGGGCGCTGCTCGAAGAACTGCTCGGGGCCCTGCAGGCGCTGCATCGAAAGGGGCGCGTTCACGCCGGTGTGCATCCAGCGCGGATCCTCATGCGCGACGACGACCAGGCCCTGCTCCTGGGGCCGCATGGCCCTGTGCAAGGAGCGTCCAGCTTCCTGGCGCCGGAGCAGTTGCGGCACGACGGGGGTGCGGCCGTCGGCCCCTGGACCGATTTCCATGCACTTGCGAAGGTGGCGCGCTTCTGCATCAGCGGTGAACTGCCAAACGAGTGCGGCGCGACGCCAGACGAGCCGTTGGCCGCCGTGGCGGCGGGATTGCGGTTCTCGCCCGCTTTCTTGAACGCACTCGATCTCGCCGCGTCGCCCGAACCCCATCGCCGCCCGCAGTCCGTGGCGCAATTCCGCGCGTGGCTCGATCAACCGCCGCACGAGGCCGCTCCGCTGCCGGAGGTCCCCGGCGAGCCCACGGCCGACGGCGAGCTCAACGCCGCGACGATGCTGGCGATCCAGCGTGCGATCGAGTCCATCCCGTCGGCCGCCGCTGCGCCATTGGGCGTGTCGACACCCACGCCGCCAGGTCTTGGCGCCGGCCTCGCACCGACCGTGGCCGACGTGTCCCGTCTTGCGGATGCCGATGCACCCATGCCCGTGCCCATGCCGGCAGAGGCTTCGCTGCAGCCGTCGCAGTACCCGCATGACGTGTCGGTCGGATCTTCGGGCGCGCCGTCGGACGTCACGCTGGACATTCCCCTTGATTTCCTGTCCGCCGATGGCGGACTGCGTGTGCCGGCGGCCCCGCCGCCCGCAAAGCGTTGGCGCGCGCTGGCCGTCGCCGGCCTGGTCGCGGGGTTGGTCGTGATGGCCTTGGGCGTCTGGCTGGTTCACGAGCCGACGCAGCAGATGGTTGCGGGCATCCTGGCGCCGGACCCTGCGCCCCGTGCAGCGCTGCCGGCGTCGCCTGCCCGAACGATCGAACGTCCATCGCAGAGCGCCGACGTGCCCGCCGCCGCGACACCCTCCGCCGTCGCGCTGCGCGACACCGTGCCGCCGGCAAAGGTGTCTGCGGTGGCGGACGACGGTGTCGATCCGGCACCGCCCGCGCCGTCGGCGCCCCAGTCCGTACGGGCCGATATCGAGCCTGGCAGCCTGCCCGCTCCGGGCGCAGGCAACGCCACGCCGATCGTACCTACGGCCGCTGCCGCGCCAGCGGCGTCGACCGCCGCCCCCGCGCGCCCGACGAGCCCGCGCCAACTGTGCGGCGACCGCACCCAGTTCGCGCTGTATCGCTGCGTGCAGCGCTATTGCGAGCAGGCGCAGTGGAAGACACATGCGCAGTGTGTGCGGCTGCGCGAAACGGACGAAGTCGAGTGAGTCCGCGTGGCCGGACGACGTGCTGGCGAAGCCGCGTTGTCCGAAGCCGTGCGAATCAGGAAAAACCCCCGGATCCCGGCGCGAGGTGGGCTTGCTGCGAGGGTCAAGGCTTGACGACTGGAGATGCAGATGATGGCGCAGAGGCCCGCGTGGTGCGGGCTGCGAGGTCTGTCGGGGAGTGGACGACCGTTCTTGCGCGGCTCCGGGCGTGCCTGCTGCCAGCGTGCGGACGATCGTGGCTGATGCCTTGAAGCAACGCAACGTCACGACAACGCCCTGGGGGCTGCGGTACCCTTCAGGCCCGGTAGGTTCGATGGGTGTCTTCATGCGCGGTGGTGGCAAGTGTTGAAACTGGAACGCTCGGGTGAGGCAAGGGTCCTGAGGGATCGGCTGCCAGGGCGGTGCCCGTTGCGCGGTGTGCGCGGGGCTGAGGCCGGCACCGTGGAGGCGGGACGATCCACTGGGACAGCCGCCGACGCGAACCGGCGCTCAACACGAAGGCTCGGCTGCTGATGGGTGCGCTTCCTTCATCCCCGGGTATCGCGTGGCGTGATATCGGGGCCCCTGCACAGGCCCTGGCGCAGGCCCTGCGCAGTGGCCGACTGACGGTGCTGGTCGGTGAACTGGGCGTCGGCAAGTCGACCCTGCTGCTCGACGGCGTGCATCCGCTGCTGCATCGCCGGATCATGGACGAGCCGCGTCCGCCGGCTGGACCGGCGCACGTGGTGGTGCCGTTCCCCGAACGCCGCCGCCGCGTGCAAGGCGAGCGTGTCCACATCATCGAGCAATGGAGCAAGGGTCCACTCGAGACGCTGGTGCGTGCGCTGGCCGACGTGGCCTTGCCGCCGGCGGGGCGTTTCGGTCTGGCCGAAGCCCTGTCGCCCGCCCACCTGGCCGCCTATGGCCGGCAACACGGGGGTGCGCGCCTGCTGTTCGTCTTCGATCACTTCGAGCGCGTGCTCGAAGGTGCGCGCCAACGGCCCGATGTGCAACGTTTCGTCGACGCGTGGTCTGCCTCGGTCCAGGCACTCGGTCTCGACGTGCACTTCCTGGTCGCCGTGGATGCCCGCGCCTGGCCGCAACTGCGCGCGCTGTGCGCTTCGATGCCCCATCTCGACATGCAGGCCTTCGGCCTGCGCGCGCGCGCCGGGCGCCAGATTCTCGAGCCGCTGGCGGACATCGACATGACGCCCGAGGACCCGGTGGCGCCCTTCAAGCCGTCGGCGGCGGACTTCGAACACACCATCGGCGACCTCGTGACCCAGGCCGCACGATCGATACGCGACGCCGATTCGCAATTGGGCGATTTCGCGGCGTCGATCGATACGCTGGTCTCGCAATTCGCAGAGTCCACGCGCCCGGGCGACCTGCCGCAGGACGCCACGGCAGAGGGTCTCGGCGACGACTGGAGCGGCGTGGACACGGCGTGGGTGGTGGACCCGCCGGCCGACGAACTCGAACGTGCCGCGCTCGCGCACGAGGCCACACGGCTCGTGGCCGAGGCCGAGCGCCGCACCGCCGTCGAACGGGCCACGCAGGCGCGTCTGGCCGCCCAGACGGCAGATGCCGAGCGGCAACTCGCGGCGGAACACGAGGCTGCCGAGCGTGCCGCGCTGGCCGAGCGAAAGGCGCGTGCGGAGTGGGCCGCGGAAGCCGAGAAAGCCGAGCAGGCGGAGCAGCGTGCACTCGCCGCCGCACAGGCGCACGCCGCGCAGCAGGCCGAGGCCGAGCGGCTCGCGCTGGCACTTGCGGTCGCCGAGGCGGCAGCCGAGCGCGAGGCGCAGGCCCGTCAGGCCGCCGAGAAAGCGGCCGCCGCCGCACTCGAAGAGCAACGTCTGCTGGCCGAGCAGCGCCTCGAGGACCAGCGGCGTGCACATGCAGCCGATCTGGCGCAGGCCGAAAAGGATGCCGAAGCGCGTCGTCTCGCACAGGCGCTCGCCGATTCCGAGGCCGCAGCAGCGGCGCGCGAGGCGCAGGCTCGACTCGACGCCGATGCCGCGATGCAGGCCGCGCAGCGCGAAGCCGAGGCCCGGCGGCTGGCCCAAGCCGAGCAGCTGGCGCGGGATGAGGCCGCACGCCGTGCCGAGGCCGAGGCGCGCGAGCAGGTTGAACGCCTGGCCGAAGCGCGCCGGGTCGAGGAGCGCGAGCGCGTCGAGCGGGCCGAGCGCGAGGCCGAAGCCGAAAGGCTCCTGATCGCGGAACGCGCAGCCGCAGCCGGGCGCGTTGCCGAGGCCGAGGCCGAGCGTGCGGCCCAGGCCACCCGACAGGCCGAGATGCAGGCCGAGATGCAGGCAGAAGCCGAACGTCAGGCCGAAGCCGACCGCGTTGCACGGGCTGCTGCGCAGGCCGACGCTGTTCGCGCTGAAGCGGCGGCCGCGCAAGCCGAGGCCGAGCGGGTCGCCCAGGCGCACCGGGCCGACGACGAAGCGGCGCGTGGTGCACCGCTGGCTGCGGCGCTCACGCTGGCGGACACGCCGATCGACCATACCCCCGAGGTGGCTGCGGCGGTCGTGCCGAGCATCGCCACGTCATCGGCCACTGCGGCCGAGGAAACGCCGGCATTTGCGCATTCCAGATGGCCGGCGGTCGAGTCCACGCCTGCACCACCGCCCGTGCCGGATGCCGCACTCGCCGCAGCGCCGTCGAGCGCTGGCTGGCGATCCGGTTGGGTCTGGGCCGCTCTCCTGCTCGTCGGTGCGGTGCTGGTGTGGTGGGCACTGCGGCCGGCGCCGCCCGTGAGGCCTGCGGTGCCGCTGCCGGTGACCGTGGCGCCGGCGGCACCCGACGTCGCCGCGCCCGCACGCACGGCCGACGCCGGCAGGCCACCTGATGCGGCGACCAAGGTTGCCGGTGCAGC
>JAHECD010000115.1 GCA_024641945.1 Rubrivivax sp. | reverse complement strand
GACCACGGCGCTCATGCTGGCCGGCCTGGCCGGCGTGGGCTTCGTCGCACGCCGGCGCCGCGCCGGGCAGGCCGGGTCGAACCACGCTTGAGTGCCGCCGGCGGCCGCCGCAGCGGCCGCGGGAGCGTCAATGCACCGGGCCGGCCGCGGCACGCGAGGGGTGGCGCAGCCAGTGCAGCACCGTGGCGTAAAGCTCGTCGGGGTTGACCGGCTTGGTCACGTGATCGTCCATCCCGGCGGCCAGGCAGGCGGCCCGGTCCTCGGCAAAGGCGTTGGCCGTCATCGCCAGAATCGGCATCTGCCCCGACTTCGGCAACGCGCGAATGCGCTGCGTCGCCTGGAGCCCGTCCATCACGGGCATCTGCATGTCCATCAGCACGAGGTCATAGCGCGCGGCCGCCGCGCGCTCGACGGCCTCGGCCCCGTTGTCCGCCACGTCGACCTCAAGTCCGGCGAGTTCGAGCATCAGGCGTGCTACTTCCTGATTGACCGGGTTGTCTTCGACGATCAGCACCCGCGCGCCGGCACCGACCTGCCGAAGCTCGTCTTCGACGATCGCGCGGCTCGGCTGCACGGGCGCAATTTCACTCTGCCCGCGTTGCAGTTCGGCCGTGAACCAGAACTCGCTGCCGCGACCCATCTCGCTGACGACACCGGTTTCGCCGCCCATCAGCGCGGCCAGCCGCTGGGTGATCACCAGCCCGAGGCCGGTGCCGCCGAACCGGCGTGTCGTCGACGGATCGGCCTGCACGAACGCCGTGAACAGCGCGGCCTGCGCCCGCTGCTCGATACCGATGCCTGTGTCCGTGACCCGAAACCGCAGACGCAAGCGGTGCTCCGTTTCCGAAACGATGCTCACGTCGGTCCGGACCGATCCGGATTGCGTGAACTTGACGGCGTTGGCGACCAGATTCAGCAACGCCTGAAGCAGCCGCGTGGGGTCGCCACGAAGCCGGTCGGGCACGCCGCCCCGATCGAACGAAAGTTCGATGCCCTGCAGCCGGGCCGATTCCGCCACCAGGGTCTGGCACCGTTCGAGCAGGCCTGCGAGCGAGAAGTCGACCTGGTCGAGCTCGAGCTTCCCCGATTCGATCTTCGACAGGTCGAGGATGTCGTTGATCACCCGCATGAGGTGATCCGCCGCGACGACGACCTGGTCGAGCCGCTCGCGTATCGCGGGGTCCTTGATCTCGCTGCGCACCAGGTAGCTGAGCCCGACGATGGCATTCATCGGGGTGCGGATTTCGTGGCTCATGTTGGCCAGGAACTCGCTCTTCACGCGCGACAACCGCTCGGCCTCTGCCTGCGCCGCCTGCAGGTCGCGCGTGCGGACCTCGACCAGTTCCTCCAGATGATCGCGGTGCGCGATCAGATCGCGCTCGAGTTGCTGGCGCAGCGTGATGTCGAGCACGCTGACGATGGTCTGGCGCTGCGGCCCGCGCATCAATGGCGCCAGAGGCGCGAGCGAGATTTCGACCGGGAATTCGCTGCCGTCCGCGCGCACGCCGTTCACCACCAGCCCCGCGCCCATTGACCGATGGTCGGGCTGCTGCACGTAGTGCGCGCGGTGGCCACGGTGACGCTCGTGCAACGATGCCGGGATCAGCAACTCGACGCTGCGGCCCTCCAGATCGTCGCGGCGCCGGTAGCCGAAGATGCGCAGCGCGTGGGCGTTGGCCCGCACGATGCAGCCGTCGTCACCGACGACGAGCATCGCGTCGGGCGCGTTCTCGATGATCTGGTTGGCGCGTTGGTCGCTGACCTCCAGCTCCTGCTCGGCCTGGCGCCGGCGCCGGTCCTGCTTGAGCGAGTGCAGCAATTCGGCCGTGGTGGCCAGCAGCAGATCCAGCGACTGAACGACGCCTGCGTCGTAAGCGCCGGCACGGCCTTCGACGTCGAGCAGGCCCTCCACGCCGCCGCCCAGCACGAGCGGGACCAGCAGGCGGTGCCCGTCGATCACGGGCGGGCCGCCGGCAGCAAACCGCGCCAGCGTGCCGGAGTCGACAGCCAACCATGGAGTTCCGTCGCGGTTTTCCGCCAGCCACTCGAGCTCGCCATCGGCGTTGGCCGGCAGGCTCGCGATGCGGCCGCGCGTGCTCCCGCTGGCGTCCATCAGTCCCATCAGCAGATGGTCGAACGCGGCGAGCCCGCTGTCCTGGACCAGCCGCGCGGCGTGCGCCTGGGCAATCGAACGGAGCATCCTGTTCTGGCGCTCGAGTTCGTCGTGCGTCCGGCGCACGCCGGTCATGTCGGCGTGGGTGCCGATCACGCGCAATGGCCGGCCGTCGGCGGTCCGCTCGAAGACCATTCCCGTGGCGAGGATCCAGCGCCAGCCACCGTCCTTGTGCCGCAGGCGGTGTTCGCTGCGGTAGCCGGCCGTCTCGCCGGCAAAGTGACGCTCGATGGCCGCCTGGCAGTGGGGCAGGTCGTCGGGGTGGACGCGACGGCTCCACTCGTCGAAGGTTTCACCGATCTCGCTGTCCTCGTATCCGAGCATCGACTTCCAGCGTGTGGAGAAGTGGACCCTCTCGGTCTGCGCGTTCCAATCCCACACCCCCAGGCCGGAACCCTCGACGGCCAGTTTCCAGCGCTGCTCGGTCGATATCTGGGCATCGAGCATCGAATTGAACGCCGCCGCCAGGCGCGCCGCCTCGTCCGAGCCGGTGGTGTCGGCGCGCAGGTTCACCTGCCCTGCCCGAATGCGCGACGCCGTGATTTCAAGGCGACCGAGCTTGCGCGCCAGGCCGGTGCCGACCCGCTCTGCCACGAGGATGCCGATCAGGACTGCCGCCAGGCCGAGAAGTGCGCCGTCGCGCAACATCGCATTCATGGCCTGCTGGCTTTCGGCCCGGTCGAGCGCGATGCGGCTCCAACCCACATGGGTCGCGCCCAGCCGGACGGGCTCGACGACGTCGATCCGGGAGGGGAGCGTCACCACCATCGGTGCCGGCGGCGATGGCAACCCCGCGACCCGCTGGCCGATGCGAGCCGGGTCCGAATGCGCCATCACGCCGCCGTCGGCGGACAGCAGCATCGACTCCAGCACACCCCGATTCAGCGCATTGGCATCGAGCAGTTCTTTCAGACCGGCCATGTCGTTGCCGGCGATCCACGGTGCGGCCACGGTGGCGAGCGAGCGTGTCAACGCCCTGGCCCGTGACTGCTCGGCGTCCTGCAAGACCTGCCGATTGCGAATCAACGATTCACCCAGGACGAGGGTCGTCAGCGTGATGTGCACGAGCGCCATGCCGAGAACCAGCTTGTGGCGCAACGAGCGGTCGAGCCAGGCGCGGACGCCCGACATCATCGGACCACCCCCGATGCGGGGGCGTCGATGGCCCGCACTTCGCGCTCGAATCGCTGCGTGAACGTGCGTACCTTGTCGTACGTGGCATCGTCGGCAGGCCAGAAGCGCGACGTCTGCGATTCCGCGAGCACCGCCTGGCCTTGGGCATCGGCATGCATGCCGATCAACGTCTCGCGAATGCGGTCGACCAGGCTGGCGGGCAGATCGTCACGCGCCATCACGGCATTGTTGGGCAGCGAGGGCGTGCGCCACAACACCTTCAGCTCGGCCGCCTTCTCCGGCTCCGACTTCTGGAATGCACGCCACGGTGGCGGCCAGGTCGCCGCCACCTTGACCTTGCCCGACCAGACACTCAGGATCGCCGACTCCTGCGATCCGACGTACAGGCTGCCGACATCGCGGCCCACGTCCAGCCCCGCGTCGTGCAGGTACTGCTGCGGCAACATGGCCGCCGCCACCGCCGTTGCGGCGGGATAGGCCACTTCGATGCCGCGCAGGTCGGCCACCGTCTGGATTGGCGTTTCGCGCCTTGCGAGAAAGAGGCCGCGAAAGTCGTCCTCGTCACCGGCCATCGCCAGCACCTTGTACCCATGCTTCAGCGCCAGCAGGGTCTGCCACGGGTTGGGCAGCAGCAACTCCGGTTCACGGCGGCGAATCTTGTCCTCGAAAGCCGAGTAGCTTCGTGAGGCCTCGACATGGATCGACCGGCCCTGAATGTGCTCGTTCAGGTACGCCGCCAGCGGCCCATAGGCTTGCAGCAACAACTGCGGGTTGTGCAGCGGATGTATCGCAAGCCGGATCGGCGGCGCTCCGTTGTGCCGCGACTCATAACGCAGTGCGGGTTCGTCTGCCTTCGGGCCGCAGCCCGCCACTGCCGCTGCCAAAGCCAAGCCAAGAAGACGCTTGAACATCCAGCAGGATGCGGCACCACAACCGGATTCAGGATTGACCATGAATACGCCATCGCCCGACGTCGGCGAGACGCTGCCCATGCACACGCCCCGACGAAAACTCGCCCTGTGGTGGTGGCCCGTTGTTACCGGGCCTTGACCGCCAAGCAGCCCTTATAGCCCATGCTGGTGGGTCGATGCACGCGCGCTGCGCTTTGGGGGCTTGTGGCCAACACCACAACACGGTGACCTGCCAAAGAAGATGGCGGAACAGCTCGGGCCCCAGCCAGCGGCCAGAACCGACCGACAGCGGGGCGGATCATGCAAACACCGCGCACAAGACGCCCGATGTCCGCACGCGCCTGGGTTGCCGCCGCCACCGCGATGCCGCACCACCGCAGGTGACATTGCGAACTTGGGGCTGCGCACGGTTGGCCAGCGCCACACCGCCGCAGATCCTGGAGCGCCCATGCGTTCGGTGGTCAGATCGCCGAATCTGGCGGGTGGCACGGCCAGGGACACATTCGCGGCCCATGCCGCCGACCTGTTGCACACCGTGAAACTGCCGCGTAGCGTCAAGGCAACTCCGCTGGCATCACTGCGATGTGCATCTTGTTGGGACACCTAAGCCTGCCAGTGCGTTGCGCCAGCATCCGGAATTGCATGTCCGTATGCGGCGAGTATTCACCAGCACGCGCAGTCAAACTGCGAGCCATCGAAAGGAGCCTCCAATGTCAACATCGTTTCAGATCGCTGGCCTCGACCATGAGCAGTTCGAACATCTCTTTAAACTGTCCGACGAGGAGCTCAAGGCGCACGGTGCCATGAGGTGCATCGCGACAGAGAGCCCGGGCTTTCCTTGCCGCATCAGCTTGGAAGATGCCCAGACCGGAGATGAGTTGCTGCTACTGCCGTTCGTCCACCAGCCAGCTTCGTCGCCCTACCGGGCGTCAGGGCCCATCTTCGTTCGAAACGGCTCGAAAAAACGCAGCCTCGGCCCTGGAGAGGTGCCGAAGTACGTATCGAGCCGGCTCATGTCGGTGCGGGCTTATGACTCGGCGAACATGATCGTGGCAGCAACTGTTTGCGAAGGCGTAAACACTGGCCGGGAAATCGAAGGACATTTCGACAATACAGAGGTTGCCTATATTCATCTACACAACGCCAAACGTGGGTGCTTTTCCGCTCGGGTCGAGCGAGCATAGAGCGAGTAGGGGCCAACGCATCGCTCCAGCGCAGCGCCAACGTCCGGCCGCCTGGCCTGACAGTTTGGCTCCACGACAGACAAGGTGAAGCTATACGCGTATGTCAATCGTTCGAATCGCAACGCTCGTCGTCGATTTCGCACTACTTGAACAGTTCAAGTCGGCGCTGAAGGAACAGATCGAGGAATCGATCCGGGTCGAGCCAGGCGTCCTGACCCTGTACGCCGTGGCCGAGAAGGACCATCCGTCGCGCTTCACGATCTTGGAAATCTACGCGGATCAAGCGGCCTACGAGGCACATCTGACTGCGCCGCATTTCATCAAATACAAGAATGCAACCGGGGGCATGGTGAAGGCGCTTCAACTTGTCGAATCGGAGCCGCTCATTCCCGGCATGAAGATCAAATGAATGCCAGCGCCAATGAGTCCGAGGCGTCATCAACCATGAAATCAAAGAGGGGAACCGACCGTGCGGCCTAACCTCTTGGTCAATCGGCCCCGCAATGGCGGGCAACGTCTGGTCGCTCCAGGCCAAGTTGCAAGTTGCCCTCGCCCGCCCAGCCGGCACCTGCCGCTGCGGCCCGGTTGCCGCGCACGCTAGGCTTCCAAAATGTCCGTCATGATCCTCTCGACCGAGCGCCTCGTCCTGAGAAGCGCGCTCCCCGAGGACTTCGAGGCCCTCTTGGAAGGCGTCTTTATTGATCCCGATGTGATGAAGTATCTGAGCGGCTTGCCCCTCGAACGGCAGAGCGCGGCGGCGTTCTTCGACGTCGCGTTTGACCACGACGGCTTGGGCAAGAAGATTGGGGTGCTGGTCGAACGCGCCACGAAGCTGGTGATCGGCTATGCCGGCCTCAAAGAGTTCACCGCCCTCGGCAAACAAGATCTCGAGCTTGGCTTCGTCTTGAGTCGGCAGAACTGGGGCAAAGGCTACGCCACCGAAATCGGGTTCGGTCAGTTGGCGTACGGCTTCAGCAAGACAGATGTCCCTAGATTGGTCGCACAGGTGCGGCCCGAAAACCGAGCATCTGCCTCAGTACTGAAAAGAATCGGCATGACGCTCCATAGCGAGTATGAAAGACCACATATGGGGACTTGGCATATCTACGTTCGGGCACGCGAGACCTAACGCCTCGCTCAACGGGAGTGCCAATGGCGGGCCCCCAGGCCCGGGCCGTGGCGCCGTAGCCGACAACCCTGGCCTTGCGTCTCGCCACCGCAGGACCTTAAGGTTGAAACCGCCCACAGACCACAATGGTGCCGGCATGCGCAGCCAGTTCATCCGTTCGCCGACAATCGCAATCGCAATCGCAATCGCAATCGGGTTGCTTGTCAGCATTGCGGGATGGCTCCTCTATGACTACGTCACTGTCGACCGTTGCCTCGATTCGGGAGGTCGATGGTCTTCGGAAGGAAGAACGTGCGAACGGTAGCAACGCTTCATCGCTATCCATTCGTGGTGGCGGGCTTGCTCGGCATCGTGGTGGCCGGCGCCATGGTCGCCGCAGACGTGGTCACCGACAAAAGGTATGTAGTCGCAGTCATTTCGCCGACGCCTCTGCTGTATCACCCGCCTCATGAGTACCCGAGTTCGAACACAGCACTGTCAACTCTTCAGCCTGGCGAGAACGTAAAGGTACTTCGGGTGCGCTACGGAAAAGACTTTGAAGCGCTGCAAGTCGAGCGGTCTTCAGGGGAGAGTGGGTGGGTCTTTTCGGGTGGCGCTATCGAGGTGCTCTCTCGTGGGGGCGAGCGGTGACGCCGAACGCCGCGCTCAATCGGAGCACCAATGGCAGGCCACCAGGCCCAGTCTGGCGGCACTCGGAACATTTTCGCCAGCCCGGGTCCTGCATCGGGCCGTCTTCAACCCCTTAATTGACAAGCTGGCCCTCACAAATCGCTATGCCTATCGTTTCACTGTATGCCGCCTTGCTGACCTTGATCTTTGTTGGCCTGAGCGTTCGCACTTTGCGAATGCGTCGCGCTCTTCGCATAGCGGTTGGCGACGCGGGCAATGAAGCCATGCTCCGCGCCATGCGCATCCATTCGAATTTCGCCGAGTACGTTCCACTGAGCCTCTTACTCTTCTATTTCGTTGAGCAAGGCGGTGCCCCGGCACTGTTCGTTCACGTGCTTTGCGCCAGCCTGCTGGTTGGTCGTGTGTTGCACGCCTTCGGTGTCAGGCAAGTCAAGGAAAACTACCGGTATCGTGTCTTCGGTATGGCGCTCACGCTGACGCCGCTTATCGCTGCCGCGTTGCAACTGCTTTGGCTTCATGCTCGTGGCATTGGGGCCTGACCTGTTGCTCGAGCGTCCCTACGGCGGCGTTCGCTCAGCGCCAACTCTTGATCGCACAACCCAAGTGCACATGGCCCTGCCATGACCTGGCCCTTCGCATACCAGCACGCCTCCATGGACTTCGAGCGGTTCATGGTCGCGGCTCGCGACGCCGCTGGGCTTCAAACCACGAACATGGCATGGACCATGGTCGAAGGCGTCTTCGTCGCCTTCCGCCGACGTCTGACCGCTTCTCAGGTTCTGACCTTTGCGTCGGTCTTGCCACCGCTCGTTCGGGCCATGTTCCTTGAGGGCTGGCGTCCTGTGTGCGAGGTCGAGCCCTTCCCTTCCCGAAGGTATCTCACCGAAGAGGTTCAGTCACTTCGCCCGCAGCACAACTTTGCGCCTGAAAACTCCATCGAGGCTGTCGCCGTCGCCCTTCGCAGCGTCGTCGACAGGCAGCCATTCGACGCCGCGCTTGCCACGCTGCCCGTTGAAGCTCAAGCATTCTGGGCCGTTCCGCCACCTGCAGTCGGCGTATGAAACAGTGCGGCCAACCGCCTCGGTCAACCCGGCCAATGACCGCAGGCGCAGCCTGCTCGCTCCAGGCGAGGGTGTAGATTGCACATGCACGCCCTGCCGGCACCTGCCACCGCGGTTCGGTCAACGCGAAAGTTAGGCCGTTGAATCCGTAGCGGCACTTTCATCGCCGGTGTCGCGCATTCCTCCGATTGATATGGGTAGTTCAAAGGCCATTCGCCTGGTGGCGCTCTTTGAGGCGTTCAAGGGGCTGCTCGTGCTACTCGCAGCGACCGGCCTGCTTTCGCTTGTCCACAGCGACCTCCACGCCCTCGCTGCCAAGCTGATTGAGCACACCCACCTCAATCCGGCGTCCAAGTTCCCGCGCATCTTTCTGGATGCCGCGAGCCACCTGCAGAACTCTCAACTCCTCCTTCTGGCCGGTGGCGCTGCGGCATATTCGGCCGTGCGCTTCGTCGAAGCCTACGGGTTGTACCGCGAGCGGGCCTGGGCAGAGGCTCTCGCCGCGGGCAGCGGCGCGATCTACGTTCCCCTTGAAGTCCTGGAGCTTCTGCGCAGCGCTACCGTGCACGGGTTCATTTTGCTCGTGCTCAATCTGGCGGTCGTCGCCGTCATGCTGCGAGCACTCTTGTCGCGGCGGCGCGCAAAGCGCAGCGATGCGGCCTGACCCGTCGTATTCCGCCAAAGCGGAGATCCTACGGCGGGTCACCACGCCCGCGAGGCGCTGGTGGTTGGTCTCCACATTTCAGGCGCGGCACCGTGCCGCCGCCGCCCGCTGGGCTCGAACGTTGGTCCCTGCGGATCAACGCAGGATGTCCTTCACACAATCATGCGGTCGTATCGGCAGGCGACTGCACCTTCCTTGGACGGCCAACCAGGTCAGAGCAATGAATACCGAGCGCTGGCGAAGCGGAACCATCGGCCGAAGCCATACCGTGGCCCACAACGGCCTGATATGGACGGTATCCAATGCCACGAATCTGGACAAGCCGTTTGGCGAGCAGGTGGACGAGACGCTTGCGTTTCTCGATTCTTCACTGCGGCAGGCTGGTAGTGGCCGGCAACACATCTTGTCCATTCAAGTCATCCTCGCCGACATCACCTGCCGCGACGCATTCGACGAGCGATGGCGCCAATGGATCGGGTCAGAGCCGCAGAACTGGCCACAACGCGCCGTCTTCTCGGCAGGCCTTGCACCAGGGCTCCTGCTTGAAGTTGTCGTCACAGCTGCCGCGAAGGCATGAGCAGGTGAAAAGGTCGGCCCTGACTCTTTCAGCCAAGCGTTCTCGATAGGCCGTCGAGCGCGTTGAGGTGGCGGTGGAGGAACGCGGTGCGCATACGGGCCGAGGCCCGCGCGGCGGGCCACCCGGCGCGTTGTCCACGGCCAGCGGGGCGGTTGGAGCACCGGCGCGGACGGTCCACTTGGCCACCGCCTGGCGCCACGATGGTTCGACACCGCGCGTGCGGGTTGCTCGCCTGCTCGCGCCGAGCCGGCGCACGGCGCGCCCGGCAAAGCGGCCAAACTCCCCGACCAGAAGACAATGGCTGGCGTACCCGCCGCGATCGAGTCCATTCGAACCAGGCATCGCCACCACCACGTCGACCGCCGTCATGCAGAGAACTTCCAACGGGCCGTCCAGCAAAGCGAACACCACGCATGACCCGTCGCAAGAGCGGAGCGCCAGCGTCATGACGCCGGTAGCCGGCCGCGCCCTCACCTTCGCCTACGGCTCCAACATGCTTCACGCCAGGATCCGCGCACGGGTGCCTTCGGCCCATCCCGTTGGCACGGCGGTGCTGGTGGGCCGCGAACTGAAGTGGCACAAGCGCGGACGGGATGGCTCCGGAAAGTGCGACATCGTCGTCAGCCAGGCGCCGGAGGCGCTCGTTCACGGCGTCCTCTACGCGTTCTCGGCAGAAGAGAAGCACCTGCTCGATGAAGCCGAGGGGCTGGGCACTGGATACGAGGAAGTCGGCCTCGAGGTCGTGGCAAACGGTCAGCACGTTCGGGTGCCCGCCTACCAGGCCCTGCAGATTCAGGACACGGTCCAGCCATTCACCTGGTACAAGGCGCTGGTTCTCGCGGGCGCCAGGCAGCATCGCCTTCCGCCGGCGTACATCTCGCGGATCGAATCGGTTGCCGCGATCGAAGATCAGGACAAACAAAGACATGCCATGAACATGGCACTTGCGAACGACGTCTGACCGCACGCCCGCGCTGCAACCCCCCACATCCCGTGCCGCACATCCAAGTCACCACGCTGCCGGTCAGCGCGCTGCTCGAACGGTACGTCGTGGCGCGTGCGTATACGGACTGCTATGTCGCCACCGTTCCGGGCCACGTCTCACTCGCGGAGTTCATGGCCGCTTTCTATACAACCCCGGTCTTCAAGCTCGAACGCTGGATCCTGGCGCGCTTTCTGCGCTACCCGTCAACCGACGACGAGGCGCAGTTGCTCGCCCAAGGAAGGCGCTCCCATTTCGCAGCCTGGAACGTCGAGTCCCGGGAATCCCACCAAGTGATCCTGGCCGCAGGCCGCACGCGGTCCTGGCTGATGGTCTCGCCACTTTCGGCAGGTGCCGGCGCTACGGCGCTCTTCTTCGGCTCGGCCGTCGTTCAACGCCGGCAAGGCGGCCTGGGCTGGCCGTTCCATGCGCTGCTGGGGTTCCACAAGCTGTACTCGCGCGCCCTGCTGGCCGCGGCGGCACGGCGCCTGGCCCCCGGTACGTGGTAGACGGCGCGCACGGCATGCGGGATGCCGCACTCCGCACGCTGCACGCTGCACGCCGCACGCCGCACGCCGCACGCCGCACGCCGCAAGTCTCACGCCCGCGTGAGGTGTGCCGCGGCACGGTCTGGTCAAATCAGGCGCTCGTGCCGCGGCCGCGCAGCACGGGCGCCACGATGAACGAACAACTCCTGCTGGTCGAAGACGACGACGCCATCGCCGCCGCGCTGAAGCTGCACCTCGAAGGCGCGGGTTACCGGCTGCACCGCGAGGCCGACGGCCTGCGTGCGATGGCCGCCATCGACCGCCAGCGCTGGGATCTCGTGCTGCTCGATCTGATGCTGCCCGGTGCCGATGGCTGGGAGGTCTGCCGCCACCTTCGCGCGCGCCATGCCGAGGTGCCGGTCATCATGCTCAGCGCACGCTCGGCCGAAGCCCACCGCGTGCTCGGCCTCGAACTCGGCGCCGACGACTACCTGGCCAAGCCGTTCTCGATGCTCGAACTGGTGGCCCGCGTGCGCGCGCTGCTTCGCCGCATCGAACAACTGCGCGCCGCGCCTGTGGCCAACACCGAGTTGCGCTTCGGCCCGTTCGCGCTGGACACCGTGCGGCGCGAACTGCGGCGTGGCGGCGAGACGGTGGCGCTGACGCTGCGCGAGTTCGACCTGCTGCACTTCCTGGCACGCAGCCCTGGGCGCGCGTTCAGCCGCGGCGAACTGCTGCAGCGGGTCTGGGGCGCGGGTTTCGACGGCTACGAGCACACCGTCAATTCGCACATCAACCGCCTGCGCACCAAGATCGAGGACGACCCGCGCGAACCGCGCCGCATCGTCACCGTGTGGGGTGTCGGTTACCGCTTCGAGGAGCAGGCCGCATGACGACGCGGCGCAGTTTCTCGGCGCGACTGACGTGGGCGCTGGCGCTGCTGCTGCTGGCCTACGGTGTCTTCGTGGCGATGCTCGGGCGCCAGGTCGCCGCCGAACACGAGCGCGAGTCGCTGCAGCGCCTGTCGTACGGCCTGGCGCAGCACATCGTGGGCCACTGGCCCGAGATCGCCGCGCCCACGCGCGAGCAAGCCGACGTGGCGGCGCGCGAGGCGCTTCTGAACATGCTGATGGTGGTCAACCCGGCCGTGCAGGTGTACGTGCTCGACGCCGACGGGCGTGTGCAGGCCTACGTGGGCGACCCCGCGCTCGTGCGCGAGCACCAGGTCGACCTCGTGCCGGTGCGGCGCTTTCTGGCCGGCGCGCCGCTGCCGCTGCGCGGCACCGACCCGATGGGCTCGGGCGAGCCGCGCATCTTCAGCGCGGCCATGTTCCCGGTGCGCGCGGGCGACACGCGCCCACCGGGCTACCTGTACGTGGTGCTCGACGGCCGTGCCCGCGAGCAGGTCGAGTCGCAGGTCACGCACGACCGCATCTGGCAAGGCGCGGCATGGGCCGCGGGGCTGGGCCTGCTGGCCACGCTGGCACTCGGCGGGTTTGCGCTGCGCCGCCTGACCTTGCCGCTGCACCGCCTGGCCCGCCGCCTGCGCGACTACAGCCTGACCACGCGGCCCGCCGACGCCACCGAGACCGGCACCGCGTCCACGCAGCCCGTCTCGGGCGACGAAGTGCAGGCCATCGGCGCCGCCTTCGAGAGCATGACGCAGCGCCTCGAATTGCAGACCACACGCGAGCGCGAACAGGCCGCCGCACACCGCGAGACGATGGCCAGCGTGGCACACGACCTGCGCACGCCGCTGACCGCGCTGCACGGGCACCTGGAAGCGCTGGCCGGCAGCACGGGCGACGACCCCACGTCACGCCAGCGTGTGCTGCAGACGGCACTCGCGCAGAGCAACAAGGTGCGCCGCCTGTCGCAGCAGCTGTTCGAACTCGCCGCGCTACAGTCGAGCGACCAGGTCCTGCAGCGCGAACGCTTCCGGCTCGACGAGCTGGTCACCGATGCCGTGCAGAAGTTCGATGCGCCCGGCTCGCCGCCCAGCGTCACGCTCGGCGGCGAGCCGCCGGGCCGCCTGGAGCTGAACGGCGACCTGCAACTCATCGAACGCGCCGTCACCAACCTGATCGACAACGCACTGCGCCATGCGCCGAGCGCGCGGCCGGTGCGCGTCAGCCTCGACCGCGACGGCACGAACGCCCGCATCGTGGTCGAGGATGCCGGCCCGGGCCTGCCGCTCGAACTGGCGCAGCGGCTCGAACAGGGCCGCTCGCTGCGTGACCCTCCCGCCCGCCGCGCGGGCGGCGGCATCGGCGGGCTCGGCCTGGCGATCGCGCAGCGGGTGGCGCAGCTGCACGGCGGCACATTGCACCTGCTGCCGGCACCGCAGGGCGGCACACGCCTTTGCCTGGCGTTGCCGTTGGCGGGTTGACGCGGTACCGCCTGCCGCGTTGCGCGAGATTGCAGTGGCCTCGCGGACGCGCGCCGTGTGCCTGGCAGGGTCCGGTGCGACGGCCGCTCCATGCGGCACGCCCGTATCAGCGACCCAACGCCTCCCGCAGGCCGACGAGCCGCCAGCCTGCGGCCTGCAGCGCCGCACGCAGCTGGCGCGCGTTGTCCACGGCGCCGGGGGTATCGCCGTGCACGCAGATGCTGTGCATCGACGTCGGCAGCCGCTTGCCGCTCGTGGCCACGATGGCGCCGGCCTCGAGCATGCGCATGACGTGCGCCGCCACGGCGCCCGGGTCGTGCAGCACGGCGCCCGGCTGGCTGCGCGGCACCAGCGTGGCCGCGTCGGTGTAGGCCCGATCGGCGAAGACCTCCGCGGCGACCGCCAGACCGGCGCGCTCGCCCGCCGCCTGCAGCTCGGACAGCGCCGGTGCCAGCAGGATCAGGTGGCGGTCGACGGCACGCACCGCGCGCGCCACCACGTCGGCCAATGCGGCGTCTTCGCAGGCCTGGTTGTTGAGCGCACCGTGCGGCTTGACGTGCGTGAGACGCCCGCCCTCGGCCGCCGCCATGCCGGCCAGCGCGCCGACCTGGTAGATCACGGCGGCCTCCAGTTCGGCCGGCGCCATCGTCATGGGCCGGCGGCCGAAGCCCTGCAAGTCCGGATAGGCCGGGTGCGCGCCGATATCCACACCTGCGGCCAGTGCCGTGCGCACCGTCGTTCGCATCACCAGTGGGTCGCCGGCATGGAAGCCGCAGGCGACGTTGGCGGCGCCGACGACGCCCAGCAGCGCCCCGTCCTCGCCCATCGTCCAGGCGCCGAAGGATTCGCCCAGATCCGCATTGAGGTTGATTGTCCTGGTCATCGCGTCATTCTCCGTCCGGCACGCCGTGCAGATCGCCTTCCGGTGCCAGTGCGTGCACGAAGCCGCTCAACAGGTTACCGGTGTACAGCGCGGCCTCGTCGACACCACCGACCGTCCACGCGCGGATCGACCGCAGCAATTTCAAGGTCTCGGCTTCGGCCGCGCGCGCGATGCGCTCGCCCTCGGCCGCAGCGACCCACACGAAGCGCAGCGCCTGCCCCGGCCGCGCGGCCGCCAGCCGCGGCAGGTCGGCGCCGATGACGGTGCCGATCTTCGGGTAGCCGCCGGCCGTCTGGGCGTCGGCCAGCAGCACGATCGGCTGCCCGTTGCCGGGCACCTGGATCGAGCCGGGCACCGTCGCATCCGACACGATCTCGCGTGCCCCCTGATGCGCCAGCGCGGCGCCCTCCAGCCGCACGCCCATCCGGTCGGCCTGCGACGACACGCGGTACTCGGTGTCGGCAAAGGCGGCATGCGTGCCCGGCGAAAAGTGGTCGGACTGCGGGCCGGGCACGACGCGGATCGGGCCCATCGATTCGAGAGGCGGATCGGCCAGCATCTGCTCCACACGCGCGCTGGCCGGCGTGGCCGGCAATCGGGCGCCGGCAGCCAGCGCGCGCCCGTCGATGCCGCCGAGCCCCGCCCGCGCATAGGTCGATGCGCTGCCCAGCACGGCCGGCAGTGCGAGGCCTTCGACCGCGATCACCGCGACGCGGCCCTGCTTCAGGCGCCGGACACGCAGCAGGTCGCCGTCGGCGAGCGTCAGCGAACACCAGGCGGCCAATGCCTGGTGCTCGCCCGCGAGCTCGGCCTCGATCAACGCGTCACCGGCCACGGCCACGCGCAGCGCCGCGCCGCGTGCGGCCAGCTGAAGGCCGCCATCGAAACACTCGATCACCGGCGCGTCGGCCGCATTGCCGACCAGCGCGTTCGCCACACGCATCAGGCGCGGATCGAGCACGCCGGCCCACGGCACGCCGACACGGCGGTAGCCGCGCCGCCCCCGGTCCTGCACGGACGCATAGGCGCCGGGCGCCACGACTTCGAGACTCGGCGCCTGTGCACTCACGTGGCACGCTCCACGGCGCTGGCGTCATCGGTCCGCCAATGCGCCGCTGAGATCTCGCCGGCATGCACGGCAGCGTCGAGACGCCGGTACTCGGCCGTCGTCACGGGCGCGAACTGCACACGGTCACCGGCCGCGAGCAGCGACGGTGTCTCGAGCGCAGCGTCGAACAGCCGCACCGGGCAGCGCCCCAGAAGGTGCCAGCCGCCGGGGCTTTCCCAGGGGTAGATGGCGGTCAGCCCACCGGCGATGGACACGCTGCCGGCCGGCACGCGCACCCGCGGCTCGGTGCGCCGCGGAAGCCGCA
>JAHECD010000201.1 GCA_024641945.1 Rubrivivax sp. | reverse complement strand
GGTCGCGGCTGCTGCCTCAGGGCCGGCGTCCGTGTCTGCCGATGCGTCTGCGTCTACTTCCGCGTCTGCGTTTGCATCCGCATCTGCATCTGCATCTGCATCCGCAGCCGCAGCCGCAGCCGCAGCCGCAGCCGAAACCACCGACCGCCAGGCGTTGGGGTCGGACACCACCGCATCGGCGCCATCCGCGACCGCTTTCGAGTGGCCGCCGTCGACGCGCCTGAGCTATACCCTCGAGGGCGACTACCGAGGCCCTGTGCATGGCAGCGCCCAGGTCGAATGGTTGCGCCGCGGCGACCACTACCAGGTTCATCTCGAAGTGAGTGTCATCCCGGTGTTCAGCCGCCGCATCTCGAGCGACGGCGTGCTCACCGATCGAGGCCTCAGCCCCAGGCGGTACGACGAGGTGACCGAAATCGCATTCCGCCAGCCGCGCCGCGTGACGGTCTCGTTCGATAGCGAACGGGTGCAGCTCGCCAACGGCACCGAGGCCGTGCGGCCCGACGGCGTGCAGGACACCGCGAGCCAGTTCGTGCAACTGACGTGGCTGTTCACCACCCAGCCGCAGCGGCTGCGGGCCGGCGAGACCATCGAGGTGCCGCTGGCCTTGCCGCGCCGCGTGGACCGCTGGCTGTACGACGTGCAGCCCGAGGAGGAGCTGTACACCCCGATGGGCCGTGTGAAGGCGTTCCGCCTGAAACCGCGACGCGACATGCCGCGTGACGGCGAGCTGTCGATCGACACCTGGTTTGCGCCGACGCTGCAATATCTGCCGGTGCGTATCCTGATTCATCAGGACGCAAAGACCTACATGGACCTCATGCTCGACCGTGTGCCCCTTCAGGCCGCGCCCGAGTCAGCGGCGACTCCGCCGCGCTGAATCCGTACCGTGCAGCGTCAGTCTTCGACGAACCGCTGCTGGTAGGCCGTTGCCGCCGCCCTGCCACGCACATCGGCGATCAGCCCGAGCGCCTTGTCGATCAAGGGACGCAACTCGTCCCATTCGCGCGCGCGCTCCATGCGGATCGCCAACGCCTCCGCGACGGGCCCCACTTCGTTGTTCAACGCACGCACCGCTTCGCGCCGCAGGGTCGAAAACTCGGTGAGTGGCGGCAGCGACGCGGGCATCGTCGACGCCGCGGCCACCGGTGCGGCAGGGCGTGTGGGCGCTGCCGCGGTGGGCGGTCGGGTCGCGGTGCGCGGGGCGGGCGCGCTGTCGGCGACGCTCACGACTTCGATGAATCCATCGCCCACCAGTGCAATCAACGACTCGTCGGCTTGTTGTGGAAACGTCCTGCGCAACTCCTCGTCGCTGCGCCGTCCATCGACCAGGATCAACAGGCTGCGAAGTCGCGGCGGAAGCCGGTTCGCACGGGTCTCGATCTCGATGAGCCCCTTGGCAGTCTTGCGATAGAGGGTGGGCATCCGCATCCATGCCGGCCGGCCCGATCTGGCGTCGGTCCTGTTCCGGTCTTCCCAACGAAAGGAAAAGCTTACTCCCTGCTGACCCGATTGTGCGGCACCGCTCCACGGTGCCCCGCTTATAGTGACCGTTTGCTCGATTCCAGCCTTGCCCGGAGGACCTCCATGGCGCACGAATTCATCCTCGTAGACACCCGCGGCGACGGCCCGCGCCGCACCGGGCTCATCACGCTGAACCGGCCCAAGCAGCTCAACGCGCTGAACGACGGGCTGATGGACGAACTGGGCGCGGCGATGTTGGCGTTCGATGCCGACGACGGCATCGGCTGCATGGTCATCACCGGCAGCGAAAAGGCCTTTGCCGCCGGTGCCGACATCGGCGCGATGGCCGGCTACAGCTTCATGGACGCCTACCTGGGCGACTACATCACGCGCAACTGGGAGTCGATCCGCCGCGTGCGCAAGCCGGTGATTGCCGCGGTGTCGGGCTTCGCGCTCGGCGGTGGCTGTGAACTCGCGATGAGCTGCGATTTCATCATCGCCGCTGACAACGCGCGCTTCGGCCAGCCGGAGATCAAGCTCGGCATCATCCCCGGCGCCGGTGGCACGCAACGCCTGCCGCGCGCAGTGGGCAAGGCCAAGGCGATGGACATGGTGCTCACCGGCCGCATGATGGACGCCGCCGAGGCCGAGCGCGCCGGGCTCGTTTCCCGCGTCGTGCCGCTGGACAAGTTGCTCGACGAGGCACTCGGCGCCGCCGACACGATCTGCCAGCTTGGCGCCCCGAGCGTGATGATGGCCAAGGAGTGTGTCAACCGCGCCTTCGAAGGCCCGCTGGCCGACGGCATCCAGTACGAGCGGCGCATGTTCCACGCGCTCTTCGCGACCGAAGACCAGAAGGAAGGCATGGACGCCTTCGTCAACAAGCGCAAGGCGGCGTTCCGGCACAAGTAGCACCTTGCGCGGCGGTCCCGCCGCCGCCACGGTCAGGGCTGGACCCAGCGCGCGTCGGTGCCGTCGAACATCGCGCGTCGGTGCCCGTCGGCGTGCAACTCGAGCCAGTCCATCGCCTCGACCCGCGCCGAGACGACGGCAAAGTGCTCGCGCGACGCGCGTTCGTCGCTCTGGCGGTCGAGTGCCATGCCCGGCGCGAGCGGCGACAGGTAATCCTGTGCCGACGGCGAGAGCTTCATGCGCGCCCAGCGTGACGACACCTCCAAGCCGTGGTCCAGCTGCTGCAGATGCACCCGCAGGCGCAGCTGCCAGCCCATGCGGGGCGACCACGCGAGCAAGGTGCCCAGCGGGTGCGCGGCGATCTGCTTCAGCTTCGGCGAGCGGTCGTCGGTGTAGAAGAGCAACTCTCGGAACTCATGCCGCGCCTCGCGCAGCACCACCGATCGCGCCTCGGCACGCTCGCCCGAGACCGTGGCCAGCGTCATCACGCGCCAGCCGTGGTCGCGCTCCAGCGCCGCCCGCGCGAGTTCGCTCCAGCAGGCGGTTTCGACGAGATGCAGCGACTCGATGCGCGTATTCATCAAGCGCGGTTTTACACCCGTTCAAGCCTCGCGGCGCAAGGCCGGAAAGAGGATCACGTCGCGGATGCTCGGGCTGTCGGTGAGCAGCATCACCAGCCGGTCGATGCCGATGCCGCAGCCACCGGTGGGCGGCATGCCGTATTCGAGGGCTCGGATGAAGTCGGCGTCGTAGTACATCGCCTCCTCGTCGCCGGCCTCCTTGTTCTTCGCCTGCGCATTGAAGCGCGCAGCCTGGTCCTCGGCGTCGTTCAGCTCGGAGAAGCCGTTGCCGAACTCGCGCCCGGTGATGAAGAGCTCGAAGCGCTCGGTGATGGCGGGGTTCGTATCCGACGCACGCGCCAGCGGCGATACCTCCACCGGGTATTCGACGATGAAGGTCGGCTCCCAGAGCTTGTCCTCGACGGCCGCCTCGAACAGGCCGAACTGCAGTTCGGCCAGCGTCCAGTGCGCCGGCGGCTCCTCGCCCAGGCCCTTCAGCCGGGTGTGGATCGTCGTGGCGTCGCCCGCTTCCTCGTGCGTGAGGCCGGCGTGCACGACCAGCGCATCGCGCACCGTCAGGCGCGCAAAGGGTTTGTCGAGGTCGACTTCGCGTCCGGCATAGCTGAGCGTGGCCGAGCCCGTGGCCTGGCGCGCGGCGTGGCGCAGCACGGCCTCGGTGAAGTCCATCAGGTCGTGGTGGTTCCAGTACGCCGCATAGAACTCCATCATCGTGAATTCCGGGTTGTGCCGGACGCTGATGCCTTCGTTGCGGAAGCTGCGGTTGATCTCGAAAACACGCTCGAAGCCGCCCACGATCAGGCGCTTGAGGTACAGCTCCGGCGCGATGCGCAGGAACATCTGCTGATCGAGCGCGTTGTGGTGCGTGACGAACGGCTTCGCATTGGCGCCGCCGGGAATCGGGTGAAGGATCGGCGTTTCGACCTCCAGAAAGCCGTGCTCGACCATGAAGTTTCGGATCGAGCTCACGGCCTTGCTGCGCGCCACGAACCTGGCGCGCGCGGTCTCGTCGGTCATCAGGTCGACGTAGCGCTGGCGGTATTTCTGTTCCTGGTCGGTCATGCCGTGGAACTTGTCGGGCAGCGGGCGCAGGCTCTTGGTCAACAGCCTCACGCTGCCGGCACGCACCGACAACTCCCCCGCCTTTGTCCGGAACAGCGTGCCCTCGCAGGCGACGATGTCGCCGAGGTCCCAGTGCTTGAAATCGGCCAGC
>JAHECD010000200.1 GCA_024641945.1 Rubrivivax sp. | reverse complement strand
CGGTGAAGCCTGCGCGCGCACGCCGGCGGCGCTGCCCGGCCAGCCCGCGCCACCCGCCGGCAGCACGAACGCCAGGCGCCACCGCACACCGCCGGGTGCGTGCGGGCCCGCGACGACGTCAACCTGCTCCGGCAGCGCCTCGCCACGCTCGATGGCGTCGATCGCCGCACGCGCACGTTCGCGCCGGCCGTTGACGGTGTGGTGCACCGCCTCGGCCAGCATCAGGTCGGCCAGGCTGTCGATCCATTCCTCGAGCTGCACCGCCGCATCGGCCAGCGCAGCGGGCGGTGGTGCGGCCTGCCAGGCGTCGGACAAGGCCACGCCGTCGATGCCGATGCGGCCGCCGCCCAGCGGCGCCTGGTCGTGCAGCGCCGGCAGCATCGGGCCGAGGCCGTGCGCCACCAGCCAGCGTTCGAGCCGGCGCCCGAGCAGTTCGCCGACGCCCTGCCCCGCACGCGCCAGGCGCAGGATCTCGAGCGCCGACCGCACGCGCTGCGACGCCAGGTCCACCGCGAGCCCCTGCCCCGCACCGGCACTGCCGGCATGCTTGGTGAAGCCGCTGCGCAACACGGCCGCGGTGCGCGCCTGTGCGAGCGACGGGGCGAGCTCGAAACCTTCGGTGCGCGCCGGTGCGCCGGGCGCGGCGGGGGGCGGCGCCACCGTCACCACGCCCCACGCCCCCACGTGCAGGCCAGCCGGCGTGGCCGCACGCTGTTCGCGCAGGCGCCGAGCCGCCAGCGCCGTGGCCCACGCGTCGAGGCGGTAGGCCGCCACGTCGAGCGTCTCGTGCAGCAGGCGCTCGAGTTGGCCCACGGGCAGGGCCGCCAGATGTGCCACCGACGCGCGCTGTTGATGGATCGGCGCCAGCAGTTGAACCCACTCCGACCCGATGGCCGCGACCAGGTCACGCAACTGCGGCACGCGCGCCATGGTCTGGCCGATCGACGCGCCGCCCAGGCGCGGGCTCGCCGAGTCGAGCAGACGCCACGCGCGGTCCACACGTTGCGTCGGCGGGTTCGTGCGGTGGTCGGTGACCTGCACCGTGGTCACACCGAAGAGGTCTTCGACGAGGTCGAGTGCCTGTTCGAGCAGCCCGGCGCGCACCAGCAGGTACAGCAGCGACGCCGCCACCGGCGCCGCCGCGCCATCGGGCAGATGACGTCGCAGCGCATTCGCGGTCTGCGGCGCGCCCAGCGCCTGCAGCAGGTTGCCTGGCAATGGCTGCGAACGGTCCACCGCGCCGCCCGCGACCGCCGGCAGACGGCTCCAGTGCGCCTGCGGGTCGTGGAAGAGATTGGCCAGCTCCGGCTGCGCAGCGAGCCCCATGCGCTGGAAAACGCCCTGCACCGCCGCCCAGCGCTGCGCACGCGCCAGCACTGCCGGCCCGCCGCGCAACGTGCTCGATCGCAAACGGCGCACCGCGAAACGGCGGCTGCCCGGCAGCTGCGACAGCGCGGCGCGCAACGTGTCCTCGTCACCGCTGCCGCCGTCCAGCGTGGGCGGATGTGCCTGTGCGGCCCAGTGACGGCGCAACTCGCGCAGCACCTGCGCCGCCTGCACGGTGGCGTCGCCTGCGCTCCAGCGCGCCAGCGACGTGGCGGGCAGCACGCCGTAGGGCTGGCGGCCGATGCGCAGCGTGGACAGCGGCCCGCGCGCGCGCACGTCGTCGACGAAAAGTTGCCGCATGAAAGCCCGCGCCGCGGGTGGCAGCGCCGGGGCGATCAGGCGCCGCAGCCACGTGCCCAGCGTGCCCGGCCACAACGCGCCGTGCATCGCCGCGACGGCGCTGTCCGCTTGCTCGCGTGCGCCCGGCCAGGGGCGCCACGTGGCCTCATCCAGGCCGAAGGCGCGTGCCAGCCGCGCGCCGTCGCTCGCCTCGGCCAGCGGTTCGTCCAGCTGGCGCAACGCGGCACCGTAGCGATCGGCGCGGCTGCGACTGTCGAAACCCGAGCGCGTGTCGTCGGTGTTGTTGGTGGGTGTGCCGACCTCGAGCAACTCGCCGCCCGCGCTGCCGAACTGCCGGGCCAGATGTTCGCCCCATGCCGCCGCCTGCACCTCGGGCGCGCCATCACGCAGGCCGAGCGCGACGATGCGTTTCAGCACGTGCGCCGACCGCGGCTCGAACGGCACGCGCTGCGCCAGGCCTGCGGCCTCGGCGGCGTCGAAGTCGAATTGCCACCGCGTCGCGGCGTCGGACGGGTCTGCCAGGCCGGCTTCGAGCAGCGGCGGGATGTCGGCGCCCCAGACCACACGGCGCGCCGAGCCGCTTTCGAGCACGAGCGCAAATCGCGCCGGCAGCAGGTGCGCCTGCGTGCGCGATTCGATCGCCTGTGTTGCGACACCGGCGCCGGCACGCACGTCGAGCACCGCCTGCGTGGCGCGCGCGGCGCCGCGCAGGCGCACGAGGTCGTCCCACACGGCGTGGCGCGCGGCATCGTCGGCGGCGGCCAGGAACGCCTGCGCGAGGGCCTGCTCCTCGTCGTCGAGGCCATTGCGCTCGGTGGCCACGTGGACCATGTCGGGGAACAGCCGCACCCAGAGTTCCGGCGCCTCCGGCGTGCCCATCCACCGCGTCTCGATGCGCACTGGCAGCAGCAGCGCCGGCACGGTGCCGGCGAATCCGGCGTCGGCCAGGCGGTCATCGGGCAGCTCCACCGGCAGTGGCGATGGCGGCAGGTTGTCGGCGGCCGGCGGCGACGCTGGCGGCTGGGCCACCGGTGGCTGCGCGACGGGCGGCCGCGTCACGGGCGGCTTCGTCACGGGCGGCTGGCGCTCGGTCCCAGGAGGCAGATCGGCGCCGATCACGAGACCCGCACGCAATGGCGTCTTGACGGCCTTGGCCGGTACCGCGGGTGTGGCCTTCTTGCGTGCAGCCGGCTTCGGCGGCGTGCGTCGGGTGGCCATCAGTCGGCCCCCATGCCGGGCAGCTGCGACCCGTGGATCGCAAAGCGCACGGGCTTCTGCAGCAGGATCGCGGCCATCTGTGCGCCGTCGCGCCCCCAGGCCAGGCCGCCGGCGTCGAGCGGCACCGGCGCGGGCAGCAGGTGCAGGCGGCCGTTCGAAGCATCGACGCGCGACCAGTCGAGATCGGGCCAGCCTTTCATCGTTTCCACGGCGGTCTCGTCGAGCCCGAACCGCGGGCGTTGCGGCGCTTGCTGGAAGCAGAAATACCAGCCGGCACTGCCGTCGCGCCCGGCGATCTGGTCGGGGGTCAGCATGAACCCGAAATAGGCGATCTCTTCGCCCAGCCGGCCGCGGAAGGCTGGCGCCAGCGACGGCCCGCCGGGCCGCCGCCCGCCGGACGCGTTGACGGCCACGGCTTGCGCGAGCCACGGATCGAAGCCGGGCAGGTGCGCGACGAGCGCGCTGCGCACGAGCACGACGGTGGCGCCGAGTTGCGGCGCGTGCTGGCCGAGTGCGCTGCCCAGCGGCCAGTCGGCGATCGCCGGCAACGCAAGCTGCTCCCACGCATTGCACAGCAGCGTGGCGTCGGGACGCACCGGTGCGCCGCGCCATTGCAGTTCGCGCACGAGTTCGTGGTTGGCGCCGACGAGCAGCGCCTCGACCGCGGCGCCGTCGACCGCCAGCGCGAGCAGGCTGTCGTCGGGCAAGGCATCGACGGCGGGAAAGACGAGCGTCGCGTCGAGCCCGGTCAGCGCGGGCACCAGTGCATCGTCGAGCAAGGTGCTGCCGCGCGGCGGGGCGCCTGACGGTCCGCTGCCGCCACTGCGCGCATCGGGCGCGAAGTCGCCCAGGTCCACCCGGGCGGCAAGCTGGGCCCTGGCCTTGACGTCCGACGCCACAGCCGCCAGCGCGACGCTGACGAGTGTGTCGACGCGGAACGGCGGCGGCAGGTCGACCGGCACGTCGGGCACGGCCGGCTCGCTGCCCGCCGGCGCGGCCATCGTCACCATGGCGAACAGCGGGTCGGTCGCGTCGCGCGGTGTCAGGACCTGCAGTTGCGCCGCCTGGGCGAGATTGGCGAACGCCGAGGAAGTGCGTGTCGCCGACAGCGCGCTGGACAGGGCTGCGGACAACGGGGCGATGGTCGCGGCCGTGGTGGCGACCGTCGTGGCCCTGGTGGAGGCAGTGGAGGCAGCAGTGAACGCGACACTCGACGCGACACCTGAAGCCGCCCGTGCGGTGGAAGCGTTCAAGGACACGCTCGCCGGCGATCGGGTGGAAGGTCGGGCCGGGGAAGGCGCCGGC
>JAHECD010000199.1 GCA_024641945.1 Rubrivivax sp. | reverse complement strand
GCGCCAGCACGTCGGCGTCGAGCCGGGGGCGCGCCGCGCGGGTGCCGCTGCCGGCCAGGTGCTGCAGCCAGCCGCGCGGGCCGCCGATCGCACCCTCGGCCACGGGTGCGACACGCAGTGCGGCATCGCCGCCGCCAGCGCGGAAGAGCGCGCCGATCGGGCCCGCCATCTCGTCGAGCGTGACACACGCGTCGGCGTGCGAGCGGTCGGCCGCGCGCGTCACCGCGTGATGCCACCAGGCGCCGACCCACTCTTCCATTGCGGTCCTCGGTTCTACGGCTTCGAATCTTCGGCTACGGCTCGACGGCCTCGGACCTAAGGCTTCGGCCCGCCGGCCTTCTGCCGCAGGGTCTCGCGCACCGCGTCGAGGCCCACCTTCCATTCGAGCACCGGCGTGCGCGCCTGCACCGTCTGCGAATGCTGGCAGGCCTGCAGGCACTGGCCGCACTGCACGCAGGAGAACATCATGCGTTTGATGTTGCGCGGGTGCAGCCGCATCGGGCAGACGTCGTCGCAGGGGTCGGTGCAGGTCTTGCACTCGCGGGCGCGGTGGCGATCGAAGGCGACCACCAGGCCTTTCGGGTTCGCGAGCCATGCCAGGCTCTGGAACAGGCCGACCGCGCAGCCGAAGCGGCAGAACAGGTGGCGCGCGAATGCGAACTCGAGCGTGAAGACACCCCACGCGACGAAGAGGAAACGCGCCTGGTTCGGCGTCAGCGTGGCGTGCAGCAGGCCGCCCCAGATCTCGGTCGGCGGCAGCAGGTAGGTCACGAGCGTGATCGCCCAGGTGAACCCCATCAGCACGCAGGCGAGCGCGAAGACGGGTCCCCAGCGGCGGTCCGGCACGGCGCCGGCGCGCGGCGTGGGGCGGCGGTCCCAGAGACTGAATTTGCCGATCGCGCGGTGCAGCAGGTTGTTCAGGCCCTCGACGGCCGAAAAATGCGGGCACAGCCAGCCGCAGTACAGGCGCCCATAGCGGTACGCCACCGTGAGAAAGCCGGCCACGAACAGCAGCCCCGGCAGGAACGCACGCAGGAGGATCGACAGCGCCGCCTGCTGCGCCGTGATCTCGCCCGCGCGGAAGGCGTCCAGCCCCAGGCTCCAGCGCAGGCCCAGGAACCACAGCTGCGTCTCGTGCAGGTCGAAGCGCAGCAGGTCGAGCGCCGGTGCCCCCAGGAAGAGCACGAAGAATGCGAGCTGGAAGGCGCGGCGGCGGCGCTGGAGCCGGTCGGTCGGGGGTGTGCAGGAGACGAAGGTCACCGAGCCGACTCCGCACGCCGCCGCCGCAGAACTCGGGCAGACGATTCCGGCGCCCACGGTCTGCACCATCGCCGCCTCACCGGTCGCCGACGACCGCGCGCACGATCTCGTCGAGCGCGCCCGCGGTCTCGCCGTCGTCGGTCAGCGCGTCGGCGATCGCGGCGCGGCAGGCCGCACGCTCGCCCATGCCGCTGGCCACCAGGCGCGCGGCCATCACGAGCAGCCGTGTGCTGGCGGTCTCTTCGAGGTCGTGCTCGGTGAGCCGGCGCAGCGCCTGCGCCAGCTGCACCAGCCGCGCTGCGGTCGCGGTGTCGACGCCGCTCTCGGCGGCGACGATCGTGCGCTCGACCTCGGGCACCGGGTAGCCCATCGTCAGCGCGACGAAACGCTGGCGCGTGCTCGGCTTCAGGCCCTTCAGCAGGTTCTGGTAGCCGGGGTTGTACGAGATCACGAGCATGAATTCGGGCGGCGCGGCAAGCAGCTCGCCGGTGCGCTCGATCGGCAGCACGCGCCGGTCGTCCGCCAGCGGGTGCAGCACCACCGTGGTGTCCTTGCGCGCCTCGACCACCTCGTCGAGGTAGCAGACCGCGCCGCTGCGCACGGCACGCGCGAGCGGCCCGTCGCTCCAGACGGTCTGGCCGCCGACGATGAGGTGGCGCCCGACGAGGTCGGCCGCGCTCAGGTCGTCGTGGCAGCTCACGGTGACGAGCGGGCGCCGCAGCCGCGCCGCCATGTGCTCGACGAAGCGGGTCTTGCCGCAGCCGGTGGGGCCCTTGATCAGCAGCGGCAGCCGGCTGCGCGCCGCGTGCTCGAAGAGCGCGCACTCGTCGCCCTGCGCGGCGTAGTACGGCACCTCGGCGAGGTGGCGCGCGCTCGTCATCTCCATCGCCGGCTCCCGCTCACGCGCGTGCCGGTAGGGCGGCGCCGGCCTCGGCGCGCTCGGCGGCGCTCTCGCCGATGAAGAAGCTGCCGAGGTAGGTGAGCAGCCCGACGAGGAAACCCACGCCGCCCCACACCCGCGCCCAGTAGAAGAAGCCGAGCTGGTCCTGCGTGGCCATGAAGCCGAGCGCCCCGCTCGTCGGCAGGCGCTGCAGCCAGACCTGCAGGATGCCCGCGCCGGTGAGCGCCAGCACCATCACCGCCATGCCGATGGTCATGATCCAGAAGCTCCACATCTCGACCGCCTGCGCGCGCTTCGGGTTCGCCTCGCGCCCGCGCAGCGTGGGCATCGCGTAACTGATGATCGTGATGACGACCAGCACGTAGGCGCCGTAGAACGCGAGGTGGCCGTGCGCCGCCGTGATCTGCGTGCCGTGCGTGTAGTAGTTGACGGCGCTCAGCGTGTGCGCAAAGCCCCACAGTCCGGCGCCGAGAAAGCCCATCACCGCCGTGCCCACCGCCCACAGCACCGCCGCCTGGTTGGGGTGCTCGCGCTTGCGCCGCTGCACCATGTTGAAGGCGAAGACCGTCATCATGAAGAACGGGATCGGCTCGAGCGCGCTGAAGACGCTGCCGATCCAGCTCCAGTAGGCCGGCAGGCCGATGAAGTAGTAGTGGTGGCCGGTGCCGAGGATGCCGGTGATGAGCGCCATCGCGATGATCACGTACATCCACTTGTCGATCACCTCGCGGTCGACGCCGGTGGTCTTGATGAGCACGAAGGCGAGCAGCGAGGCGAGGATCAGCTCCCACACGCCTTCCACCCACAGGTGCACGACCCACCACCAGGCCATCTTGTCCTGCACCAGGTTGCGCGGGTTGTAGAAGCTGAACAGGAACAGCAGCGCCAGCCCCGTCAGCCCCATCAGCAGCACGAGCGTGATGCTCGTCTTGCGGCCCTTCAGCATCGTCATGCCGATATTCAGCAGGAAGCCGAGCGCGACGACCACGATGCCGAGCTTGGTGGGCAGTGGCTGCTCGAGGAATTCGCGCCCCATCGTCTGCAGCAGTTCGTTGCCGGTGAGTTCGGCCAGCTTGGCATACGGCACCGCGAGATAGCCCACGATCGTGAGTGCGCCGGCGGCCAGGAAGATCCAGAACAGCACGAGCGCGAGCTTCGGGCTCCACAGCTCGGTCTCGCTCTCCTCGGGCACCAGGTAGTAGGCCGCGCCCATGAAGCCGAACAGCAGCCAGACGATGAGCAGGTTGGTATGCACCATGCGCGCCTGGTTGAACGGGATGTACGGGAAGAAGAGGTCGCCGATCACGTACTGCAGTCCGAGCGTGATGCCGAAGACGATCTGGCCGACGAAGAGCGCGAGCGCGCCGACGAAGTAGAACTTCGCCACCGACTGCGACTTGTACTTGAGCGTGAATGCTTGCATGGCGGGGTGCTCCTCAGCCTTCGATGTTGGGCGGCCAGTTTTCGGTATTGATGCCGTTGGTCCACTTGAGGAACTCGACCAGGTCGTCGAGCTGCTGGTCGCTCAGGTGGAACTGCGGCATCTGCCGGCGGCCCGGCGCGTTGGTGGGCTGCGCCTTGATCCAGGCCTTGATGAATTCCGGCCCGCGGCGCTTGTAGACGTTGCCCAGCTCGGGCGCGAAATACGCACCCTCGCCCAGCAGCGTGTGGCAGCCGATGCAGTTGCGTGTCTCCCAGACCGTCTTGCCGCGCTCCACCGCCGGCGTCAGCGCCGCCTGGTTGGAGCGTTTCGGGATCTGGCTCGAACTGTCGGCCACGAGCCCGATGAAGAGCAGCACGAAGAACAGCGTGCCGCCGTAGAAGATGTTGCGCGCCATCTGCTTGGTAAACCCACCGCCTGCGCTCGATTGCATGGCCGGACTCCTGTGTAGGGATGCAGGGGGTAGCCTAGGGATTTGCTCGGTCTTTTTCCTTGAACCGGTTCAAGGTTCGGCGCACCTGCCGTGCGGATACGATCTCGCCAAATGAGCAAGGCCCTCGCCCTTACCGCCCTGTGCATCGCCGTCGGCACCGCCCGGGCGGCGGGCC
>JAHECD010000198.1 GCA_024641945.1 Rubrivivax sp. | reverse complement strand
CTACTGCGCCGGGTCGCGGATCTCCCAGCGCACGGCATCGATCGCGGCCAGCAGTTCGGGCGGCAGCACGGTGCCCCAGGCGTCGATGTTCTGGTCGAGCTGGGCGATGCTGGTCACGCCGATGATCGTGCTCGCCACGCGCCAGTTGCGGTAGCAGAACGACAGTGCCATCTGCGCGGGCGTCATGCCGTGCCGGACGGCCAGCGCGTTGTAGCGGCGCGCGGCGGCGAGCGTCTCCGGCCGGCCCCAGCGCTGCTTGCGCATCGTCTCGAAGCGCGCGATGCGCCCGACTTCGGGATGCGCCGGGTCGACGCCGCCCGGTCCGTCGTACTTGCCCGTGAGCGTGCCGAAGCCGAGCGGCGAATAGGCGAGCAGCGAGACGCTGGTGCGGTGCAGCGTCTCGTCCAGCCCGTTGTCGGCGGTGCGGTTGACGAGTGTGTACGGGTTCTGCACGCTGACGATGCGCGGCAGGCCCTGTGCCTCGGCCACACGTACGAATTCACACACGCCCCACGGTGTCTCGTTGGACACGCCGACATGCCGCACCTTGCCCGCCTTCACCAGCGTGGCCATGCCTTCGAGCTGCTCCTGCACGCTGCTGAAATCCTCGTCCTTGGACGGGTCGAAGTAGATGCCACCGAACATCGGCACATTTCGGTTGGGCCAGTGGATCTGGTAGAGATCGATGCGGTCGGTCCGGAGCCGGCGCAGTGAATCGTCGCAGGCCTGCACCATCTCGGACTTCGTGAGGTTGCGGCTGCCGTTGCGGACCCAGTCCATGTTGCGGCTCGGGCCGGCCACCTTGGTGGCGAGCACGACACGGTCACGCGCGCCGGGCCGCGCGGCGAACCAGTCGCCGATGATGGATTCGGTGCGCGAGTAGGTCTCGCGCCGGGTCGGCACGGGGTACATCTCGGCGGTATCGATGAAGTCCACGCCGCGGGAGAGTGCATGGTCCAGGATGTGGTGGGCATCGCCGGCACCCACCTGCTCGCCGAAGGTCATCGTGCCCAGGCAGATCGGTGCGACGTTCAGGGTGCTGATGCCGAGCGGTCGGCGTTCCATGTCGGTGTCCTCGGTGGTTGTTGGGTCGATGACCCGAGTGTGCCGCATGGCCTTCGTCGGGCCGCAAACGTCCACAAGACAGGGGGCGTGGGTGGGCAGCGGTCCCCAAGGTGATCGATGTGCAGGTGCCGCGTGGCGCCTACCTTGGAGGCGTCGCCATCGCCAACGGTCGAACCCCGCCGCGGCGATGGTCGGCGGGCAGTCCGCCACGGTGGCGGCTGGCCATAACCACCTTGAAAGGAAATGCGATGAAAGCCTCGATCCTGATCGTTCCCGCTGTCCTCCTGGCCGGCCTCGTGCAATCCGCCATGGCGGTCGACGATGCCTACGCTGAGCGACCCCTGAGCCGAGCCGAGGTGATCGCCGACCTGCAGATCTGGCGCGAGTCCGGCATGGCGGCGCTGCACCAGGGCGACGAGCCCGCGTTGTTCAGCCCGCGCTACGCCGAGGTGTCTGCGCGCTATGCGGCGATGCACGCGTCACCGGCCTTTGCGGCCCTGGTGCGGCGCATCGCAGCCCAGCGTGGCGAGGCGGTGAACGTCGCCACGACCGAGTGAGTGCCGTTGCTCTGAGGGTGGCGGTCCCCACGGGCGCCGCCATCACGTCGTCGGCCGGCATCGGATCCTGCGACCCCCGGCAAGTGACGTACGCGTCGCGGCGTCACTGTTTCTGGAACCCGATCGCCTTGATCATCGCGCCCCAGCGGTCGTAGGCGCTGCGGATCTCGCTGGCGAGCTGCTCGGGGGTGCCGGGCGACGTTTCGTAGGCGCCCTTGGCGATCGTGTCGTGCACCTGCGGCGTGGACAGCGCGGCCCCGAAAACGGCATTCACCCTGGCCACCAGTTCGGGCGCCATCTTCGCCGGGCCGACCACCGCGATCCAGCTCGTCAGGTCGATGCCCGCGACACCCTGCTCGCTGATCGTCGGCACGGTCGGCATGAACGTATTGCGCACCGGTGCGGCCACGCCGAGGATGCGGATCTTGCCGGTCTTCTCGTTGATGAGCGCGGTCGGCGCGGCGTCGAAGTAGGCCTGTACACGCCCCTCGAGCAGGTCGCGCGCGGCATCGGCCGTGCCCTTGTACGGCACGTGCACGATCTCGATGCCGGCTGCCTTGGCAAAGGCTTCGGCGTAGACATGCGACGACGTGCCGGTGCCGAAGGAGGCGAAATTGAGCTTGCCCGGATTCGCCTTCGCCCACGCGACGAGTTCCTTCACGTTGGCCGCCGGCACCGAGGTGTGCAGCGTCAGCACGAGCGGGCCCTTGGTGGCGAGCGTGATGGGCGTGAAATCCTTGAACGGGTCGTACGGCACGTTGTTCAGCGTGTGCGGGTTCTGCGCAAACGTCGACGATGGCGCGTACAACAGCGTGTAGCCGTCGGGGTTGGCACGCGCCACCTCGCTCGCGGCGAGCATCATGCTCGCGCCGGGCCTGTTGTCGACGACCACCTGCACGCCGGTCTGCTCGGTGATCTTCTGCGCCACCGTGCGTGCCTGCGCATCGAGCGAGCCGCCCGCCGCTAGGCCCACCATCAGCCTGATGGTCTTGCCGGGCTGTGGATACTGCGCAGGCTGGGCCAAGGCCATGCCGGCCATGCAGCTGGAAGTGCACAGTGCCAGCAAGGCACGCCGGCGAAATGAACGCATCATCGAGAGACCTCTTCATCGAGCGGCCACGGCGGGCCGCGGGTGGCGGTAGGCAGCGGCCTGGGCACCTCGTGGTGGCCGGCCGCCGCATCGTAGACAACCTTATTGCGCTTTTTGGACGTTGCGTCCATTATCCAATATCCCCGCCAGAAATTCGATTGCCATGAAAACCGTCGTCCGCACCGACGAACGCATCCTCACCGCCGACATCTTCGGCCGCGACGCCAAGGAGCCCCGCGCCGACCTGGGCACGCTGCACGAGGCCGCGCGCGACATACCGGTCTACCGCCAGTGCGACGTGCTCGTCGTGGGCGGCGGGCCCTCGGGCACGGCGGCCGCGGTGGCCGCGGCACGCACCGGCGCCGACGTGGTGCTGCTCGAGCGCTACAACCACCTCGGCGGGCTGTCCACCGGCGGCCTGGTGATCTGGATCGACCGCATGACCGACTGGCAGGGCCAGCTCGTGATCCGCGGGTTTGCCGAAGAGCTCTTCGACCGCCTGCCGCCCGAGGCCGTGGCCGGCCCGCAGCGCGACGAATGGGGTTCCACCGAGGCCGCGCGCGCGGCGCACTGGTCGCACCGCACGGCCGCGTACCACGGCGTGGTGACCTGGTCGCCCACGATCGACCCCGAGCGGCTCAAGCTGCTGTCGCAGGAGATGGTCATCGAGAGCGGCGTCAAGCTCGTCTATCACTCGTGGGGCTGCACGCCGCTCATCGACCACGGCGTGGTCGCCGGCGCCACGTTCGAGAGCAAGGAAGGCCGCATGGCCATCCGCGCCAAGGTGGTGGTCGACGCCACCGGCGACGGCGACCTCTTCGCGCGTGCCGGCGCCGCCTTCGACAACGACATCGAAGAGGCCGACGTCCACCACTGCATGAATACGTCCTGGATGTTCGCCGGCGTCGACATGAACCGCTGGATCGAATTCAAGGCCGGCGAGCCCGACGCACACGCCGACTTCATGGCACGCGGGCGCAAGGAATGTGGCCTGTTCGACCGCCCCTTCGTGAGCTGGCGCAACGACGTGGCGCTGTTCATGGGCCCGCGCCAGACCGGCTATTCGGCCCTCGATGTCGACGACCTCACGGCCGTGGAGGTGCGCTCGCACCGCGCGATGGCGGCGCACCTCGACTTCTACAAACGTCATGCGCCTGGCTTCGAGAGCGCCTACCTGATGTTGTCCGCTCCGCAGATCGGCGTGCGCCACGCGCGCCGCCTGCGCGGTGTCGACGCCGTGCTGCGCAGCCGCTGGCCCGACGGCGTGGCGCTGCCCGACGAAGTGGGCGTGACCCCGGCGGTGAGCCCCAAGTTCCCGAATATCTCGATTCCGTACGGCGCGCTCGTGCCCGAGTCGCTCGACGGGCTTCTCGCCTGCGGGCGCCATATTTCATGCGACAAGAATTCGCACGGCTTCATGCGCGAGATTCCGCAATGCTGGATCACCGGGCAGGCGGCGGGCACGGCGGCTGCGCTGGCCGTCGCGCAGGGCGTGGCGCCGCGCGCGGTGGATATCGCCGCGCTGCAGTCGGCGCTCGTG
>JAHECD010000017.1 GCA_024641945.1 Rubrivivax sp. | reverse complement strand
CAGGCGGTCGGCCTTGCCGAAGGCGTGGCCGCAGGCGATCTCACGCGCACCGTCGCCGCGCAGGGCAGCGACGAAGTGGCGCAGCTCATGGCGGCGCTGGACCGGATGCAGAAGAGCCTCGCCCGCGTGGTGGGCAGCGTGCGCAGCAACGCAGACAGCGTCGCCACGGCCAGTGCACAGATTGCGCAAGGCAACCAGGATCTTTCGGGCCGCACGGAGCAGCAGGCTTCGGCGCTGCAGCAGACGGCCGCATCAATGGAGCAGCTCGGGTCGACCGTGCGCCAGAACGCCGACAACGCACGCCAGGCCAACCAGCTGGCCTCGAGCGCGTCGACCGTTGCCGTGCAGGGTGGCGAAGTCGTCGCCCAGGTCGTCGAGACAATGAAGGGCATCAACGACAGCAGCCGCAGGATCGCCGACATCATCGGCGTGATCGACGGCATCGCGTTCCAGACCAACATCCTGGCGCTGAATGCGGCCGTGGAGGCCGCGCGCGCCGGCGAGCAGGGTCGCGGCTTTGCCGTCGTCGCTGCCGAAGTGCGCAGCCTCGCACAGCGAAGTGCCGAGGCCGCGCGCGAGATCAAGGCGCTCATCACCGCCAGCGTCGAACGGGTCGAACAGGGCACCGGGCTGGTCGACCGGGCCGGCACGACGATGGACGAGGTGGTCGCATCGATCCGCCGCGTGACCGACATCATGGGCGAGATCAGTGCGGCCAGCACCGAGCAGAGTGCCGGCGTGGCACAGGTGGGGCAGGCCGTGACGCAGATGGACCAGGCGACTCAGCAGAACGCGGCGCTGGTGGAAGAGAGTGCGGCTGCGGCGGACAGCCTCAGGTCGCGAGCCGAGCAACTCGTGCAGGCCGTCTCGGTGTTCAAGCTGTCCCAGCAAGGCCCGGCGGGTTTCGAGCCGCCCGCCGCACCCAAGGTCCTCGCCTCCGTTGAGCGACGTGGTCCCGACCGTGCGACCAATGTCAGCCGCCCCGCCTTTGGCAAGGTGCCGCGACTTGCGCAGCCACTGTCACGTCCCAAGCGACAAGTCGCAAGCGACGACGTCGCCATTGAAGGATCCGAACGCGGACAGCCTTCGCCGGCACGCACCGGAACCGACGACGAGTGGGCCACGTTCTGATAGAGCGTCGTTCACCGCGCGAGAGCTGCTCGAGGCAGTGATCGCGATCCCTGCCGCAAGAGGCGTCCAGGCGCGCCTTCCCGCCACTTGCGCCAGGTTGACGCACGGTCTTCGGGCCGAAATGTGCGCGACGCCAGCATCGCGGTCGCGCTGCCGCGTCGGGCCAGCCTACCCTTGGGTGGCTGCCTCGCGGCAACATGCCAGCGCAAAGGCCAGCAGCGTCTCGGGGGACCGGTAGCCACGGGCAAACCCCGGCATGCGGCGATGCTCGGTGCGCTGGGCCGGGCCGTTCGGATGGCGGCGGCATTGGCGGGATCTTGAGAGGCACGGGACGTACCCGACAATCGCGGCATGGCTCGCCGGCATCGCATCGTCGTGGGATTGAGCGGCGGGGTGGACTCTGCCGTCACCGCCTGGCTGCTCAAGCAGCAGGGGCATGAAGTCGTCGGCATCTTCATGAAGAACTGGGAGGACGACGACGACAGCGACTACTGTTCGTCGAATGTCGACTTCGTGGACGCGGCCGCGGTGGCCGACGTGATCGGGATCGAGATCGAACACGTCAATTTCGCTGCCGACTACAAGGACCGTGTCTTCGCCGAGTTCCTGCGTGAATACCAGGCGGGCCGCACGCCCAATCCGGACGTGCTGTGCAACGCCGAGATCAAGTTCAAGGCCTTTCTCGACCACGCGCTGCGCCTGGGCGCCGAAAAGATCGCCACCGGTCACTACGCCCGTGTACGAGAGCGCGCCGGCTCGTTCGAGCTGCTCAAGGGCCTGGACCCTGCCAAGGACCAGAGCTATTTCCTGCACCGCCTGAGCCAGGCGCAGCTTGCGAAGTCGCTGTTCCCGGTGGGAGAACTGAAGAAGACCGAGGTACGCCGCATCGCTGCCGAGATCGGCCTGCCGAACGCGAAGAAGAAGGACTCCACCGGCATCTGCTTCATCGGCGAACGTCCTTTCCGCGAATTCCTGAACCGCTACCTGAATCATGTGCCGGGCCCGATGATCGACGACCGCGGGCACGAGGTCGGGCGCCACGTGGGTCTGAGCTTCTACACGCTCGGCCAGCGCCAGGGGCTGGGCATCGGCGGGGTGAAAGCGGGCGGCGGGCAGCATGCACCGTGGTACGTGGCCCGCAAGGAACTGGACCGCAACGTGCTGCGTGTCGTGCAGGGGCACGATCACCCGTGGCTGCTGTCCGCCGCGCTGTCGGCCGACGACGTGAGCTGGGTCGCCGGCACGGCGCCTGACGCCGGCCGGATGGCGGCCAAGACGCGCTATCGGCAGTCCGACGCGCCGTGCGCGTTCCGGCCGACACCACAAGGTTTCGAGCTCGACTTCGACCTGCCGCAGTGGGCCGTCACGCCCGGGCAGTCGGCCGTGCTCTACGACGGCGAGATCTGCCTCGGTGGCGGCGTCATTGCGGGTGCCCGAGCGTCATCACCCACCACGGGCCCCCAGGCGAGCTGACACACGACAACGCGGCCTCCGTCAGCTCGGGATGCAGCAGGTTCACGCAGTGGCCCGGGCTCGCGCGCCAGGCGGCCACCACCTCGGCATCACTGCGCTGCCCGGCTGCAAGGTTCTCTGCCACCAGTGCAAAGCGGTAGGACACCGCCGCCGCGCGCGCTGCCAGGCGCTCGCCGCGCGGGCCCACGTGCAACAGGTCGCCGCGGATGGCGATCCACGCGGCCTGGGCCGACGCCACCGCCTCGAGACCCGGGCTCCACTTGATCGCCCCCGCAGGACCGAAAGCGGCCGCCTCGCCGCAGGGCCCGCCGACGGCACGCAAGGCATTCACTTCCTGCAGCACCTGCTCGCGCCAGCGGGGTGACGATGCCGGGCAGTCCGCCGCCAGGGCGACCTGCCCGGCCCACAAACACGCAAGCGCAACGATTCGAAGCATCCGCGTCATATCGACCGGCGCGTCGCGAACACGACCGGCACCACGTTGCCAGACCCCCGTTAAGTGAACTGTTGCGCAAGCCGATAAAGGCAGAGGTGCCCGTCATGCCATGGGTTCCGACTTGCCTGAACCGACATGCCAACTCATTTCTTGCGCTCATCGATGATCACGACCTGTCTGCTTGCTGCGCTCGGCGCCCAGGCGGCTGCGGTGCAGGTGCAGGTGGCCGATGCCACCGGACGCCCGCTGACCGACGCGGTGGTCTTTCTCGAGTCGAAGGAGGCCAAGGCTGCCGCGCGCCCGGTGCAGGGCGCGGAGATCGCCCAGTCGGGCAAGCAGTTCGTGCCCATGGTCAGTGTCGTGCCACTGGGCACGTCGGTCGAGTTCCCCAACCGCGACAACGTGCGCCACCACGTCTATTCGTTTTCGGCGATCAAGCCCTTCGAGCTCAAGCTCTATGCCGGAAAGCCCGCCAACCCGGTCGTCTTCGACCGGCCGGGCATCGCGGTGCTGGGCTGCAACATCCACGACCACATGGCCGCGTGGGTCGTGGTCGTCGAGACGCCGTACTACGCGCTGAGCACCGCGTCCGGGCGCGCCGAGCTGCCCGACGTGCCGGCGGGCACGTACCGACTGCGGGTCTGGCACTCGAGCCTGCCCGTCGGCGCGCCGGCACTCGACCAGCCGCTCGCCGTCGCCGCGGGCGGCGCAACGATCCAGGTGCGCCTGGCCGGAGCGGCGCCATGAACGCGTGGTTGCGGCGCGCCGCGAAAGGGCTGGTTCAATTCGGCGGTGGCGGGCTGGCGGCGCGCATCGTCGCGCTGTCCCTGCTGCTGCTGCTCATCGTGCAGGCGGCCGGCTTCGGTGTCGTTCGCCAGAGCATTGCACGCAATGCCCGTGCGCAGCTCGCCGCCGAACTCGCCATCGGCGAACGTGTGTGGCAGCGCCTGCTCGACCAGAACGCCCAGCGGCTGCGCCAGGGCGCCATGCTGTTGACGGCCGACTACGGCTTCCGCTCCGCGGTGACCTCGGGCGACCGGGCCACCATCGATTCCGCGCTGGACAATCACGGGGCACGTATCGGCGCCACCGTGTCGGCGCTGCTCGACACCTCGTTCGACACACGGGCCCTGCACGCGGCCGGCGCCGATGCCGCCGCCACCACCCGACTGCTGCGGGATGTGGCCGCGCCGCTTGCTCGCGACAACGCCGGCAGCCGCCTGGTGCTGATCGACGGCCTGCCGCACCAGTTCGTCATCGTGCCGCTGCGCGCGCCGGTGACGATCGGCTACGTCGTGATGGGGTTCCCGCTCGGCCAGGCGATGGCCGACGACATGCGGGCCCTGTCGGGGCTGCACGTGGCCCTGCTGGCCTCGACCGGCGAGCAACCCCCGCGCGTGGTGGCCAGCACACTGCCAGCGCCCGCCGCCCGCCGGCTGGAGCGCGAGGGCCTGGCGGCAGGTGGCCTGGCGGTCGATGGCGACGAACTCTTCGCCAGAACGGTGGTGCACGACACCGGCGGCGGCACCCTGCGCAGCGTGTTGCTGCGGTCGGTGCAGGAAGTGGTGGCGCCGTTCCATCAGGTGCAGCTGGTGCTGGCGGCGATCACGTTGATCGGTGTGGCGCTGTTCGCCTACGGCAGCGCCTGGACCGCCCGCCGCGTGACGACGCCGCTGCACTCGCTGGTGCGCGCCGCCGAGCGGCTCGGCCGCGGCGACTACAGCCGGCCCCTCAAACACACCGGTCGCGGTGACGAAATCGGCGAGCTCGCGAAGGCTTTCGACCATATGCGGGTGAACATCGCCGCCAACGAGGCCGAGATCCGCACGCTGGCGTACAGCGACCGGCTGACCGGCCTGCCGAATCGCGCGAGCCTGCGCGACACGGCCCAGGCGGCGTTGACACGTTGCGACCCGGCGACCGACGGCGTGGCGCTGCTGATGCTCGACCTCGACCGCTTCAAGCATGTCAACGACGTGCTGGGCTACGCATCGGGCGACCGGCTGCTGAAAGCCGTGGCCGAGCGGCTGTCGAGCCAGGCGCTGCGCGACGGCGACCTGATTGCCCGCCTGGGCGGCGACGAGTTCGCCGTGTTGCTGCCGCGCGCCGACACCGAGGTCGCGCTCGGCGTCGCCCGCCGCATCGGCGCGGCCTTCGAGCAGCCGATGACGCTGGACGATCACACCGTGGACCTGAGCGCCGGCATCGGCATCGCCTGCTGGCCGGCGCATGCGGCCGACGCGGATACGCTGATGGCCCGTGCAGAGGTTGCGATGTACGGCGCCAAGCGCGGGCACGAGGCGGTCGTCGTCTATGACCCGGCGATCGATTCGGCCAGCGCGCAGACGCTGTCGCTGTTGTCGGAGCTGCGCCGCGCGGTGGAGTTGGGCGAGCTGCGCCTGTTCCTGCAACCCAAGATCGCACTCGGCAACGCAGGCGTCGTGGGCGCCGAGGCGCTGGTGCGCTGGCAGCACCCGCAACGCGGCATGGTGCCGCCGATGGAATTCATCCCGTTTGCCGAGCAGACCGGCTTTGTGCGCCGTCTCACCCTGTGGATGGTCGAGGAGGTTGCCAGCCACTGGCCCACGCTGCAGGCCGGCGGTGCGCTGCGCATCTCGATCAACCTGTCCACACGCGATCTGCTCGACCTGGAGCTGCCCGAGAAGCTCGACGCCATCCTGAAGCGCCACCGCGTGCCCGAGAGCGGCCTGTGTCTGGAGATCACCGAGAGCGCCATCATGGACGACCCCGCCCGGGCCGAAGCCACGCTGATCGCGCTCAAGCGGCGCGGTTTCAAGCTGTCGATCGACGATTTCGGTACCGGGTATTCGTCGCTCGCCTATCTCAAGCGTCTCCCCGTGGACGAGCTGAAGATCGACAAGAGTTTCGTGATGGGCATGGAACGCGATGCCGACGACGCAAAGATCGTGCGCTCGACGATCGACCTTGCGCACAACCTGGGCCTGAGCGTGGTGGCCGAGGGCGTGGAAAACGCCGCGGTCTATGCACTGCTCGCCGGTCTGGACTGCGACGAGGGCCAGGGTTACCACATGGGACGCCCGCAGCCGGTGCACGAGTTCGAGGCCTGGCGGCTGCGCTGGCTGGCGCAGTACGCGTCACCGAACGCTTCCATCGCCATGCCGACCGCCGTGCTGCAGTAACGCCAACGCTGCCATCCCGATCCGGGCGCCTTGGCATGCGCGCCGTTTCGGCCGCGCCTGTGGGCAAACGCGCTCGCGGCGATCCAGCGACCTGGTTGCGCCCGCGCAGTTCAGCGGCCCGCCGCGCCCGCGTCGGCCAACACCGAAAGCCGCGCGACCGGGCGCCCTTCCTCGCGCCATGACTCGATGCCGCCGACCAGGAAACGCGCGTCGACACCTCGCACACGCAGTGCTGCGCACAGGCCCTGGCTGATCTCGTGCCCCTTGGCGCAATAGGCCACCACCGGGCGCGTAGCGGCGATGGAATCCTTCCAATCGAGCCAAGCGGCCGGATCCAGCCATCGTGCGCCGTCGATCGCATCGCCCGACGCCGAACGCGCGCCGCCACGCCGGACATCGAGCAGTTCGAATTCGAAGCCATGCGCCTGCCAGAGCGCAAGTTCAGCGGAGGTGACGGCATTCATGAAGATCTCCTGTCCGTGGCAACTAACGCACGAGATGCACCGCCAGGCCGATGACGGCACAGGCCGCGATGACGGGAATCACGCCGGCCTTGAAGCGCAGCAACGCCGCCGCGGCGCCCACCGCGATGAGTGCCTGCGGCCACTCGAACGGCCCCGCAAATCCCTTCGGCCACAGCACGTGCCAGCCGAAGAAGAGCGCCAGATTCACGATGACGCCGACGACCGCGGCCGTGATGGCGGTCAGCGGCGCGGTGAACTTCAGGTCGTCGTGGGTGCTTTCCACCAGCGGACCCCCGGCAAGGATGAAGACGAACGACGGCAGGAAGGTGAACCAGGTGACGATGCAGGCCGCCGCGGCGCCGGCGGCGAAGAGCAGGTCGGGTCCGAGCGCGGCCTTGGCATGCCCACCGACGAAGCCCACGAAGGCGACGACCATGATCAAGGGGCCGGGCGTCGTTTCTCCGAGCGCAAGGCCATCGATCATCTGCGCCGGCAGAAGCCAGCCGAATTGCCCGACCGCCCCCTGGTAGACGTACGGCAGTACGGCATACGCGCCACCAAACGTGAGCAGCGCCGCCTTGGTGAAGAACCAGGCCATCTGCGTGAACGTGTGTGCCGTGCCGAAGACGGCCGCCAGCGCGGCCATCGGCAGCAGCCAGGCGAGCAGTCCCGCCGCCGCCACGCGCACCAGCCGGCGCCACGTGAAGCGGGCATGCGCGGGAGGCGGCGTGTCGTCGTCGATCAACGCCGCGGGGCCGCTACGCCCGAGCGCCGCGTGCCCGCCACCGCTCTTGAAGGCCCACGGCGCGAGACGGCCGCCGACGATGCCCACGCCTGCCGCGCCGAGCACGATCAACGGGAACGGCAGGTCGAGCGCGAAGATCGCTACGAAGGCTGCCGCAGCGATGCTCCAGTGCCAGACGTTCTTCAAGGCGCGGCCACCGATGCGCCATGCCGCCTGCACCACGATTGCGGTGACGGCCGGCTTGATACCGTAGAAGAGTCCGGCAACGACCGGCCATTGGCCGAAGGCCACGTAGACCCACGAAAGCACCACCAACAGGAGCAACGACGGCAGCACGAAGAGCGCACCCGCCGCCAGCCCGCCCCGTGTGCGGTGCAGCAGCCAGCCGATGTAAGTCGCCAGCTGCTGCGCCTCGGGCCCGGGCAGCACCATGCAGTAATTGAGTGCGTGCAGGAATCGCCGCTCGCTGATCCAGCGCCGGCGCTCGACCAGTTCGGCGTGCATGATCGCGATCTGCCCGGCCGGCCCGCCGTAGCTGATGAAGCCCAGGCGCCACCAGAACCGCAGCGCCTCGCCGAAAGGAATCTCCCCCGATGGCGTGCCGTCCTCCGCCGGTCGGACCTCGGGTGGAGCCGGCGCGCGGTCGTCGTTCACGGCGTCCTTTCAAAGGCCGCGACCAGGCCGTCGAACACCGTGCCGGCCGCGACAAGCAACTTGTCGTCGTCCGCCAGCGTGTCGCGCAAGCCGGCGAGCACACGTTCCACGCCTTCGGCCTCCGGCGGCTGGATGCCGCCGACATCGAGCGCGTGGATGATGGCGCCCAGCTTGAGCAGCGCCGGCTGCTCGAGGCCGAATCGCGCCAGCATGACCTCGAAGGTCACCCGCGCACCGACGTGGCTGAACTCTGCGCCGTCGTAATCGAAGCCGACCGCATCGCGCGGCCGTGCCGACGGCCGCGCGAACCAGACGATGCGCGCCTTGCGATCGATGTGGCGGCGGATGAGCCAGGCGCAGGCCAGGCGGTCCGCCCACGGGCGGCTCCGGGTGGCCCAGACACGGCGCTTGTAGTCGGCCAGGCGCAGCGGCCCGAGGACACCATCGCCCAAATCACCCACATTGCCCGGCTCGCCGGGCGATGTGGTGCGCGCCGCCGCACGTTCCAGCGCGCTCACGGCAGCCTCGGCCTGGCGCTGCGCCTCACCCGCAAAGTAGTCGATCGCGGCCAACGCCGAAAACGCCTTGCGCAAGCGACGTGCCGCCTTGACCGCATCAGCAGCCCTGGTCGGCGTGACGCGCTCGCGTTCGACTTCTCCGACCAGCGCTGCGTAGTCGGCGCTGCGGTCGAACAGGGTTTCGAAGACCGTGCCTTCCGGCGCTCCGACCGGCATCACGTGGGCCACGCCGGCGGCGGCGCGCACTTCGCGCGCCACGAGGTCGAACGTGGCGGCGCAATCTTCGCGCGCCGGCAGGAGGTAGACACCGTCGCGCAACACCGCCGCGCCGGCAGCCTTCAGCGCGCGCCACGCCCGCATGCGTGCAGTGGCGTTCGACGTGGGCAATGACAGGATCAGGAGCAGCCACGGCATGGTGTAGAGATTACTACGTTACTGTTAATTATGCTACCGACATGGGCGGCGCAGCCCGTGCCACACTTCAACCACGACCCGACGCCCGCACCCGACCCATGCTCTCGTTTGCAACCTACCTGTCATGCGGCGCCGTGATCGGCTTTCTCGCAGGCCTGCTCGGCATCGGCGGTGGCATGACGTTGGTGCCGATCCTGGCCGCGCTGTTCGGGCTGCAGGCACTGTCGGCTGAGCACACGGTGCACCTGGCGCTCGGCACGTCGATGGCCGCGATGATGTTCACCGCGAGCTCGGCCGTGCGTGAACACCACAAACTGGGCAACGTCGACTGGGCCATCGTGCGCAGCCTCGGCCCCGCGATGGCCGTGGGAACCCTGCTGTCGTCCTTTGCTTCGGGCTGGCTGCCCCAGCGGGCGCTGGCGATGGCTTTCGGCGCCATCGTCATCGGTGCGGCGACGCAGATCTGGCTCGGGCGCACGCCGGCCGTCGGTCGTCGCCTGCCGGGCCCTGCCGGGCTCTGGGCCGTCGGCGTGTGCTTCGGGGTCGTTGCCGGGCTCGTTTCCGCGGGCGGCGCCTTCATGTCGATGCCGTTCATGCTCTTCTGTGGCGTTCCGGTGCGCCGCGCCATCGCGACGGGCGCGGCACTCGGGCTGCCGGTGGCGCTGGTGGGCAGCGCGGGTTATGTCGCGACGGGCTGGCACACCGCCGGTCTTCCGCAGGGCGCGCTCGGGTTCGTCTATCTGCCGGCGCTGGCCGCGGTGGTGCTTGCCAGCGTGGTCACCGCGCCGTTCGGTGCACGCGCCGCGCACCGCCTGCCCGTGACCACGCTGCGTCGCATCTTTGCCGTGGTGCTGTATGCCATCGCGGCCAAGATGCTGGTCGCCTACTGGTGACAGGCCATCGGAAACAGGTCGCGCGGTAGCGCGACAATCATCGGGTGACCGAGTTCGTCTTCATCCGCCATGGCGAAACCGACTGGAATCGCCAGTTGCGCTGGCAAGGCCATGCCGACGTGCCGCTCAACGAGGTGGGCGTGGCCCAGGCCGCGCGCCTGGGCACCCGCCTGGCCGGCGCGCCGGCCGACCGGCTGATGTCGAGTGACCTGCAGCGCGCGCGGCAGACGGCCCAGCCGCTGGTCGACGCCTGGGCACTTGTGCCGGCGCTGGACCCGGGATTCAGGGAGCAGAGCTTCGGCATTCTCGAAGGGCTGGACGCGCCGACCATCCAGACCCGCCACCCCGATGTCTGGCGGCATTGGATCGAACATCGCGCCGACTTCGCGGCCCCCGGCGGCGAAAGCCTGCGGCAGTTTCACGCCCGCGTGATCGAGTCCGTGCGCCACGCCGCGGCACGCGAGGGCGACCGCAAGGTGGTGGTCGTGACCCATGGCGGCGTGCTCGACATGCTGTGGCGCACGGTGCATGGGCTGCCGCTCGATGGTCTTCGCACCTGCGAGATCCCCAATACCGGGATCAACCGGCTTCGCTGGAGGAACGGCACGCTGGAGATCCTGCAATGGGCCGACGCGGGTCATCTGCATGGCTTGCCGGAACAGCCCAGCACGCACCCCGTCGGGCGCTGACGGCGGCAGGCCGCACCAGCGGCAGACATGCGGGCCGTCGCGATCGGCCATGATGGCGGTTCACCCGGCGTTGCAGTGCGCGATGTCCGCGAACGCCGATGTGGCGTCGGCCGCGGGGTCGCGTGCCCTGCCTCTGCCCACCGGGGGCGGGCATTGACCATCACGTCGTGGCCGCGGCGGGCCCGCTTGCAGCAGGCTGCAACACGGCCACGGGCTCAGGCGCCAGCAGACTCCCGTCGCGAAGGCCACGCAACGTGGCCAGCGCGAGTGCGGCGATGACCAGCGACGACAGCGCGAGCAGCGCAACGCCGGCCGCCGCCACCGGCCCGCTCGGCGCGAGGCGCAACGTCAGCGCCGCAAGCGCGGCGAGCGGGAAGCTCATGCTCCAGTGGGCCAACCCGAAGGGCAGGCTGGCCATTCTTCGCGCAAGCGACGCCGCCCACGCGGCGGAGAACAGCGCCATGCCCCAGAGCGCCCAGCCGACCAACGGCGGCGCCCCGAACTGCAAGGCCGACAGCCCCACCGCGGCCGGTGGTGCGATGAAGATGAAGGCCGACGGCAGCAGGCGCTCGGGCCACAGGCCGTGCAATGCCAGCCGCATCACCAGCAAGACCAGCACGACGGGCCAGAACATCAGGCCGACGCCAAACTGCGCCGCGGCCCACTCGAGGTGACCGAGCGGCACGCCGGCGAGCGGCGCCAGCACGTTGCCCACGATCGGGATGAACAGCGCCGGCGTCACGCTGGCCCATTCGAGACCGCCCGCCTTCGGACCGCGCCACCAGCGTGAAAGCAACCACGTCGTGACGAACCACTGCGCCAGCGAGCCGGCCCACCACAGCGCGTCGATCCAGACACCCCGAAGGCCGGCCGCCACCGCGACCGTGGCCAGCAGCAGTGCGGAGATCGGCAACGTTGCGATCTGCGTATGTCGCACCGGGTGACGCCTGTCCTCGGCCCAGGCCGCAGCGTGGCGGCGGGCGCGCACGACCGTCGCGACGGCCAGTGTGGCAAAGGCGGCACCCGCCAGCAGGCCGATGGCCAGCCCGGCGGCGCCTGCCGCATCACCCATGAGGGGCGCCGCGCGGTGAAAGGCCAGGGACAGCCCGGCCAGCCCCATCACCACGGCATACCAGCCTGGAAACAGGTACTTCAACGGGGTGGCGTAACCGGCCATGGACTCCTCCGGGTCGTTTATCGTGATGGAAGGGCGTGCATCGTCAATATACCCTATACCGTATACTTCCACATCACTCGGGAGCCCCGGAATGACCGTCTACCCCATGCTCGTCGATGCGCCAGAGGCACTCGCCCGATTGCACGCCGGCACCGCCTTGCTCATCGACGTTCGGGAGGCCGGCGAAGTGGCGCGCGCGGCCTTCGACGCACCCAACGTCGTGTCGATGCCGCTGTCTGAATTCGAGCGCCGGCACAACGAACTGCCACATGGACGCGAACTGATCATGGCCTGCGCAAGTGGCGCTCGCAGCTTCCAGGCCATGCAGTACCTGGTGCATCATGGCTGGCCGCACGTGTCGAACCTGCAGGGCGGCATGGGCGTCTGGCGCACCCACGGGTTGCCGGTCAAGACCTGACCAGGACCATCGGCACTGGCCAGCGCGTGGCCGCGCCGGCTACTTCAACTGTGTGCCCGTCACGTCGAAGACGTTCACGGTCACCGGGATGCCCTGTCCCACGCTCTGCGTCACGGTGCAATACGCTTCGAACGTGGCGAGTACTCGGTCGAGATGCTCGAGCGACGCGCCGGACACGCCCAGCGTGAGCTTCGCGCGAAGTGCAAGAACCCGCATGCGGCCCTCGGCATTGCGCCCGACTTCGGCCTGCACCTCGGCGTTGATCGGCTCGGGCCGCTGCTTGAACTTGCGAAGCGCGAACAGCAGCGACGCGCTCAGGCAGTTGCCCACCGCGGACGCCAGCAATTGCACCGGCGACGGGCCGGCCCCCTGCCCCAGCGGGGCGGGCTCGTCGGCACGCAGCGCCGGGAGCTCGGCGCCGAAGTCGACGTCGAACTGGTAGTCATGCACCTGTTTCAGGCGCACGCTCTCGATGTTCTCGCTCATGGATCTACCTGACCTTTCCGAGCAGCGTCTGCACATCGTCGAGCAGCGCGCCGAGCTCTCCTTCGGTCGCCTGGTCGACGCCCAGCCGCGCCTGCAATTCCTGCTGCATGAAGCACACGGTCATGCGCACGTAGGTGCTGTCGAGCGCCTTGCGTACCGCCGCCATCTGGCTGGCGATGTCGAGGCAGGGCTGGCCTTCCTCGATCATGCGCTGGATGCCGCGCAGCTGCCCCTCGGCGCGCTTGAGGCGGTTGAGCAGATCGGTACGGGACGCGTCGTCGGCGAGCGTGGACATGGTGCAGCCTTCAGCAACGGGAGCGTTGGGATCCACCATTGTGAATCTCCTTAGCGAGCGCCGCCGGGCGCGGACGTCGGTACGCCCAGCTTCTTCAGGACCCAGCCGAGCGGGCAGGCATTGGTGAACCCGAACTGGAGCAGGTTCGCACCGACGAAGGCCGTGAACGCCAGCCACCATGGGCTCACGAAAACCGGGCTGCCCTCTACCCCGAGTGCAAGAGACAACAGGATGAAGGTGCCCGCGAAAATGCGGATCAGTCGGTCGACGGTCATGATGAACTCCTTTGCTGTGATTCGTGACGGTTTCGATAGAGCGCGTAGTACAGGACGGGGATCACCACCAGCGTCAGCAGCGTGGACACCGCGATGCCGAAGATGAGCGAAATGGCCAGGCCGTTGAAGATGGGGTCGTCGAGGATGAAAAACGCGCCGATCATGGCCGCCAGCCCGGTGAGCGCGATGGGCTGCGCGCGGACCGACGCCGACGCGATGACGGCGTCCTTGAAGACCATGCCGCGCGCGATCTGGAGCTCGATGAAGTCCACCAGCAGGATCGAGTTGCGCACGATGATGCCGGCCAGCGCGATCATCCCGATCATCGACGTGGCGGTAAACGGCGCCCCGAGCAGTGCATGCCCCGGCATGACGCCGATGATCGTGAGCGGAATCGGCGCCATGATCACGAGCGGCGTGAGGTAGCTCCTGAACTGCGCCACCACCAGCAAATAGATCAGCACCAGGCCCACGGCATAGGCGGCCCCCATGTCGCGAAAGGTCTCGTAGGTGATCTGCGATTCGCCGTCCCACTTGACGGCGTACTGGCGGTAGGGATCCGCCGGTTGGTGTATCCAGTATTCGGCCACGTCGCCGGTACCCGGCAGCGCGGCCTCGGCCAGCTTGCCGCGGATGGCGAACAGGCCGTACAACGGCGAGTCGGGCAGGTTGCTGTCGGCACCGGCGCGGCGACCGATATCGCCAAACACGTAGCTCACGTTCTGCAGGTCCTTGGTGTACAGCGTCTTGTCGATGACACCGCGCTCCACACGCACGAGTTCACTCAATGGCACCAGTTGCCCGTTGGCGGCGCGCATCGACAGGGAAAGCAAGGCGTCCAGCCCGACCTGCGACTCGCGGGCCAGCTGCAGACGCACCGGCACCGGGTACTTGCTGTAGCCGTCGTGCAGCCAGGCGGCGTCCATGCCCGACAGCGCGCCCTGCACGGCCTGCGCAACGGCCGCGACGGGGATGCCGAGCGACTCGGCGCGTTGCCGCTGCACGCGCAGGAACGCCCGAGGCGCGTCGCGCTGCAGCGTCGTGTCGATCGCGGCGATGTCGGGCGTGGCGGCAAACGCATCCGCGATGCGCTGGGCCAGTTGCTGCCGCCCGGCCTCGTCGGGACCGTAGACCTCGGCCACCAGCGGGCTCATCACCGGCGGGCCGGGGGGCACCTCGACGACCTTGAGCCGCGCCCCATGACGCACCGCGATCTTCTCCAGGTCCGGGCGCAGCCGCTGTGCGATCGCGTGGCTCTGCTCGTGGCGGTGTTTCTTGTCGACGAGGTTGACCTGCAGGTCGCCCTGTTCCGCGTCGGCACGAAGGTAGTACTGGCGCACCAGGCCATTGAACGTGATCGGGCTGGCCGTGCCGGCGTAGCCCTGCACGTTCAGCACCTCGGGCTGCTTCGCCAGGAAGCCGCCCATTTCGTGCAGGACTGCAGCGGTATCTTCAAGCGCGGTACCGGCAGGCATGTCGACGACGAGCTGGAATTCGCTCTTGTTGTCGAACGGCAGCATCTTCAGCACCACACCCACCGGCGAGGTGGGTACCAGGGCCAGCGACACCGACACGAGCAACGCGACCACGATGCCGGCGACGAGCAGCCAGCGGCGCCGCGCGCTGTCGAGCAGGGGGCGCAGCAGCGCCGCAAAGATGCGTGGCAACCTCGTGGCGATGGCCGACGGCGCGCCATGCCCGCCGTCCGGGCCGTGCTCCTTCATGAGCCTGAGCGCGAGCCACGGCGTGACGGTGAAGGCGATCGCGAGCGACAGCGCCATGCCCAGGCTCGAGTTGATCGGGATCGGGCTCATGTAGGGGCCCATCAGCCCGCTGACGAAGGCCATCGGCAGCAGCGCGGCGATCACGGTGAGCGTGGCCAGGATCGTGGGGCCGCCGACCTCGTCAACCGCGGTCGGGATGATCTGGCGCAGCGACCGACCGGGCTCGAGCTGCTGGTGGCGGTGGATGTTTTCCACCACGACGATGGCGTCGTCGACCAGGATGCCGATCGAGAAGATCAACGCAAAGAGACTCACGCGGTTCAGTGTGAAGCCCCAGGCCCAGCTCGCGAACAGCGTGGCGGTGAGCGTCAGGATCACGGCCGCACCGACGATCACGGCCTCACGCCGCCCAAGCGCCAGCCCGACGAGCAGGATCACCGACCCGGTTGCGAACGCCAGTTTCTGGATCAGCTTGTTCGCCTTCTCTGCGGCGGTCTGGCCGTAGTTGCGCGTGACGGTCGCCTCGATGCCCGCCGGGATGATGGTGTTGCGCATCGACTCCACGCGTTCGCGCGCCGCATTCGCGACGTCCACGGCGTTTTCGCCCGGTTTCTTGGTGACCGAGATCGTGACGGCGGGGTAGACCTCACCGGCCCCGCTGCCCGAGCCCCCCGCTGCCGAAGCGGCCGCGCCGGGCGTGAACCACACATAACGCTGCGGCTGCGCGGCGCCGGGCTCGATGTTCGCGACTTCGCGCAGGTAGACCGGTTTGCCCTGGTTCACGCCGACGACGAGGTCGCCGATGTCGTCCGCGCCGCGCAGGAATTCGCCGGTCTCGACGCTCAGCATCTGGCCGCCCGCAGCGTCGGCCACGCTGCCCGCCGGCATGGCCAGGTTGGCAGCGGCGAGCGTGGACTTCAGGCGCAGGAGGTCCACGCCGCGCTCGCGCAGGCGGCCGGGCTCCAGCGTGACCTGCACCACCCGGCCGGGGCCGCCGATGGTCTGGACTTCGCGGGTGCCGGGCACGCGCTTGAGCTCGGCTTCCATCGTGTGCGCGACGCGCTCCAGTTCGGCAGCCGCACTGCCGTCGTGTGCCCAAAGCGTGACACCGAGCACCGGCACGTCGTCGATGCCCTTGGGCTTGACGATCGGCGTGAGTGTGCCGAGATCGCGCGGCAGCCAGTCCTGGTTGGCATTCAGCACGTCGTACAGGCGCACCAGCGCCTCGGTGCGCGGGACGCCCACCTTGAACTGCACCGTCATCACGGCCAGGCCAGGCCGCGCCACGGAGTAGGTGTGCTCGATGCCCGCGATCTGCCCAAGCACCTGCTCGGCCGGCCGCGCCACCATGTTCTGCACGTCCGTGCTGCTCGCCCCGGGGAAGGGGATCAACACGTTCGCCATCGTGACGTTGATCTGTGGCTCTTCCTCGCGCGGAGTCACGAGAACCGCGAACACGCCGAGCAACAACGCCACAAGGGCCAGGAGCGGGGTGAGTGCGTTCGACTGGAAAGACGCAGCCAAGCGGCCGGAGACGCCCAGCGCGCGGCCCGTCGATGCGCTTGAGGGTTCGGTCATGGGGATCCTCAGCGAGCCGGGTGGGCCGTTTCGAGGCCGGCTTTCAGGGCGTCGGCGGCGATGCGGTCGCCGGGGCGAAGACCGGCCACGACCTCGACGCCGTCGGCGCCGCGGTCGGCGCCGAGCCTCACCGCGCGCAGCACGAACGCGGCGCCCTGTTCAAGATAGACGGCCGTGAGTTCGCCTCGGCGCAGCACCGCCTTCGCAGGCACACGCAGGGCAGCGCGCGCGGCCGATGCTGCCGGGCTGGAAGCACCCTCGAAGCGCACGCGGACGACTTGGCCCGGGGCGACATTGCGCATGGCGTCCGGCGCGAGGTCGAGCCGCCACTCGATCGTCTGCGAGACCGGGTCCGCCGTGGCAAGCTCGGTGCGCTTCATGGGTATGGCGCGGCTGCCATCCGGAAGCATGACTTCGGTGCGGTTCGCCGCACGCGCCGCGTCGGCGCGCGACACGCCCACCATCACGACGGCGCGAAGAGCGCCTGGTGCGTAGACGGTGGCGATGGGCCGACCCGGCGTGGCCAGGTCACCAGTGTCCAGATGGGTGGCCAGAACCACGCCGTCGAACGGCGCCGATACGGTGGAAAAGCCTCGTGCGAGTGCGGCCTGCGAACGTCCGGCCTGAGCTTGCTGGACACCGGCCTGGGCCCCCTTGAGCTGCGTTTCGGCCACGTCGAGCGCGGCCTGGCTGACGAATCCCTTGGCGCGAAGTTCGCGGGTGCGTTCGGCGTTCAGGCGCGCGTTGGAAGCTTCGGCCTGCGCCTGCGCCACGGCGGCGTCGCTGCGCTGCAATCCGGCCACGGCTTCTCGCTCGTCGATACGCGCCATCAGTTGCCCCGCCTTCACGCGGTCACCCGCCTTCACCGCCAGTTGCAGCACATTGCCGCCGACCTGCGCCGCGACGGTCGCCTGGCGTACGGGCTGGATCGATCCGTCGATCTCGAACCCGCTGGTGGAACTTGCGGACTGCACCGTGATGACGGGTACGTCAGCGGGTGTCGCCGCCAGCGCATCGGCCGCCTTGGCGGCCAGGAACATTGCCAGGAAGAGGTGTGATTTCTTGATACCCATAACCGTATCGTATCACATACCCTATAGGGTATCAAGCGGCGACCCTATTCAGTGTCGCGCCCGACTTCGACGTCCAGCAACCCACGATCCCGCACGCGAAGCAGCGAGGCGGACTTTGGCTAGCCTGCCGCAACCATGCCGGTCGGCATTGAGATTCGACAATCGGACGACGATCAGGCACGAAAGCGCCCGACAAATGCCGCGGCAACTGCGTGCCGCGGGTGGCGGCGCACTAGGCGCCCAGATCGACCGCCTCGCCTTCGACGAACACGTGCCGCAATGCGAGCGACAGCGGATCGAGCACGACCGCGTCGGCCCAGGCGCCCGCGGCAATCCGGCCCCGGTCAGGCACGCCGAGGTATCGCGCGGCCAGCGTACTGGTACGGGCCGAAGCCTCGGCCAAACCAAGCCCCAAAGCGACGAGGTTGCGCAAAGCCTGGTCCATGGTGAGCGTGCTGCCGGCCAACGTGCCGTCGGCCAGGCGCACGCCGCCCATGCATCGGGTCACCGTCTGGCGGCCGAGCCGGTAGACGCCGTCCGGCATGCCGGCCGCCGCAGTGGCGTCGGTGACGCAGTACAGACCGGGAATTGCACGCAGCGCCGCGCGCACGGCGCCGGCGTGTACGTGCAGCAGATCGGGAATGATCTCGGCGGATTCGGCATGCGCGAGCGCCGCGCCGACGGCGCCGGGGGCGCGCTGGTGCAGCCCGCTCATTGCATTGAAGAGGTGGGTGAAGCCGCCGGCACCAGCCGCCAAGGCGTCGACCGCCTGTTCGTAACTGCATGCCGAGTGCCCGATCTGCACCCGCAGCCCGGCCTCGACCAGCCTCGGGATCAGCGCCAGATTGCCAGCGACCTCGGGCGCCAGCGTGACGAGCCGGATCGGTGCAATAGCGTTCAATGCCAGGACTTCTTCAAGCGACGGCGACCGCGTGCAGGCTGGCTGCGCTCCGAGGCGCTCGGCGCTGATGTAGGGGCCCTCGAGATGTACGCCGAGTACACGCGCTGCGCGCGCTGCGCGCCGCTGGCACGACGGCGCCAGGGCACGCAGCGCGGTTTCGAGTTCGTCCCTGGGCGCCGTCATCGTCGTGGCCAGGAGCGACGTCGTGCCGTGGCGTGCGTGTTCTTGAGCGAGCGTATCGACGGCTTGGCCGCCATCCATCGTGTCCGCCCCACCACCACCGTGCACGTGCAGGTCGACGAATCCGGGCAGCACCAGCGGCAAGGGCCCCGCCGCGCGCACACGCGCTTCTTCGACGGGCTCGCCCGACACGGCGGTGAATCGGCCGTCGACCACGTCGACCGAACCTCGCACGAAGCCCGTGGGCGTGAGCAGGTGACCGAGAAGCGCCTTGATCACGCGGTGCTGCGTTCGCCAAATGAGGCTTCGCGCTCGCCAGACGCGCCGCGAAGCAAGGCCAGCGCGCCATGGCATGCATCGCCCTTGGGCGCCACGATGCGGCTGCGCAAGTCATCGGGCCAAAACGGCGCGAGGCGCTCGCCCACGCTGCCGCACAGCACGATCGGCAGGTGGCCAGGCGCGGCGTCGAGCGCGCGCGCATGTCTCGCTAGTTCGTCGGCTGCCTGCTGCAGCAGATCGACCGCCGGCCGGTCGCCCTGCTGCGCGGCGTCAAAAACCAGTGGCGCCAGTGCGGCAATGGCCGACGGGCCAGCAGCCACGGTCCACGCCCGCAAGCGCAAGACATCGTCGCCAGCGACCGCCCAGACCGAGCGGGCCAGCACCCCCACTGTGCCACGACCGTCCATGGCCGCCTGGGCCATCCGCAAAGCTCGCAGACCGATCCAGGCACCGCCGCCCTCGTCGCCCGACGGGTAGCCCCACCCGCCGCAACGCCGGATGGTGCCGTCCGAGCCCTGCAGCGCAGCGAAGGTCCCTGTGCCTGCAGCGACGACGAGCCCCTCGTCGCCGCCGAGGGCCCCCAGTACCCGCACACGGATGTCACTGTCGATCACTAGCCGGCCATAGGTCGGCGCCGCTGCGATGAAGCCATCGCGCCACGGCGGGTGTCCGGCCCCGGCGAGGCCGATGCCCAGCGCAACGCCGCTGGGGTCGTCGCAGGCAATACCCGCAGCCTCGAACGCCGCAGCGACCGCCCGACTCACATGGCGCCACGCCTGCTCGACGCCTTGGGCCAGGCTCGACGCACCGGCCTCACCGCGTCCCAGGCGGTGGCCCTGAAGATCGCATAAGACTGCCCGCGTGCCGGTGCCCCCGCCATCGACGCCAACCAGGTATCGCAGGCTTTGTGTCATCGGCAATACGACGCCCCGCGCCTGTAGCGGTCAGAACGGAATGTCGTCGTCCATGTCGTCGAAACCCGTGGAGGACCTTGCGGGCGGCTTCGACGCCGGCGGGGCATTGCGCTGTGCTGGTGCACTGCGTGTCGGTGCGCCGCCGTCGTCCGCTCCCCCGCCCATGCCTTCACGACCGCCCAGGAGCTGCATCTCGGTGGCGACGATATCGACGGTATTGCGCTCGATGCCGTCCTTGTCGGTGTACTTGCCGTACTTCAGGCGTCCCTCGACGTAGACCGGGCGGCCCTTCTTGAGGTATTCGCCCGCGATTTCAGCCAGGCGGTCATAAAACGTGACTCGGTGCCACTGCGTATCTTCGATCGATTCTCCGGAGGTCTTGTCCTTGCGACGGCTGGAGGTTGCCACCGATATATTGCAGATGGCCGTGCCGCTGGGTGCATAACGCACTTCCGGGTCTCGCCCGCAATTGCCGACGAGGATGACTTTGTTGACCGAGGCCATGGGTGCTCCTTGCGCCGCAGCCGCGGCAGATGGGTTCAATGAGGTCATGATACCGACGCGCCATGGCGGCGCTATCGCCTGACCGAGCGTGCCGGCGGGGGCACCCGGAAGGGGCGGACAAAGCCCTAGGGCTCGCCATCCCAATAGTCGAGATTCAGCGCCGGGCGCGTGACGATGCGGTGGCTCGCGGCAAAGGTACCGACCTTGCCCGAGTCGGGGTAGTAACAAACCTCGGGCCGCTCCTGCGTGCTGATCGACAGGTATTTCATCGGCGCGTTCGAGGTATTGATGAACTGGTGCGGGTAGTCCGGCCCGGGGGGAATGAAGACGACGTCGCCCGCGCGCACCGGCACATGCTCGCCGGCGACCCGCAACGTGCCAACGCCTTCGAGGATGACGAACATCTCCTCTTGCGCCAAGTGGTAGTGGTAGGGGCAGCTCGCCTTGCCGGGTGGCAACACGTCAAAGCCCGCGCCGAGCTTGGTGGCGCGGGTACCGTCCGAAAGCCCCCCGAACCGCGACTCGTAGAGCGGCGCACGCTCGAATTGCTGCAGATCGACCTCGTCGACATTGCGGATCAAATGCGATTTCAGTTCGTTGGCGCGTTCATTCATCGGCAGGCCCATCCTGTGGCTCGATCGTCTCATTGCGGGGGGTCGCTTACCATCCCCGCATTCCATGAACCCCCTTGTAACGCCACCCGCCGACGCCTTGCACGAGGTACTTCACGATGTCTTCGGCTATGGGGCATTTCGTGGACACCAGGAGGCCATCGTCGAACACGTGGCCGGCGGCGGCGACGCCCTCGTGCTGATGCCCACGGGCGGGGGCAAGAGCCTGTGTTACCAGATCCCGGCAATCGCAAGGCATCGCGGCGGATTCGGTGTGACGGTCGTCGTGAGCCCCTTGATCGCACTGATGCACGACCAGGTGGGCGCCCTGGAGGAAGCCGGCGTACATGCCGCATTCCTGAACAGCACGCTCGAAGGCGACGACGCCAGACGCATCGAGCGCGAGATGCTTTCGGGCCGCCTCGTTCTGCTGTACGCAGCGCCGGAACGCATCCTCACGCCACGCTTCCTGGCGATGCTCGATTCACTGCACGAGCGCGACCGCTTGAGCCTCTTTGCGATCGACGAGGCGCATTGCGTGAGCCAATGGGGGCATGATTTCCGCGAGGAGTATCTGGGACTGTCCGCGCTGCACGAGCGCTATCCCGAAGTGCCACGGATCGCGCTCACGGCAACGGCGGACGACCACACACGTGCCGATATCGTCGAGCGCCTTGCACTGACGCAGGCGCGCCAGTTCGTCTCGAGCTTCGACCGCCCGAACATTCGCTACACGATCGTCGAGAAGGACAACGGCCGCACGCAGCTGCTGCGCTTCCTGCGTGACGAGCACGACGGCGATGCCGGCATCGTCTACTGCCAGAGCCGCAAGAAGGTCGAGGAAACAGCCACCTGGTTGACGGCGGAGGGGTTTGCCGCTCTGCCCTATCACGCCGGGCTCGATGCCGGCGTGCGGCGGCGTCACCAGGACCGATTCCTGCGCGAGGAAGGCATCGTGATGGTCGCAACGATCGCCTTCGGCATGGGGATCGACAAACCCGATGTTCGATTCGTGGCGCACCTGGATCTGCCGAAGAACATCGAAAGCTACTATCAGGAAACAGGTCGCGCGGGGCGCGACGGCGTCGCGGCCGATGCGTGGATGGCTTATGGCCTGGCCGATGTCGTGAACCAGCGACGCATGATCGACGACGGCGATGCCGACGAAGACTTCAAGCGGCTGCAACGCAACAAGCTCGACGCGCTGCTGGCGCTTGCGGAAGCCCACGATTGCCGCCGCGTGCGGCTGCTTCAATACTTTGGTGAAGACAGCGCACCGTGTGGCAATTGCGACAACTGTCTGCATGCGCCAGCGACTTGGGATGCCACGGAGGCTGCGCGCAAGGCGCTGAGCTGCATCTACCGATTCCACCAGCATGGCGGCATCACCTTTGGCGCCGGACATCTTGTCGACGTACTGCGCGGCAAGGTCACGGACAAGACCCGACAGCATGGGCACGAAACGTTGTCGACATTCGGCATCGGCTCGGACTTGACCGAGGCGTTGTGGCGCAGCGTTCTTCGACAACTTATCGCCCTGGGTTATCTGCGCGCCGAAGGCGAGTATGGAACCCTCGGCCTCACGACCACTGCGCGCGACGTGCTCAAGGGCGAAGTGCAGTTGTTCCTGCGTGTGCCGGCCGAAACCCCCAAGCGCGTACGTACTACCCGGTCACGCACCGATCGGCCGCCCCCATTGCCGTTGGACGACTCGGGCCTGGCGAGGTTTGCCGCCCTGAAGGCGTGGCGCGCCGAGGTTGCGCGCGAGCACAACCTGCCCGCGTACGTGGTCTTCCACGACGCCACGCTCGCCGAGATGGCGCGCGAGCATCCGGGCACGCTTGAAGCGCTGGCAGACATCGGCGGCGTGGGCGCCAAGAAGCTCGAAGCCTACGGACACGAAATTCTGCGGGTACTGGCTACCTGAGTCGACGCCAGATTGCGCAAGATTGCATGCTGTCGCTATGATCGATAGTTTGCCCGGACCCCGCCCATGACCGCCCGCGACGACGCTGATTCCGACCTGCGCAAGGCCGGTCCGGACATTCCGATGCTTCGAGTTCGCGGCGCGCGAACGCACAACCTCAAGAACATCGACCTCGACATCCCGAAGAACGCGCTCGTGGTGATCACCGGGCTGTCCGGCTCGGGCAAGTCGAGCCTGGCCTTCGATACCTTGTATGCGGAAGGACAGCGACGCTATGTAGAAAGCCTTTCGGCCTACGCTCGCCAGTTCCTGCAACTCATGGACAAGCCCGACGTCGACGTCATCGAGGGCTTGTCCCCGGCGATCAGCATCGAGCAGAAGGCGACCTCACACAACCCTCGTTCGACGGTCGGCACAATCACCGAGATTCATGACTATCTCCGCCTGCTCTTTGCACGCGCCGGGACACCGTTCTGCCCGGACCACCACGTACCGTTGGTGGCACAGAGCGTCAGCCAGATGGTCGACGCCTGCATGGCGCTGCCCGAGGACGCGCGCCTGATGGTGCTGGCTCCGGTGGTACGTGACCGCAAAGGCGAGTTCGCGGACACCTTCGCAGATCTACAGGCTCAGGGCTACGTGCGCTTCCGCGTGGACGGGGTCGTGTACGACGCAGCGGATCTTCCGGCGCTGAAAAAGTCCGAGAAGCACGATATCGACGTCGTCGTCGATCGTCTGCGCTGCACGTCGGCAATGGCGCAACGGCTCGCCGAGAGCTTCGAGGCATCACTGCGCATTGCAGAAGGCCGCGCCATCGCACTGGAGGTCGACAGCGGCACCGAACATCTATTCAGTAGCCGCTTCGGCTGCCCCATCTGCAGCTATTCACTTTCAGAGCTCGAGCCCCGACTCTTTTCCTTCAATTCGCCTGTCGGCGCCTGCCCGGCATGTGGCGGTCTGGGCCAAGTCACCGTATTTGATCCAGACCGCGTGGTGGCCTTCCCGTCCTTGAGCTTGGCGTCGGGGGCGGTCAAGGGGTGGGACCGGCGCAATGCCTACACGTTCTCGATGCTGGAGAGCGTTTCACGTCACTATGGCTTCGATCTCGAAGTCCCGTTCGAACGATTGCCGATGCGGGCGCGTGACGTGCTGTTGCACGGTTCGGGCCAGGATGAAGTGGAATTCGTGTACCGCGCCGAGGGATCTGCAGGCAAGGCCCGCAGTGTCAAGCGGAGCCACCCTTTCGAAGGAATCCTACCCAGCTTTGAGCGCCGATTTCGCGAGACGGACTCCGCGGCGGTGCGCGAGGATCTGGCCCGATACCAAGCGGCAAAGTCCTGCCCGGATTGCACGGGAACCCGGCTGCGCCGTGAGGCGCGGCATGTATTCCTGCAGTCGGCGGAGCTGCTCCCGGCCCAACCAGGGCGGGCGATCTACGACATCGAGCATGCGACCTTGTCTGATGCGCTGACCTACTTTGAATCACTGCAGCTGATCGGCAACAAAGCCGACATCGCCAGCAAGATCATCCGGGAAATTCAGGCGCGACTGAAATTTCTCAACGATGTCGGACTGACGTACCTCAGCCTCGATCGCGGCGCCGATACGTTGTCCGGCGGCGAAGCTCAGCGCATTCGCTTGGCCAGTCAGATCGGCTCGGGGTTGACCGGCGTGATGTATGTGCTCGACGAACCGAGCATCGGATTGCACCAACGCGACAACGAGCGCCTGATCGGTACGTTGAAGCACCTGCGAGATCTCGGAAACTCGGTTCTCGTGGTGGAACACGACGAGGACATGATCCGTGCCGCAGACCATGTCGTCGACATGGGGCCCGGTGCCGGCGTACATGGTGGCCGCGTGATGGCGCAGGGCACACCGGACGAGGTTGCGTCCAGCGCCTCGTCGCTGACCGGGGCCTACCTGTCGCACCGGATGCAGGTGGCCGTCCCGAACCAGCGCAGCGCCGCAGCAATGCCGATGGATCAGCGCTGGCTGAAGATCATCGGCGCGCGCGGAAACAACCTGAAGAGTGTCAACGCCGAGATCCCGATCGGCCTGTTCACATGTGTCACCGGTGTATCGGGCTCGGGCAAGAGCACGCTCGTCAACGATACGCTGTATGCCGCCGTGGCACGCAAGCTCTATCAGAGCCACGCAGACGCTGCCCCTCACGACGAGATCGGCGGCTTGGACGCCATCGACAAGGTCATCAACGTCGACCAAAGCCCGATCGGCCGGACACCACGGAGCAACCCTGCCACTTACACCGGGCTGTTCACGCCAATCCGTGAACTGTTCGCCGAAGTGCCCATGGCCCGCGAAAGGGGCTATGGACCGGGTCGATTCAGCTTCAACGTAGCGGGAGGCCGATGCGAGACCTGTCAGGGCGACGGCGTCATCAAGGTCGAGATGCACTTTCTGCCTGACGTCTACGTGCCGTGCGACAACTGTGCGGGTCGGCGCTACAACCGAGAGACGCTCGAGGTGACGTACAAGGGCCGGAACATCACGCAAGTTCTCGATATGACAGTGGAGGACGCCCATGCCTTTTTCTCGGCAGTCCCGTCACTGGCGCGCAAACTGCAAACTCTTCTGGACGTCGGCCTCGGCTACCTTCGACTCGGGCAGAGCGCAACGACACTTTCCGGCGGCGAGGCCCAACGTGTCAAGCTTGGCCTCGAATTGAGCAAACGCGATACTGGTCGCACTCTCTACATTCTGGACGAGCCGACCACGGGCCTGCATTTCCACGACATCGTGCTGTTGCTAACGGTCTTGCATCAGCTCCGCAACGCAGGAAATACGATCGTGGTGATCGAACACAACGTCGACGTTATCAAGACAGCCGATTGGATCATCGACATGGGGCCCGAAGGCGGCACAGGAGGCGGTACCGTCATCGCCGCAGGGACGCCGAAAGACCTGTTGGAAGCCAACGTAGGCTATACGGGAAAATTCCTTGCGCCGACACGGCATTCCCGACGAGGCTGTCAAAAGTCAGTTGCTCACCCTGACTGATGACAATTTCCAATTTCCGCACGCTCTGCAGGTTTCAAGAAGAGCGCACGGCGGCGATTCGGACCAAGGTGCAGTCGAGCCGCCAAAAGGCGGCGCCCAGATTTCCGTACAGAACGAGCTACTTCAGATGCCCGCTGATCAGCTTGGTCATCTCGAACATTGAAACCTGTGCCTTCTTGAAGATCTCCTTCAGTTTGGCATCGGCATTGATCATCGTTCGCTTTGCCTGGTCCTGAAGGCCATTCTTCTTGATGTATTCCCACACCTTGCGAGTGACTTCGGTTCGAGGCAGTGGCTTGTCTCCGATAACGGCCGCCAGAGCCGCGCTGGGCGTCATTGCCTTCATGAATGCGGCACTGGGCGCGCGTTTTTTCTTGACCTCTGCCTTTGTAGACGTAGGCGCCTTCTTAGCCACAGGCTTTGGCGCGACCTTCTTGCTCGCGGGATTCTTCGCAGCGACCTTCTTAGCAGTTGCCATTCCGTATTCTCCGGGTTTCGTTGGGCACTTTCGGTTTTGGGGAGTGCCGCCGTCTGGACGACGGCGCAGATGGTAATGCGACGCGCAACCGCTGGGAAGGTCTGCAGCAGTCTCGAGCAAATAAAGTTGCTTCCTGTGGACATAGCGCACCATCGAAAAACGACGCAACGACAACTGTCAGTCTCGCAGACCGGGGTCGCGATGATTCTTCGGCGGATTCAAAGCCTCGCGCTGCATCTCCTGAAGTTCTTTCAGGCGCGCATCAATCACTGAAGCGTCGACGAGATCCGCGCCGCCTGCGCGACGCGACTGACGCTGTGCAGTGCGCAACCGATCAATCGCGGCGTTGACATCTCCGGATGCCGCTCTGACTTCGGCCTGTGCCCGTATCGACCGCAAGCGATTCCCGAGCCGATCCTCCGCCTGTGCAATCAGCGCCCACGTAGCTGCATCCCAGCGGTGTTGCGCGACCCATGCGTAAAGCCGCTGCTCCACCTGGCGCAGAGGCACTGCGTCGGTACCGGTTTCAGCCACAGACTGATCGTGGTCTGCGAGGGCCGCGCGCGCAGAAAGTATCAACGCTGGACGAGACACTTCAGCCGCTTGTGCGAATAGAACCGACTTGGCTGCTGCAGTGTCGCCGAACTCGAGCATCGAGTCCGCCCGCAGCATCGAAACCTGCCTGATCGTGTCATTGGATGCATCCGGACCAAACAGCCCCGTCAATTCGTCCAGCAACATTCGAGTACGTCGCAAATCCTTCAAAAGCGCCGCACTCATCACCGCGGCATAGACAGCCCCGGCATTGCGCGCGGTATCTCCGCCCGGCCCTGACGACGCGAGGTTTCGATGCAATTCGCTGACGCCTTGATCCATCAGGACCTTCGCCCGCGCCTGCATCATGGCATGCACCACATCGCCTGCAGCGTCCTGTGCCGAGGCGAAGGGAACCCGCGCGCGCGCTTCAGCCAATCGATCAACGGTCAATGGATGGCTTCGGAGGTAGGGAAATCCGCCTGCATCGTTCAGGCGATTCGCGCGATCGAGCTTGTCGAACATGGATCCCATTCCCGCTGGGTCGAACCCCGAATCCCTGTACACGCCGTATCCAATACGATCCGCTTCCCGCTCCATATCGCGGGAAAAGTTGAGCTGGCCCTGGATCATTGCGGCCTGGCTGCCCGCGACCGCCGCGCTGGCCATATCCGCATTGCCGCTGCGTGACGCCGCGATCATCCCCAGAATCATGGCCACCATTCCAATGGTGGTCTGGCGGCTTGCACTCGCAATGCTTCGGGCAATGTGACGTTGAGTGACATGGGACAGTTCGTGCGCCAGAACCGACGCCAACTCGTCGCGAGAGGAGGTCATTGCGATCAGCCCGAGGTGAACTCCCACGAATCCGCCAGGCAGCGCGAATGCATTGACGCTGCGGTCCTGGACAAGGAACACCTCCCAATGAAATTTGGACACCGCATCCAGATCCACGTCTCCGCGTCGACTCGCGGTTGCGACCAGAGGCTGCCACAGCGAATTCAAATACTCCAACAGGATCGGATCGTCCAGATAAGCCGGGTCCCTGCGGACCTCCTGCATGATTTGCTCACCGTATCGCCGCTCCGCTCCGACCGAGAGATCGTCCGAAGCGGCGTCACCCATTGATGGCAACCTCACCTGCGCACTTGACGTAACTGGAGCGAAGGCAATCGCTGAGGCGCACAGAAGGGCGACGAACAACCGTCGCCTTGGGAGCGCCGACCTACGTCGCGTTCCGGTGAATGTGGAGCGGAGCATTTTGCGGACCCGCGAACGTGTGGTCGGCGGATGCCGATATCATGACATCGTCAAGTTGCTGTTGCGTTTCCGCCCAATGCCAAAGCCTTCTCAGCTCACACACTTCGACGCCGCCGGTCAGGCACACATGGTCGACGTCTCAGCAAAGGCCGTCACCCACCGAATCGCGCGCGCCACGGGCACGATCAGCATGCAACGCGACACTTTCGCGCTGATCCAATCAGGCAATGCGAAGAAGGGTGACGTCATCGGCATCGCGCGTGTGGCGGGGATCCAAGGTGCAAAGCGGGCGTCCGAGCTCATTCCTCTTTGTCACCCCTTGGCACTCACGCGCGTCGCCATCGAATTTGAGCTGGATACCACCCAGTCGCTGGTCCGTTGTACCGCGCAAGTCGAAAGCATGGGACAAACCGGCGTCGAAATGGAGGCGTTGACGTCCGTCCACGTCGCCCTTCTGACGATTTACGACATGTGCAAGGCGGTCGACAGGGGCATGGTCATGAGTGGCATCCAGGTGCTGGAAAAGAGTGGGGGGAAGTCGGGGAACTGGGTGCGTCCTGGCGGCTAGGGGCTCTCGAAGTCCCGCCAGCCGAGGCTGTCGCGCCGTTCGGCGCACTGGAAGGGCACTCTGTCTGGCGGCTGCATTTCTCCCGCAACGCATGGAGCAAAAAACTCCGACGACTGCGGGTTCCTGAATTCCCTTAGCCGTTGAGCGAGATACCCCGCTCTGCCGAGATCACCGCGCTCGGCAAACGACAGCGCCCAAGCGGTCATGAGACGGGTGTCGAGCAGGTAGTGCGCTGCAACCGAAAACGCAACCGCCTCACGGGCCGGATCCTCAGCGACCGTGGCAGCTGCATAGTCTGCATGGTGCGCGAACAGTACGCTTCGCTGCCCATTCGCGATGCGCGCCTGCAGTGACTGGCCTTCGGAATTCGACGAGAAGATCGAAACCACGCGCGCGTAATCAGCGACCGCCAGGATGCTCGCAACGAGGATGGCCCCCGCGAAGTGCGACAGCCATCGCGCAGACTTGTCCTGGGGTACACGCGAGCGCGGCGAGCCGCTTCCACTGCAAAGCGCAAAGCCGAATAGCCAAGCCGTAGGCAACAGGAAATAGCTGTACCACAGCGGATATTCGAGTTGGCTGTGCACGCCGATCAGCACCAGCATAGCGACGGCGCAACGCGCAGCCGCGGAGTCGTCGCCTACGCAGTCAAGCGACCGGCGCAAGGACTTCCAAAGTGCGCCCGCAAGCAGCAAGCCAAGCAGACCGGCGATGGGCAGGCCAAACTCGACCGCAAACTCCAGCAGCAGATTGTGTGAGTGGTCGAAAAAGGCCGATGGGCGGGTGGGCAAGACCGAAAGCGACCACGCAAAGTTGAACTCGCCAAAGCCGACTCCACCCCAGGGCTGATCGCGGATGAGTCGCAATGAATCGCTCCAGATGGCAAATCGCGAAGACGACAGGTCACCTTCCGACAAGCGCTGCTGACCTCCGAAGACCGAATGCGTTGCCATCGACCACGCCGCCATGATTAGCCATCCGGCCAGGTACATGACCGGTGCCGCCACGAGCAGGCGACGCGTGAAGGCGGCCAATCTTCGATCTATCAGACCCCACAGCGCCATCAGAAAGACGCCTATCACCCCCGTGCGGGACGCGGTCAGCACGATGGCAAACACCAACAGCGTCATCAGTGCCAGCGCTGGCCCGCGAGCAAGTCGCCTGACCTCCCAGCCGCCAACCACGCAGATGCATGACCAAAGGAGCAGGCTGCTAAGGTGATTTGGCTGGCGCAGGTTGCCGACCGCACGGCCAGGGATCGCCGAGCGCGCAATCCAGTCCCCGTCGCACCATGACGGCAGGAAGACCTGAATCAACCCGATGCCGGCGTTGAGCGCGCCCGCGATGACCCAGGCCATGCAGAACGCTGCAAATATCGTGTGGGCAACCGGGCCGCCGGTGCGCGCGACAGACGCACCCGACAACAGCACGACAACCGCCGCCAACAAAGTGCCCGCTGCGGACAATGACAACGACGGGGGCAGCGCGCCCCAGACGGAAGATCCGAGTGCAAGCACCAGGACGATACCCAGCACCAGCAGGACGGGCCAGGTTCCACCGACAAGATCGCGCAAGCGCGAAGCTGTCGTGTCGGCGTACATGGCCTCGACCCAGACGACAAGCCCCCACGCCGCAAACGCCAGCGCCTGATTCAGGAAAGTGGGCGACGGCGAGACGTTGTAAGCGAGAAGCGACGGCAGGCATGCGGCCGCCAGCAGGGCCCAACTCAGATAGCGGCGATTGGAGTCTGGGCGCATGGATGGACGGAAATCCTAGCAGGCCGACCCACCTGCTGCCGAACAGCTTGCCCAATGAAAAAGGGGCGCCAAAAGGCGCCCCGATGTCATCAGCCGAAGCTGATTAGCGGCAAGAACCCGGCAGGTACTTCGGCGCCATCGTGCCCGGCTGGCACTTGAACTCCGACACTTGCTTGCCCATGTCGGTGGCAGCAGCGGCTGCGACACCGGCGATGTACGGAGTCAGCGTGATGGTCTTGGCATCGATGGTCGCTTCGCCCGTGTTCTGCGCGGTCACGGTAATGACGCCATTGCCGTCAGTGGTCACGCTAGACACGTATTTCGTCGTGCCGCCTTCGCAGCCCCATGCGCCAGCAGCCGGAGCGGTCGTGGCGGTTTGGTAGACCTCGGCGATCGTCGTGCGGCACTGGCTGGCAGCCAGGACGACTTCAGAGACCTTCGCCTTCAGCGTGTAGTCCTTGTACGCCGGCAGCGCGACAGCGGCCAGGATGCCGATGATCGCCACGACGATCATCAGTTCGATCAGGGTAAAGCCTTGTTGTACTCGCTTCATGGAAAAACTCCTTCAGGGGGTTGGGCGGGAATCGCTGTCTTGCCAGTTGCACCCTGCGTGCCAGCCTCGAAGCATGAGAATTGGCTGGCGTTTACGGGGTATTCGTCACGCCTTGCGACATGCTTGGTCACTTGGCATGTCGGCTTCTGACAATTTGCGTCACTTGCCGCCCGCGGCGACCGACATGGTCTGCCCCGCACTCAAGGCATGAATGCGGTGCCTCAGGCCCTGGAGCCGCACTTCTGCCATCACCGCCTCCACCTCGCCTGGCTTGATATGGGTGATGAATACGTCCACCGAGCCCGGCAACTGTTCGAGCTCTGCGCGCAGCAGCCGGGGGCTGAGGTGAGCGCTGCGCCGGGCCAGATCGACTTCGTTGTCACGGAAAGCGGTTTCGATGACGAGGCTGCCGATCTCGAGTGCCGCGAGACGCTCCCAGAGCGACACATTCGGCGCTGTGTCCCCGGTAAAGATCCAGGCAGGGCCGGTCGCGTCGGCCGACGCCCAGACGGCGAAGCCCACGGCGGGCACCGTATGCACCGCGGGCAGGACTTCGATGCAGCGGTCCCCCAGGACGAGCCGGTCGCCCACCTCGAAGGGCGAAAACTGCAGCGTAGGTCGTGCCGGGTCGGGAAGCGCCGTGAAGTCGGGCCAGATGACGCCGTTGAACATGTGCGTTTTCAGCGCCGCCAGCGTTGGGGCCAGCGCATGGACCTGTATCGGCCCTCGATTCATGGCCCGTCGCATGCGCATCACGCTGTCGGCCAGCAAACCGATCGACAGGACATGATCCAGGTGCGAATGTGTGATGAAGATGTGGTCGACGCGGGCCAGTTCTTCGAGCGTGAGGTCGCCTACTCCCGTACCGGCATCGATCAGGACGTCATGGTCCAGCAGAAACGAAGTTGTGCGGCTGCCCGCGGCGATAGAGCCGGAACAACCGAGTACACGCAGAGTCATGGGGATGGGCTTGAACGGCAACGGAGTCGAGCGCGAGGGCCACGGAGACCATACGAAGATGGTGCCTGCCAGCCACTTGCTTGCCTAGCACCGATTGCGCATTCAACCCTGCCGCGCGGCGCCGTCGCTCACAGCCGCCTGGGCGGCCATGACATTCGTCACATGTTGACGAACTGCATTTGCGTGCCTGCAAGTTCGATCACATCTCCATTGCGCAACGGCACGGAATCCGCCGCCAGCGGAACACCATTCACACTGGGACGCGCCGGCCCCTCCACATGCGCAAAAACGTATCCGCCCGGGCGTTTGGTGATCGACGCCACCTGGACGCCTGGCTTGCCTACGGTCGTGACCACTTTGGTCAGCGGGACTTCGCGCCCAGAGGCCGCGCCGTTCAAGACGCGGATCGACGCGGGGGTAACCGGGGTCGTGGTCGGGCCGCCAAGGCCACCGAATGCCGAGGCACCGGCATCCGCGGACGCTTGCGCAGAGCCCGGCCGCATGATCATGGTCTTTTCATAGTCGACGCCTTCGTCCGCCAAGTACTTGATCTTGTACTTGCCGATCTCGACGGTGTCGTTGTGCGCAAGCAGTTGCTTCTTGACGGCCTTGCCATTGATATAGGTGCCGTTCGTGCTGTTCAGGTCTTCGATGAAGACGTCGTTGCCGACCATCTGCAGCACCGCATGCTCGCCGCTGACGGCCAAGTTGTCGATCACGATGTCGTTATAGGGGCGGCGGCCGAGTGTCGTCTTGTCCTTGGTGATCTGGACTTCCTTGATGACGACCCCGTCGAGCGAAACCACCAGCTTGCTCATGCCTTCAGACCTCTTCATTGTTCGAGTGCCGAATGAGTCGGCGCTCTTTCGTGTCCATCAGCGCCTGAACGGCCACCATGATCGGCCGGCAGGGAGCCCTGCGCCATGTGACCGGACGAGTATCACCGAAATATTATCTCTTCCACCCGCATCGTTGGCAGCGTCAACGAGGGTTCGGCACGCTTCTTCGAGAGTGCCTGTCGCCGCCGCCAGGATCTGTGCAATCGTGTTGTCGTGCAGCATGTCGGACAAGCCATCCGAGCAAAGCAGGTACAGGTCGCCGGGTTGCACGTCGTGGACGTGGGTTTCGAGCAACACGGTATCTTCAACGCCGACGGCGCGCGTCACCAGATTCTTGTTCGCCGAGAACGCGGCCTGCTCCGGAGTGATAAGACCCGCATCGATCTGCTCCTGAAGCAAGGAGTGGTCGCGGGTGATCTGCTGCAATCGGCCTGCGCGCCAGCGGTAGGCGCGCGAGTCACCGACATGCCCGACCAGCAATTGCCCTGCGCGGAAAGCGCCCATCACGAGCGTCGTGCCCATTCCCGCGTACTGAGGGTTTGAATTGGCTGCATTGAAGATCGCGCGATTTGCGTTGTCCACGCAGATGTCCATGGCGCGCCGCACATCGCCGTCACCGGCCTGTGGGCCCGCTTCGCGGAGCCAGCGGCCCAGCTCGGTGACGATGAACGAGGTCAACATGCCACTGGCAACCTCGCCAGCGTTGTACCCGCCCATGCCGTCGGCCAGCACGACCAGATCGCAACTCGTATCCACGACGACCGAGTCCTCGTTGTTGCTGCGTGCGCGGCCGGCATCGATGGCCGAGGAGAACTCGTAGGTCATTGGCACGGCGGAAGACTTGAAGCGCGAATTCGTGCGGGAGGATCCGCAGAAAATGCGGGATTGTGCCTTGGAACAACGGCCGGGAGGCACGTTCTCGGCGCAGGATGTCCAACCAGACTCAAGAGGCGTGCAGTCGCGCACGGGACAAGCTGTCCGAGAATATCGCTGCGCTGCTTTGACGCTTCGCGGGATCCGTCGAAAGGGCCTGCGCCAGCGTTTCGGCAAGTTGAGCGGGCGCGTCCGGCAGGTACAGCCGAATGTCGGGCGCCTGCTCTGACGCCACGCGCCTCAGGAAATCGCCCATCGAGCTGGCGTGATGCGGGCGCCTTGCGGTCAACAGCTCGAATACCAGGACGCCAAGCGAATAGATGTCGCCCGCGGCGACAGCCGGCGAGCCTGCCAGTTGCTCCGGTGGCATGTAGGCTGGCGTACCGAGCATCACGCCGGTTCGGGTCCGGCTGTTGTCGAGCACCCTGGCCGTACCGAAGTCCGTGAGCTTCACGAACCCGCCAGTGATATCGACCAGCACGTTGGACGGCTTGATGTCCCGATGAACGACGCCCATCGAGTGCACGTAGTCGAGTGCGGCGGCAAGCCGCGCGCCGATGTCCAGGACGACGGGCAGCGGCAGAAGGTATCTGGCTTGGACATACCGAGCGAGCGAGCATCCCGACGCAAGCTCCATCGCCTGCCAGAACCGCCCCGACGTTTCACCTGCAGCGAGGACCGCAACGATGTCGGGATGGCGCAGCCGCATGGCGATACGCGCCTCCGCCAAGAAGCGCTCGCGCATCTCGGTACGCTCGTCGTCAGAAATGCCGGCGTCGACCGCAAGCAGCTTGACAGCAACGGTTGTCCCGTCGCGCCGATGCGAGGCCAAGTGAACCGTCCCGTTCGCCCCTCGCCCGATGACGCGCCCGAGCAAGTAGTCGGCCAGCGTGTCGTCGTCGCGGGGCATGCCACCACGTTTGCCGCTGGGCTGCATGCGGCAAACGTTAGCACGCGCGGCACGGGGCCGCGACGTTGCGCGTCTGCTAGTCTGCGAGTGCCAGCGCGATGCCGACACCCGACGCGACGATGGCTGGAACGGCCCACCGAGAGTCGGCCTCGGCCGCAGCCGTCAATGCCTCGGGCATGGCACCCCATGGGTGACGCCGAGCGTCGACCGCCTGAAGCTCCGGGCCGAGACGCCTGCGCAAGTCCTGCAAGACGCCCGCCAACGGGCGGGAGGCAACCAATACCTCCAATGAGCCACCCGGAGCGCCAGCCCACACCAGTGGAAGTTGGGCAAAGAGTTGCTCGGCCCAATCCTGTCGCCATTGCGCGCAACCGGATTGCCCGAGCCACCTTCCAACGTGCCGGGTCAGACGGGGTGGACACGCCACAACGACGAGACGCGAGGGGATCGGGCTTGCGTACACGCGCTCGATGGCAGTCCGGGCCAATACCGCATCATTCGCGAGGATCGAGATATTTCGCATGACAGTCATTCCTTCGAGAGGTTGGGGTTCAAGCTGCGGCGGAACCGCCTGAATCGGGTCGCCGCTGGGCGAGGCGACCCACGGCCAGCACGCCACCCACGAGGGTCACGTAGGTCACCAACCGGGTGACCTGACTGGCATCGAACAGGTCATCGAGCAGCGGTTCGGAAACGATCATCTTCGCGGCGGTGAACGCAAGCACCCCCGCGCCGATCATGATCACGGCGGGGAATCGATCCACGAGACGCAGGACCATGCTGCTGCCCCAAACAACGATCGGAATGCTGATCAGCAGGCCCGCGACGACAAGCGCGAAGTCCCCGTGTGCCGCCCCGGCGACACCCAGCACGTTGTCCACCCCCATCAATGCGTCGGCAACGATGATCGTCTTCATGGCGCCCCAGAAGGTTTGCGCGGCAGGTCCGTGGCCATCGTCAGTCGCCGCGGGCACGACAAGCCTGTAGGCGATCCATACCAATCCGAGGCCGCCCGCGAGCATGAGACCGGGGATCTTGAGCAACCAGACAACGCCGACGGTCATGACCGACCGCACGACCACCGCCCCGATCGTGCCGAACACGATCGCCTTTCGTCGTAGCGCGGCAGGCAGATTGCGAGAGGCCAGCGCGATGACGATCGCGTTGTCACCCGCCAGGACGAGGTCGATGAGGATGATGGCCCCGAGGGCCGTGAACCAGGAGATTGAGAAGAGTTCCATTGCAGCTCCAGCGCAGACAAGACGTACCCGGAGGTACCGGCTCGCCGCACGCAGGGGCACGAGGTGCATTGGAGTTGGCGCACCTTCGGGCTCCCGCGAAACGGCGGGATGCACCGAAGGTCTTGCTCGGCCGGAGATGGTTCTCCGTTGCCCAGACGACCGGAAGCGAACTTCGTAATGACGGCCGGCTGATCCTGATTGAAGCGCAATCAAGCGCCTCTTCAGGCTGAGCTACTCCCCTTCAGAACCACCATTGGACCAGCTACCGATGTCGTCCGCAACCCACGGGGAGCCCGTTCGACCTCGCAGATCACTGCGCGGCGGCCTTTTGTCGCGCTCTACGCCGCAGATAGGTACCAGCAGCCACCACGACGACGGCGCCGACGACGCCCGCCATGTTGGCGACGGCGTGAGATTGGGGACCGAATTTTTGTGCGACGGCAGGATCGCTGAGAATCATTTCTCCTGCCAGAAACCCGAGCAATGCTGCGCCTGCCGTGATGATGATCGGGTAGCGTTCCATCACCTTCAGCAGCATCGTGCTGCCAAAGATGATGAGCGGGATGCTGATGCCCAGCCCCAGGATGAGGAGGGTCGTGTCCCCTTTGGCCGCGGCAGCGACTGCCAACACGTTATCGAGGCTCATCACCAGGTCGGCGACGAGGATTGTCCGGATGGCCGCGAGCATGCCGCCGGCCTCTGCGTGAGCAACACCGTCTTCGCCCTCGTCCTCGAGCAGCAGCGTGACGCCGATATAGAGCAGCAGCAGACCCCCGATGATCTTGAGGTACGGCCACTTCAGCATTTCCACCGCAACCAGCGTGAGCACGATTCGCATCACGATGGCGGCCGCACTGCCCCAGAAGATTGCCTTCTTTTGTTGATGTGGCGGCAGCGATCGTGCCGCAAGCGCTATGACCACGGCGTTGTCGCCGGACAGCAATATGTTGGCCAGAATGATCGATCCGAGCGCTGCCCAGAATGCCGCTGACATAAGTTCCATGGGGTCTCCGGTCTCCTGTGGTTTGTGAGACGACACCGGCAGGCTGGCTGCGCGACTATTGCTGCACGCAGTGTAGGCAAATGCGGTTGCAACCCGGTTCGTACTACTACGCACGCTCCGTTCGACGCCCATTGACAACGGCCGCCCAAGGGCGGCCGTTCTGCATGGCGGATGCGTGCGGGATCAGAGCATGGCTTTGAGCAGTTTCGCCATTTCCGAAGGATTGCGCGTCACTTTGAAGCCGCATTCCTCCATCACGGCGAGCTTGGCATCCGCTGTGTCGGCTCCGCCGCTGATGAGGGCACCGGCGTGGCCCATGCGCTTTCCAGCTGGCGCCGTGACGCCGGCGATGAAGCCGACGATGGGCTTCTTCATGTTCGCCTTGCACCAACGGGCTGCTTCGGCTTCGTCCGGTCCGCCGATTTCGCCAATCATGATGACGGCATCGGTTTCGGGGTCGTCGCTGAACGCCTGCATGATATCGATGTGCTTCAGGCCATTGATCGGGTCGCCCCCGATGCCGACCGCGGAGCTCTGGCCGAGGCCGATTTCAGTCAATTGCGCGACGGCCTCATAGGTCAGCGTTCCCGAGCGCGAGACGACGCCAATGCGTCCCTTGCGATGGATGTGCCCTGGCATGATTCCGATCTTGATTTCATCGGGCGTGATCACCCCCGGGCAATTGGGGCCGAGCAGCAGGGTCTTCTTGCCCCCTGCGGCTTCCTTTGCCTTCATCTTGTTGCGCACTTCCAGCATGTCCCGGATCGGGATGCCTTCAGTGATGCAGACAGCCAGGTCGAGATCGGCCTCGACGGCTTCCCAAATGGCGGCCGCAGCGCCGGCCGGTGGCACGTAGATCACGCTGACCGTGGCGCCGGTCTGTGCTCGTGCGTCCTTGACACTGGCGAAGATGGGAATGCCTTCGAAGTCTTCGCCGGCCTTCTTGGGATTCACGCCCGCAACAAAGCAATTCCTGCCGTTGGCGTAGTCACGACACATGCGTGTGTGGAACTGGCCGGTCTTGCCCGTGATGCCTTGGGTAATGACCTTGGTGTCCTTGTTGATCAGGATGCTCATGGGATTCGTCCTTGACTTACTTCACGGCTGCGACGATCTTCGTCGCAGCCTCGGCCATCGTGTTGGCGCTGATGATCGGCAGCCCGGAGTCGGCGAGCATCTTCTTGCCAACGTCTTCGTTCGTGCCCTTCATGCGCACGACCAGGGGAACGGTCAGGTTGACGGCCTTGCAGGCGGCGATGACGCCTTCGGCGATCGTGTCGCAGCGCATGATTCCACCGAAGATGTTGACCAGGATCCCCTTGACGTTTTTGTTCGCCAACATGATCTTGAAGGCCTCGGTGACCTTTTCGGCCGTCGCGCCACCGCCGACATCGAGAAAGTTGGCCGGCTCGCCACCAAAGAGTTTGATGGTGTCCATCGTGGCCATCGCCAGCCCTGCGCCATTGACCAGGCATCCGATATTGCCGTCGAGGCTGATGTAGCTGAGATCGAACTTGCTGGCCTCCACCTCCGCCGCATCTTCTTCGTCCAGATCGCGATAGGCGACGATCTCCGGGTGGCGGTACAAGGCGTTCGAATCGAAATTGAACTTCGCGTCGAGTGCCTTGATGTTGCCGTTGCCCTCCAGGATCAGCGGGTTGATTTCCGCCAGACTGGCATCGGTCTGCATGTAGCAGGTGTAGAGCTTTTTAAGGACGTCCATCGCCTGGTCTTGGCTGGCATCCGGGACGCCAATGCCTGCGGCGAGTTCGCGCGCCTGTTCGTCGGTCATGCCCGTCAACGGATCGACAAATACCTTGAGGATCTTCTCGGGGGTGCTATGGGCAACTTCCTCGATATCCATCCCGCCTTCGGAGCTGGCCATCACGGCGACCTTCTGCGTGGCGCGGTCCGTCAGCGCTGCGACGTAGTATTCCTTCTTGATGTCTGCGCCTTCCTCGATGAGCAGTCGGCGAACCCTCTGGCCTTCCGGGCCAGTCTGGTGGGTCTTCAACTGCATGCCCAGGATCTGTCCGGCCAGCGTCTTGACCTCGTCTATGGACCGACCGAGCTTGACCCCGCCGCCCTTGCCGCGGCCGCCTGCGTGGATCTGTGCTTTGACGACCCAGACACTTCCGCCCAGTTTCTGAGCTGCCTCGGTCGCCTCCTGGACAGTGAACGCGGGGTAGCCGCGCGGGACGGGCACGCCAAACTGGCGCAGCACTTCCTTGCCTTGGTATTCATGGATCTTCATGGGCTGGTTCTCTCGCGGGAGCCTGTGAGGTTGCAGAAGGTGCGCACGTCAGCGCGGCTGTAGGGGCACATGTGCCGACGAATTGTGGCCCGGCTTGTTGGCACCGGGCTGACGGCAGACATATCCGAAGGGCGGTAGCTGCCGGAAAATCGCAACACCCGTTGGCTGGTCGTCAACTTCGAGACCGTCGCTCCCCGCGAGGCTCCATGCGCGGTCACTGCCTTCGCGACAGATGTCGACAACTGCAGACTGGGGACATCCGCCAAAAATGGGCCATACGGTGCGAACCCAGACTAGTCGGCGTTGACTTGGCCCGTATAACGGTGTGGCTGGCATGGAGGGCCCGGGTTGCAGGCGACACGCGGGCCGTCGATTCGGCCCTGCCGCGGTGATCGCAGCGCGAAGGACTTTAGCATGCTGCGCCGCGTCAAAAAGGCCGCCGCCGGGCTGATCAATCGTCGCCGGTGTCGGTGGTCAGTGCGCGTTTGATGGCATCTGACGAAAACCCGCGCCCCGCAAGGAATCGGGCCTGGCGCGCGCGGTCGGCCGGATCGGCAGCGGGTCGTCCGAACTTTGCGTGGCGGACGCGCCGCGCCCGCTCGGTCTCGGACGCCGCCAACGATGCACGTGACTCGGGGTCGAGTTCGACGCCATGCTGGCGCAGTTCGATCTCGATTCGCCGATTCCCGAATCGGCCCGCGCGCACGTGAATCCGGCTTTCGACGAAGCGGTCGTCGGACAAGTGGCCCGCTTCGACCAGGGCATTCAGCAAGGGCTCGATGTCGTCAGCGCTCGAGACTGGTGTGCCGACGTCTTCTCGGCTCGCGGCGTCCAACCACCGATGCAACTTCTGGCCGAGCTCACGGCGTGAGTGCTCGCGCTGCGAAAGCCACATCAGTGCCTTGGCGCGAAGGCTGGGAAAGGGTCGGCGTTGCACGCCGCGCGCTCCCGACGCCGCGTTACTCGGTCGCCCCCAAAGCGCCCGGAAGCGCCGGGATGCCAACGGACTCGCGCACCTTGTTCTCGATTTCGTGGGCAATGTCTGGATTTTCGCGCAGGAATTCGCGTGCGTTGTCCTTGCCCTGGCCAATCTTCTCGCCGTTGTAGGCATACCAGGCGCCGCTCTTCTCGAGCACCCGCCCTTCGACACCCATGTCGATGATCTCGCCCTCGCGGCTGATCCCTTCGCCATAGAGGATGTCGAACTCGGCCGTCTTGAAGGGTGGCGCCACCTTGTTCTTGACCACCTTGACCTTGGTCTCGCTGCCGATGACTTCGTCGCCCTTCTTGATGCTGCCGGTTCGCCGGATGTCCAGCCGAACCGAAGCATAGAACTTGAGCGCATTGCCGCCGGTCGTGGTCTCGGGATTCCCGAACATCACGCCGATCTTCATGCGGATCTGGTTGATGAAAATGACCATCGTGTTGGTCTTCTTGATCGTCGCGGTGAGCTTGCGCAGGGCCTGGCTCATCAACCGCGCCTGCAACCCTGGCAGAGAATCGCCCATTTCGCCCTCGAGTTCGGCCTTGGGCGTGAGTGCAGCCACGGAGTCGACAACGATCAGGTCGACCGACCCGGACCGCACGAGCGCATCCACGATCTCAAGCGCCTGCTCACCCGTGTCAGGCTGCGAAATCAGCAGTTCCTGCAAGTTGACTCCGAGCTTCTGCGCATATTGCGCATCCAGCGCATGTTCCGCATCAATGAAGGCGCAGGTGCCGGCGATCTTCTGCATCTCGGCGATGACCTGCAGCGTCAGCGTTGTCTTGCCCGATGATTCCGGGCCGTAGATCTCGACGACCCGGCCGCGCGGCAAGCCGCCCACACCAAGCGCGATGTCCAGCCCGAGCGACCCTGTGGACACGACCTGGATGTCGTCGACCACTTCGCCCTCCCCCAGGCGCATGATGGATCCCTTGCCGAACTGCTTTTCGATCTGTGCCAGCGCGGCTTGCAGCGCCTTGGCCTTTTCAGTGTTCAGTGCCTTCACGGGTGCGTCCATTCAAGTCTCCTTGCTGAGTGTCCAGTATTTCAGATGGCTGGTAATTTGTACAGTTGTTTTTTCGTACAGGACCGGAGGTTTCCGGTCGGCCGGGCTGGTGCCTAGAATCGATCCATCAAGCAGGCCGGGGCCGGTCAGCAACAAGCAGCGTCATCAAGGCGCCAAGGAGACAAGCGATGCGGATCTTGATCGCCGAGGATGACCAAGTGCTGGCGGATGGGTTGCTCCGCTCGTTGCGGGCTGGAGGCTACGCCGTCGACCAGGTGGCCAGCGGTACCGAGGCGGACGCCGCATTGGCGTCACACGAATTCGACCTGCTGATTCTCGATCTCGGGCTGCCCAAGCTGCACGGGCTGGAGGTCTTGCGCAAGTTGCGCGCACGCGGCTCGAGCGTGCCGGTGCTGATCCTGACAGCGGCGGACAGTGTCGAGCAGCGTGTCAAAGGGCTGGACCTCGGCGCCGACGACTACATGGCCAAGCCCTTTTCGCTTCAGGAGCTCGAGGCGCGGGTGCGCGCCCTGACGAGGCGCGGCCTGGGTACGGCGTCCACCGTGATCAAACACGGACCGCTCACATTCGACGCCACCGGCAGGGTGGCCTACATCGACGAGCAGATGATCGAGCTGTCGGCGCGCGAACTGAGCCTGCTCGAAGTTCTGCTGCAACGTGCCGGCCGGCTCGTCAGCAAGGATCAATTGGTCGAGCGGTTGTGCGAATGGGGCGAGGAAGTGAGCACGAATGCGATCGAGGTCTACATCCACCGCCTGCGAAAGAAGATCGAACAGGGGCCGGTTCGGATCGCCACGGTGCGCGGACTGGGCTACTGTCTCGAGAAGATCGCTGCCTGAGTTGCGCCTTCGGCGTGCCAAGCCGCGCCGATTTCCATGAGCAGCACCGCCGGGGATCAACGCTCGCTGTTCGGAGAGATCCTCGACTGGATGCTCGCGCCGCTGCTGTTGCTGTGGCCCATGAGCCTGGCGCTGACAGGTGTCGTGGCACAGGACATTGCGAACCAGCCGTACGACCGCGAATTGGGTGAGATGGCTGGGCTGCTGGCGACTCAAGTGGTCATCGAGAAGCCGGCGAAGTCCGGTGGAACGCCAAGGGTCAGGCTCAGCGAGCCGGCCACCCTCAACCTGCTGCGCAGCGACGACGTCGATCAAGTCTACTTTCAGGTGCTCGGCGCACGCGGCGAGTTCGTCGCAGGCGACCGCGACCTGCCGGTCCCGGAAGACCTGCCGTTCAGCCGCTCGCTCCAATACCGCGACGACCTGATGCGCGACGAGCGCGTTCGCGTAGCGTTCATCTGGGTGCCTCTGCCGAATGACCCCGACAGCCATGGCGTGCTGGTCCAGCAGGCCGAGACGCTGCAGAAGCGCTCTCGCCTGGCCACCGAAATCATCAAGGGCGTGATCCTTCCGCAGTTCATCATCCTGCCATTGGCGGTGTTGCTCGTCTGGCTCGCGCTGGCGCGCGGGATCCGGCCGCTCAACGAGTTGCAGCAGCGAATCCGCAAGCGCGACAGTGGCGACCTGAGCCCGATCGACGTGCGCGACGCGCCTGAAGAGGTGGCGCCCCTCGTCAGCTCCATCAACGATCTGCTCGGCCGCCTGGACAAGTCGATCGCCGCGCAGAAGCACTTTCTCGCCGACGCCGCACATCAGCTGAAGACGCCCCTGGCCGGCCTGCGGATGCAGGCCGAGCTGGCTGCGCGCGAAATCGACGCCGGGCAGCGCGACCCGCAGGCCCTGAAGGAGGCGTTGCAGCAAATCGCCGTATCCAGTCAGCGCGCCGCGCATTCGGTGAACCAGTTGTTGGCGATGGCGCGTGCAGAGGACCAGGAAAGCGCGCTGCGGCCGCAGCCCGTCGACCTGGCAGCGTTGACCCAGGAAGTCGTGCGCGACTTCGTACCCAAGGCGATGGACAAACGAATCGACCTCGGCTACGAAGGCGCGGATCCCGGTGGAGCCGCCATGCTTTCGGGCCAGCCGATACTGATCGGCGAGTTGCTCCGCAACCTGGTCGACAACGCCCTGCAGTACACGCCGCGCGGCGGCACGGTGACGGCACGCGTCACTCCCGACCCGTTCGGCCAGGTTCTCGTCCTCGAGGTCGAGGATTCCGGCCCTGGCATCCCTACGGCTGAACGTGCGCTCGTCTTCCAGGCCTTCTATCGCACCTTGGGCACGGGTGTCGACGGCACCGGCCTGGGACTGGCCATCGTTCAGGAGATTGCTAACCGGCACGATGCCGAAATATCCATCGCCGACGCAAAGGAACGGCCATCCCTGGCGGACGACGGGCCAGGAACGCTGTTCACCGTGCGCTTCAATCTGCACCCCGCAACGCCCTGACCGCAGGCCCGCCGCGCGTCTCAGCTCTGCATCAGGCGCCGGCTCTTGGCGACCGACATCAATATCCCAAGGCCCAGGCCGAGCGTCACCATCGCGGTGCCCCCGTAGCTGATGAAGGGCAACGGCACGCCGACCACGGGCAGGATGCCGCTGACCATGCCCATATTGACGAACACGTAGGTGAAGAAGCTCAAGGTGATCGCACCGGCCAACAGACGGGAAAAGACCGTGGGCGCATCGCCGGCGATCATCAACCCGCGCAGGATGAGGAACGTATAGCCGATCAGCAGCGCCGCCACGCCCGCGAGTCCGAATTCCTCCGACAACGCAGCGAAGATGAAGTCGGTGGTGCGTTCCGGAATGAACTCCAGATGGGTCTGCGTGCCGGCCATGAAACCTTTGCCGGTGAGACCGCCGGACCCGATCGCGATCATGCCCTGGATGATGTGAAACCCCTTGCCCAGCGGGTCCTTCGTGGGGTCGAGCAATGTACAGATGCGGTGGCGCTGGTACTCGCGAAGGAACGGCCAGTCGACCCCTGGCTGGCAGATCGTCGGCTCCGTGACGATCAGTGCCACGATGCCGATGGCGCCCAACAGCATCACCGGCAGAATCAGTTTCCAGCTGAGCCCGGCGAAGAAGATCACATAAAGCCCGGCCGAGAGGATGAGGATCGCGGTTCCCAGATCGGGCTGCTTCACGACCAGTCCCACAGGCAGCAACAGGATGATGCCGGCGACGACGAAGTCGCCCATGCGCAATTGCCCCTCGCGCTTCTGGAACCACCACGCCAGCATCAGCGGCACAGCGATCTTCATCACCTCGCTGGGCTGGATCACGACGCCGACATTGAGCCAGCGCGTAGCGCCCTTCTTCGTGAGGCCGAACACCGCCGTCGCCAGCAATAGCGCGATGCCCGCCGCATAAAGCGGCACTGCCAACGCCATCAGCTTCTGCGGCGGGACCTGCGCCGCGATGAAGAGCACGACCGTTGCCAGGAGAAGGTTGCGGCCGTGATCGACGAAACGCGTGCCATGGTCGAAGCCGGCCGAATACATCGTGACCATACCGATGGCCGCGACCACCGCGATGGCCAGCAGGAGCGGCCCGTCGAAACCTCGGAAGACGGGGGACAAGCGCTGCCAGGCCGAAGGACGATCGAAGACGGCGTTCACTGCGGCGCCCCGAGCGTCTGGCCGGCCAGCGGAATGTCGACCGCGCGTCGTGGGGTGCCCACCGGCGCGCTGGACTTGCCCATCTGCGTGAGTGCGATGTCTTCCTCGCTCGGGTACAGGCCGAGCAGCAGGTAGTCGAAGACCCGGCGCGCGATCGGTGCGGCCGCCTCCGAGCCGAAGCCGGCGTTTTCGACGATCACGGCCAGTGCCACCGTCGGCGCGTCGATCGGCGCCATCGCGATGTACAGCGAGTGGTCGCGCTTGTGCTCTTCGAGCTTGGCGGCGTTGTATTTCTCGTTCTTGCCGATGCCGACGGCCTGCGCGGTACCGGTCTTGCCGCCGCTGGCATAGGGCGCGCCGACGAACACACGTGTCGACGTGCCGTCCTGTGTCACGCCGTACAACGCACGGCGGATGAGATCCACATGCTCGGGTTTCAACGGCAGCGGCGTCAGTGCGTCATGCGCGACGAGGCGGCGCGCATGAGTGCCCACATCTTCGATCTCGCGTACCAGCCTGGGCTTAAACCGCTGCCCGCCCGAGACAAGCGTCGCGCTGGCACTGGCGAGTTGAAGGGCCGTGAAGTTGTTGTATCCCTGGCCGATGCCGAGGGAGATCGTCTCGCCGGCATACCACTTCTGCTGCTCGGGCTTCTTGTAGTAACGCCGCTTCCATTCCGTCGACGGCAGCAGGCCTGTGACCTCGTTTTCCAGGTCGATGCCGGTCTTCACGCCCAGACCGAACGGTTCGAGCTGATCGTGCATCAGGTCCACGCCCATCTCGTTGGCAAGCGAGTAGTAGTACACATTGCTCGACTTGACGATGGACTTCACCATGTCCACCGGGCCGAGCCCGTGATCGCCGTGGCTACGGAACGTGTGGTTCCCGAACTGGAACGAGCCACCGTCGTTGATGACCATCGTCGGGCTGCGCTTGCCGGTCCGCAATGCCGCCATCGCCATGAAAGGCTTGAAGGTCGAGCCCGGCGGATAGGTGCCGCGCAAGGCGCGGTTCAACAAGGGCTTGTCGATGCTCTCGTTGAGTTCGCGCCAGCTCTCGGTGTCGATGCCGTCCACGAAAAGATTGGGGTCGAAAGTCGGCATGCTGACGAAGGCCAGCACTTCGCCGCTGCGCGGGTCGATGGCCACGAGTGCGCCTCGCCGATCGCCGAAGAGCTCTTCGACCATCGCCTGAAGGCGGATATCCACCGACAGCACGAGCTTGTTGCCGGGTGTGGAAGGGTGGCTGTCGAGCCGGCGCACTGCACGGCCGCCGGCACTCGTCTCCACCTCCTCGAAGCCCGTGGTCCCGTGCAACTCGGCTTCGTAGCTCTGCTCCAGGCCCAGCTTGCCGATGTACTCGGTACCTTTGTAGTTGGCCTGCTGTTCGTCCGACCAGTCCTCCATGCCCTGCTTCTCGGCCTGATTGACACGACCGATATACCCCAGCATGTGGCTGCCTACCTCGCCAAGCGGGTAGCTGCGGAAAAGGCGCGCCTTGACCTCGACCCCCGGGAATCGAAACCGTTGTGCCGTGAAGCGCGCAACTTCCTCGTCGGTGAGCTTGGTGCGGATCGGCAGCGAGTCGGCGCCCTTGAGCTCTTCCTGCAGCCGCTTGAAGCGCCGTCGATCGCGCGGTGCAATCTCGACGATCTGCGCCAATTCGTCGATCAGCGCGTCCAGATCGGCGCCGCGCCGAGGCGACACCTCCAGCGTATAGGCCGAATAGTTCGTCGCCAGCACGATCCCGTTGCGGTCGACGATCAGGCCCCGGTTGGGGACAACGGGCACGACCGCGATGCGATTTGCTTCGGCCTGCGTGGACAGCTCATCGTGGCGGAAAACCTGGAGGTAGACCAGCCGCGCCGACAAAAGGGAAAAGCAGAAGAGCACGAACATCGCCGCGGCGAGCAACCGCCCACGGAATCGGTCCAGCTCCGCTTCGAGGTTCTTCAGCTCCATCGTTCAGATGCCGGCATGGGATCGGGAAACATCAGAGCGGCCGATTTTCGTCCGGATCCGGTGCGCGCCGCTGAGGTGCCAGCAGCAGTGCCGCAGCCAAGGGCCAGAGCAGGGACTCGAACAACGGGGACAGCAGAAACGACCATCCGGGGAACATGCCGCCGACCGCCATGCGTGCCGCCACCGAAACCAGTGTCGCGACGACAAAAAGCGGCAGAACCTGCAACGCCTGTTCGATCGGCCCGAACCACAGGAGCCGGCGGTGCATCGCGATGGCACCGAAGCTCAGCAGCGAATAGGCCAGCGCATGCTGCCCCAGCCGCGCACCGTCATGCACGTCCATCATCAGACCAAACATGAACGCCAAGCCGACCCCCACGCGGCGCGGCTGGTGCACGTTCCAGAATACAAGCACCAATGCCAGAAGGTCGGGCAGCGCAGGCTGACGCCCCAGTGGGAGCATATTCAGGCCGAGCGCGACGAGCAAAGTAAGCCCGATGAAGAACGGATTTACCGGCAACAGCAGCTGATTCGACCCGCGCGGCATGATCATGGGGCGCACTCTTGCATCTTTCCTGGCTTCAACGGCTCGCGGCGCGGGCCGGCCGGGAGGCCGCCGCGCTGGCAGGCGCCGACGCTGGCGCGGTCGCGGCCGACTCAGCTTCGGCGCGCACCAGCGGCTGTGTCGTCAGTGGCTCCAGCACCAGCACGTGTCGCACCCCATCGGGCGACGCGACAGGCGCCAACGCGATCCGCGCAAAGCCGCTGTCTGCACGCCGGTCGACCGAGATGACCTTGGCCACTGGCATGCCTGGGGGGTAGACGCCGTCGATGCCACTCGTCGTCAACAGGTCACCCGGCTGCACATCCGCGTGTCCTGCCATGAAGCGCAGTTCCATCGCCGGGCTGGAGCCTCCGCCAGCGCCGCCGAACGCCACGCTGCGCTGTTGGGTACGCGGATTGAAGACGGGAATCGCGGCGTCTCGGTCGGTGAGAAGCGTCACCTCGGCGTTCAGCGGATACACGCGTGTGACCTGGCCCAGCACGCCAGCCTCGTTGATCACGGGAGCGCCGCGCACCACGCCGCTTGCCTGTCCGCGATCGATGAAAACCTTGCGTGAGTACGGATCGCTCGCCTCGTACATCACTTCTGCAGACACCGAGCGCACGGTCAGCGCCGGGCGCAGATCGAGGAGAGCGCGAAGGCGCTGGTTTTCGGACGCAAGCTGGTCGGCGCGAACCGCCTTCTCGGCTTGTCGGGTGAGCGCGGCCTTGGCCTCACGTTCGGCCGTCAGCGCTGCCTGGAGGCCCTGCAAATACTCACCGCCGCCTTCCCAAAGCCGCACCGGCACGATCAACGCTTGTTCCACCGGAAGCAGCACGGTGGCAAGGGCTGCACGCAACGTCTCGACAAAACGGAACCTGGCGTCGGCCGCCATCAGGAAGATCGCGAGCGCGGAAAAGAAGACGAGCTTCGTCAGCGCCGACGGGCCCTGGCGAAAGAACGGCGGCGGGGTGCGGTCGAGCGTCCCCAGTTGCATGGGGTCAGCGTCCCGGGTACATCACTCGGAAGTGAAGATGCTGCCCAGCCGCTCCATGCGCTCGAGTGCCATGCCGCAGCCACGCACCACGCAGGTCAATGGGTCCTCCGCGACGAGCACGGGCAATCCGGTTTCCTCGGCCAGCAGGCGGTCAAGGTCACGCAGCAACGCACCACCGCCCGTCAGCATCATGCCGCGCTCGGCGATGTCGGCGCCGAGTTCTGGCGGTGTCTGCTCGAGGGCGTTTTTCACGCTCGAGACGATCTGGTTCAGCGGGTCGGTGAGTGCCTCGAGAATCTCGTTCGACGAGATCGTGAAGCTGCGGGGCACACCTTCCGAAAGATTGCGGCCCTTGACCTCCATTTCCTTGACCTCGCTGCCCGGGAACGCGGAGCCGATGTTCTTCTTGATCGCCTCGGCCGTCGGCTCGCCGATCAACATGCCGTAATTGCGGCGGATGTAGTTGATGATGGCCTCGTCGAACTTGTCCCCGCCGACTCGCACGCTGCCCTTGTAGACCATGCCGCCAAGCGAGATCACACCCACCTCGGTGGTACCGCCGCCGATGTCCACGACCATCGAGCCCGAGGCTTCCGACACCGGCAGCCCGGCACCGATGGCAGCCGCCATGGGTTCCTCGATCAGGTAGACATCGGACGCACCGGCGCCCAACGCCGATTCACGGATCGCGCGCCGCTCGACCTGCGTCGAGCCGCACGGCACGCAGATGATGATTCGCGGACTCGGCTTCATCATGGATCGCGGGTGGACCATCTTGATGAACTGCTTGAGCATCTGCTCGGTGACGGTGAAGTCGGCGATCACGCCGTCCTTCATCGGGCGAATGGCCTCGATATTGCCCGGCACCTTGCCGAGCATGGCCTTGGCCTCGTGGCCGACCGCCTGGATCGTCTTCTTGCCGTTGGGGCCACCCTCGTGGCGAATCGAGACGACTGACGGCTCATCGAGCACGATGCCTTTGCCGCGGACGTAAATCAGCGTATTGGCGGTGCCCAGGTCGATGGCGAGGTCGGTGGAGAAGTAGCGACGCAGGGATGCGAACATGAGTCGGGTGTCGGTTCGACGGCCGCAGCAATAAAACTGCCGCCGCTTTGCATGTCTGGGAAGGCTCGGTCGGGGGCTTTGCGCACATGCCGATAGGCCCGCGAACCCCGCGAATCCAGGCGTTGCACTGGACTATTGGGCTAACCGCAGATAATACCGCAGACCTCAGCGCTTCTACCCTGTTCGCAAGGCGCCCCGACACCTCTGCCGGCGTGGCCGCGGGCAATGAATTTCAATCCCTCAGTCCCCTGACATGGCCCTCACTCCCAACGACGTGCTGCGCATTGCCCACCTCGCGCGGCTCGAGTTGTCAGCCGACGAACAGGCGTCGATGCTCGCCCAATTGAACGGCTTCTTCGGCATCGTCGAGCGGATGAGCGCGGTGGACACATCGGGCGTCGAGCCCCTCTATACGCCGCTGTCGGCCGTGACAAATGTCACATTGCGCTTACGTACCGACGCGGTCACCGAGATCGACGAACGAGAAGCCAACCAGCGCAGCGCCCCCGCGGTCGAGGACGGCCTGTTTCTCGTGCCGAAGGTGATCGAATGAGCGGCGCGCTGCACCATCACGGCGTCGCGGCTCTCGGTCGCCAGCTGGCAGCCGGGGCCGTGTCTGCGGTGGAGTTGGCCCAGGCACTGATCGCGCGCATTGGCGCGCATGCCGAACTCGGGGCCTTTCTGGCCGTCGATCCCGAACTCGCCATTGCGCAGGCCCGTGCCGCGGACCAGAAACGTGCCAATGGCGAGGCCGGCGCGCTGACGGGCGTGCCGGTCGCTCACAAGGACATCTTCGTCACGCGCTCATTGCCCAGCACCGCGGGCTCGAAGATGCTTTCGGACTACCACAGTCCGTTCGACGCGACCGTCGTGCAGCGCCTCTCCGACGCCGGCATGGTCACACTCGGAAAGCTCAACTGCGACGAGTTCGCCATGGGCTCGGCGAACGAGAACTCGGCCTATGGCCCGGTGCGCAATCCGTGGGATACCACCAGGGTGCCCGGAGGATCGTCTGGTGGCTCCGCCGCTGCGGTGTCGGCGCGTCTGCTGCCGGCGGCGACCGGAACCGACACCGGCGGCTCGATCCGCCAGCCCGCTGCGTTCAGCGGCGTGACGGGCATCAAACCCACCTACGGCGTCTGCTCTCGTTACGGGATGATCGCCTTTGCGTCGAGTCTCGATCAGGCGGGGCCAATTGCTCGCTCGGCCGAAGACTGTGCGCTGCTGCTGTCGGCGATGAGCGGTTTCGATGAACGCGATGCGACCAGCGCGCAGCGTCCGCCGCAGGACTTCCATGCCCAGATGTTGCAGTCGCGCGAGGGATCCTCCGCCTCCCGGCCACTCCAGGGCCTGCGCATTGGGCTGCCACGTGAATTTTTCCCCGAGGCGTTGGCTGCCGACGTGAACGGCGCGGTGCGCGCAGCACTGGCGGAGCTTGAAAAACTCGGCGCGACGCTCGTCGACGTAAGCCTGCCCCGCACCGAGCTGTCCATCCCCGTCTACTACATCATCGCGCCCGCCGAAGCGAGTTCGAACCTTTCACGCTTCGACGGCGTCAAGTTCGGCCACCGTGCCAAGCAGTACACCGACCTGCTCGACATGTACAAGAAGACCCGCGCAGAAGGCTTCGGCCCCGAGGTCAAGCGGCGCATCATGATCGGCACCTATGTGCTGAGCCACGGGTACTACGACGCGTATTACCTGCAGGCGCAGAAGTTGCGGCGCATGATTGCCGACGACTTTCAGGCCTGCTTCGAGCACTGCGACGTGATCGCCGGCCCGGTGGCGCCCAGCGTGGCCTGGAAACTCGGCGAGCAGGCCAACGATCCAGTGGCGGCGTATCTGGCCGACATCTTCACGCTGCCCGCGAGTCTGGCCGGGCTTCCCGGCATGAGTGTCCCGTCCGGTACCGGGGCGCATGGCATGCCGGTCGGCCTGCAACTGGTCGGCAACTACTTTGCCGAAGGCACACTGCTGCACGCCGCGCACGCGCTGCAGCAGGCGACCGACTTCCACCTGCACGGACCCAAGGGCTATTGAGATGGCCGCACCCAGACTCGTGCGCGGATACGAGGTCGTCATCGGCCTCGAGACCCACGCCCAGCTTTCGACGCAAAGCAAGATCTTCAGCGGCGCAAGCACACGCTTCGGTGCGCCGCCCAATACACAGGCGTGCGCGGTAGACCTCGCTCTGCCAGGCACGCTGCCGGTCCTGAACCAGGGCGCCGTCGAACGCGCGATCTGCTTCGGCCTGGCCGTCGGCGCAAAGATCGCCCCGCTGTCGATCTTTGCGCGCAAGAACTACTTCTATCCCGACCTGCCCAAGGGCTACCAGATCAGCCAGTACGAGATTCCGGTCGTGCAAGGCGGCTCGGTCGCCTTCCAGCTCGACGGCGCGGCCAGGACCGTCAGTCTCACACGTGCGCATCTCGAGGAAGACGCCGGCAAAAGCTTGCACGAGGATTACCACGGCGCCACCGGCATCGACCTCAACCGTGCCGGCACCCCGTTGCTGGAGATCGTCTCCGAACCTGACATGCGCTCGTCGGCCGAGGCGGTCGAGTACGCGAAGGCCCTGCACGCGTTGGTCGTGTGGCTGGGCATCTGCGACGGCAACATGCAGGAAGGCAGCTTCCGATGCGACGCCAATGTCTCGGTACGCAAGCCGGGCATGCCTTACGGCACTCGGCGCGAGATCAAGAACCTCAACTCGTTCCGTTTTCTACAGCAAGCGGTCGACTTCGAGGTGGAGTGGCAGATCGACCGCATCGAGGATGGCCTGAAGATCGAGCAGGCGACCGTGCTGTTCAACCCCGACACGGGCGAGACCCGCTCGATGCGCACCAAGGAAGATGCGCACGACTACCGCTATTTCCCGGATCCCGATCTGCCACCGCTGGTGATCGGCCCCGACTGGGTCGAGCGCGTGCGCGCAACGATGCCCGAACTGCCCGGCGCGATGGCTGCGCGCTTCCAGCAGTCCGACGGCCTGCCTGCCTACGATGCGTCGATGATGACGCAAAGCATCGAGTTCGCCCGCTATTACGAGGCCATGCGCGACGCCGGCGCGCCGGCCAAGCTGGCGGCCAACTGGCTCATGGGCGAGGTGGCGCGGCGCCTGAATGCCGAAGGCATCGACATCGGCTCCGCGCCCGTGGAGTCAAGCACCTTGGCCCACCTCATCCAGCGCATCGTCGAGGGCACCGTGTCGAACAATGGGGCACGCCAGGTGTTCGATGCACTGTGGTCAGGTGGGGTGGCCGCGCAAGGCCCGGAGCGTGTGGACGCACTCATCGACACGCTGGGCCTGAAACAGATGAACGACACCGGCGCGCTGGAGGCGATCGTCGATGAAGTGATCGCAGCGAATACCAGATCGGTCGATGAGTACCGCGCCGGCAAGGACAAGGCCTTCAATGCCCTGGTCGGCCAGGTCATGAAGGCGAGCAAGGGCAAGGCCAATCCGGCCCAGGCGAGCGAGCTGCTGAAGAAGCGCCTCGCCTAGGGACGGCGCAGCACGGGTGGTGGCGCTGGCAGCGGCCCGAGCGATCCGGCCGGCGCGCCGCCCCACAGGCTCTTCAGGCGCGCAAGTTCGGCATCGTAGAGTTGGTTGATGCGGTCGAGTTCTGCCTTCTGGTTCACCATGGCCGAGTGCAGCGCCTCGACCGAAGCGTCGTTGCCTTCGATCTGCGCCTTCAGCTTGGCAGGCACCGGCCGCCCTTTGTAGAACTCGAGCTCGTCCACCATCGGCTTGCGTTCACGCGCCAGATCCATCAGCCGCAGCTCCGAGATCCGCATCGCGGCACGCACCGAATCGAGCGCCGCCTCGCGCGCGGTCTGGTGCGCCTCTTCGGACTTGTATCGGTGCATGAGATTGCGGTCACGACGCACCGCGTCGGCACGCGCGGCACGTTCCTCGGCGGCGCGGCGCTCGCGCGCCTCTGCCTCGGCACGCTCGTCACTCGTCATGGTCGGCGGCCGCACGGTCCGCAGCGAGCCGTCGCTGTTGAGAACGCGCTGCTCCTTGGCGATGCAATCCGCGATCGGCCGGTCCGACGTGATCCGCCGGCCCTGGTCGTCGACACAGCTGTAGATGCCGCTGGCCGCCGACGCCGGGGGTTTCTGCGCCGACGCACCCGTGACCGCGCCAGCCAGCAGCAGACCGGCCAGGGTGGATCCCCGTCGCAAGGTCAACAGTCGAGCCGGCATCGGTGATCAGACTCCATAGCGCTGGCGGTAGGCCTGCACTGCGGCGGCATGCCCGCGCAATGCAGGATCATCGGTCGTCTTCAGATACTGCAACAGGTCCTCCAGCGTGGCGATGGCCGCGACCTGCAGGCCCAGCGTGTCCCTCACGTACTGAACCGCAGACCAGGCCACGTCCGCCCCGTTTTCGGTCGCCTTCTCCTGGCGGTCGAGCGCGATCGAGACGCCGCACGGCTGAGCTCCCGCCCCGTGGATCATCGCGATCGATTCACGCACCGAGGTGCCGGCCGATATCACGTCGTCGATGATCAGAACGCGGCCGGCCACCTTCGCGCCGACCAGCGTGCCGCCTTCGCCGTGATCTTTGGCCTCTTTGCGGTTGTATGCATAAGGCACGTTGCGGCCCAGCCGCGCAAGCTCGATCGCTACTGCCGCGGCCAGGGCGATGCCCTTGTAGGCCGGGCCGAACAACATGTCGAACGGCATCCCCGAAGCCACCAGCCTGCGTGCATAGAATTCGGCAAGGCGGCCCAACTTGGCGCCGTCATCGAACAAGCCCGCGTTGAAGAAGTAGGGCGACAGACGCCCGGCCTTGGTCCTGAATTCCCCGAAGCGCAACACGCCCGCCTCGACGGAAAACTTCACGAAGTCCTGTGCCAGGGCATCGGAGGCGGTTGCGTTCATGGAGTCCATCCTTTGGCTTTTCGACTGGTCACGCTCAATCTGAATGGCATCCGCTCCGCGGCCGCCAAAGGCTTCCTCGAATGGGCCGACACCGCGGGCGCCGATTGTATTGGCGTGCAGGAGATCAAGGCCCAAGCCGGCGATGTAAGTGACCGCTTCGATCGGGTGGCCGGGATGGCCGGCCACTTCCATTTTGCGGAAAAGAAGGGTTATTCGGGCGTTGGGCTGTATTCACGCAAGGCCCCCAGCGACGTGATCACAGGCCTCGGGCACAAGGCTTTCGATGCCGAAGGCCGCTACGTCGAGACCCGGTTCGACACGCCGAAGCGCAAGTTCAGTGTCGTGAGCTGCTATTTCCCCAGTGGCTCCAGTGGCGAGGAACGGCAAGCGATGAAGTTCAAGTTTCTGGCCCGCGTCTATCCGCACCTGATGAAACTCAAGGCCGAGCGCGAGTTCATCCTCGTGGGCGATGTCAATATCGCGCACAAGGAGATCGACCTGAAGAACTGGAAGGGCAACCTCAAGAACTCGGGCTTTCTGCCGGAAGAGCGTGCCTGGCTCGACAAGCTGTTCGGCACGGGGGGCCTGGTCGACGTCTTTCGCACGCTCAACCCGCACCCCGACCAGTACACATGGTGGAGCAATCGCGGCCAGGCGCGTGCCAACAACGTCGGCTGGCGGCTCGACTACCACCTCGCAACCCCGGGCATCGCGGCCAAAGCCAAGGCGGCGGCGATCTACCTGGAGACACGCTTCAGCGACCACGCGCCGCTGACGATCGACTACGACTTTTCGCTCTGAGGGGCCGGGTCGACCCGCGGCGCGCCACAAGTGCAACGACCGGCCGTGCTCATGCTTGCGCCGACCGCAGGGACTTGATCCACTGCGCGACGGCGGGCCAGGCGTCTGCCAGGGTGTTGCAGCCCATGAAGAGGCCGATGTGTCCACCGGGCACCACCTTGCGCACGATCTCGCCAGCCGGCGTACCCAGCAGCGGGGCCGCCCCGAAGACCTGCTCCCTGGTCGTGATCTCGTCCGACTCGCCAGCCAGCAAATAGGCGGGCGCGGTGATCTGCTTCAGGTCGAGCCGGCGCCCGAGACAGACGAAGTCGCCCTTGGCCAGCCGGTTGCGCTTGAAGATCTCGTCGATGGCCTGCAGGTAGTAGCGGCCAGGGAGGTCGATCGGGTTCTCGTACCAGCGCTCGAAGGACTCGGTTCGCTTGACGTAGCCGTCGTCCTCGATGTGGGCGTACAGGTCGAGATACTTGTCCACAAACTGCTTCTCGGGCTGCAGGTCCTTCCACCCCGCAAGCATGGCGCGGCCGGGCATCAGGCCGCTGCCGGCAGCCACCATCTCCTCATAGAAGCCCATCGGCAGCGTGTGGGCCATTTTCTTGATCGCACCATGCCCGGCATCGGTATCAATCGGCGCGCCAGCGAGCACCAGACTCGCCACCTTGTCAGGGAAACGTGCAGCGAACATCGTGCCCATCCATCCGCCTTGACACAGTCCGACCAGGTGCACGCGGCCGCCCAGGTCGTCGACCGCGACATTGATTTCGGCCACGTACTTGTCGATGTCGTAGTCCTTCATCTGCGCGGTCGCGGCCTTCCAGTCGGTCACCAGAACGCGATCCAGCCCGCTCGCAAGAAGGGTCTGGACCAGGCTCTGACCACTGGCGTGATCGGCGATCGTCGAACTGTGCCCGGCATAAGGGGCGTCCACCAGCACCGGGAGCGCCGCCGGGGAGCGGCGCGGATGCGAGAAGTCGCGCAGCCGCATCGTGTCGAGCTCGAGCAGGACACGGTTCGACGTCGCCCATTCGGGCAAAGGCGGCGCGGCGATCTCCTGCGACAACACCAAGAATTTGAGGTTGTCCTGAAAGCGACGCAGGCCGGCGTCGGTGAGCTCGATGGCGGCAGCAAGCGGCCAGAACCACGGCACGCTGTGCTCCTGCCCGGGACGGTGAGGTGGCGCGTGGGCGTGCTGCTCAGCGGGCGGCCGGATGGCGGCGCGCGCGGCCGGATGCGTTGGGTCTCGATTCAAGAAGACCTCCTTACATGGATTCGGAATGCGGCCGCTGGCCCGCCGACCCAGGCACCCGCAGTCTGCACATCGACGCGGAAAGTGAACTTGACAGACCTCAACAGGTCAGACGAACTTGTACGGCCCGAGGCATCGGCAAGGCAGACACGCCGTTGCACTGCAACCAGGTCGTGGGTGTCGCCGTTGTCGTGGCGCAATTTGCATGGCCGCGGCACGCGGTACTCTTTCAAATACTGTCAACGTCGTTCGAAGGAGGACACGATGAACAAGACCGCCGATCTGGTCGAGCAACACGTTCGGGAATCGGAGTTGCGACTTCGGCATATCGACGAAATGATGGACAAGGCCAGGCGCGCAAGGCTCGAAGAGCCGGCCGCCAGCGAGGCGTCGGCGCTGCTGTCGAAGATCCAGCTCGATCGCGACCGCCTCGCGCGCGAACTCGAGGCCTTGAGGCGCACGCCAGCGCACGAAGCCCCCATTGCGGCAGAGCGCGGTGAGGGCCTGAAAGGTGCGCTCTCGGCCATCGGCCTGCAACTGGAGCAGGCGCTCGGCGCGATCTTCTAGCGCCGCTTCACGGCGCCATCAGCAGCGCGTCGCAACGCGGTCGCCATCGCCGTCGCCTGCAGTTGCGGGTGTGGGCAGGATGTTGCGCATCTGCATGGCGGGTGGTGCTGCGTTCGGGAAATTGGGTGCGAGCGACTCTGCCGATGGTTCCGCGCAGGCCTGCCCGCGCGAAGCGAGGGCCCAGCCGTCGGTGGCCGCCGCGTCGTCGAGCCAGCGCCACGAGGTACCCCCCAATTGGCGTTGCGCCGCCAGCCGAACGATGCGCTCGCAATCGGCACGGGTGAGGCGCAGCGCGAGCTGTTCCCAGCGCCGCTGCACCACCGGATGCGCCCAGGCGTCCTCCAACGCGAGACGCACCCGCGCGCGGTCTTCCGTCCAGCCCACGGCGAGCCGGCGAGCGAGCAGGGCATTCATGAACAGGAAGAATTGGCGCCGGGCGTCGCTGTTGGGCATCAATGCGCCCAGCGCGGTCATGCGGCGCGCGTAAGCCTCGCCCGTGAACAGCATCGTCAGCTGCGCCTGAAGTGCCTGCACGGGATTCAGCAGGCGCAGCCGGTTGGGGGGCAGCACACGCAGAGGCAGCGCGGCCACTTGCGTGTGGGCCAGCGGTGTCGCCAGGCGCAGCAGCGATGCCAGCCGTTGCCACTGGGTCGCGTCCAGGCCACCGACGCTCGCCACCTCGCCCGCCGCGATGCGGCGCGCCACGGCGTCGGCCTGAGCCGCGCCGCAATGCCCGCGCGCATCGGACACGCGGCGTGAGACGACCAGCAGATTGCCCGCGGCCCAGCCGGCGCCGTCGTAGGCCCGCATCGCCACCGCATCGTCGGGACCCTGCAAGCCGTGGGTCAAGGGCTCGCGGGTGACCGGGCAATGCGAGGTATCGATCTGCGAAAGGAAGCGCGGCGTGAGCATCACGCCCTCGAAGGACTGGCCACGCAGCCACGCCGCGAGGCGCAACTCGAGCCATTGGCGCACGTGGCGCGACGGCTTTAGCGCGCGCAGGCCAAACGCGGCGCGCCCGGCTTCCCAGCCTTGGCGCACGGGATGGGTGCCGTGAAGGTGGTCCGCTGGAGGGGTGAGGCGGTGGTGCGCATAGTCCCAGCCGATCTCGAAGCCAACGGCATCGAGCGTGGCCGGCTCGGCGCCGGCAAGTGTGGCGGGGTCGAAGGGAAGTGCGATCTGCGACATGGCGTGCTCTCTCGGGACGGGCACCGGGACGTCCCCGGCAACACCAGTCTCGAAGCCGACAGTCTCATAGCATGAGACACCATGAATTAATATCGACTTGTGGGAAAAACCGAGCGCCTGTACCAGATCGAGATGCTGATCCGCAGCCGCGGTCAGGCCAGCTTTTCCGAGCTGCAGAAGACGCTGGAGGTGTCGCGCGCCACGTTGTGGCGCGACATCGAGTACCTGCGCAGCCGCCTGGGCGCGCCGATCGAATACGACCGTTTTGCCAATGGATACCGCTTCGGCGCGTCCACCGGCGCCGCGCGCGAGCAGAAGCACGAGCTGCCCGGACTCTGGTTCAACGAGCGCGAGCTCTATTCGCTGCTGATGGCCTACCAGCTGCTCAGCGGCCTGGACGCGGACGGCATGCTCAGCCGCCACCTGCAGCCGCTTCTCGAGCGCATTCACCAGATGCTCGGCACGGTCGAAGGTACCGATGGTGCCGAAGCGCTGACGAAGCGGGTACGCATCCTGAGCGCCGCGCGCCGCCCCGTGCCCACGCGCTTCTTCGAGCTGGTCGGCGAGGCGCTGCTGAGGCGCAGGCGTCTGCAGATGCGCTATCTCACGCGCGGACGGGGCGAGGTCGGCGAACGCACCGTCTCGCCGCAGCGGCTCGTGCACCACCGCAATACCTGGTACCTCGACGCGTGGTGTCACAAGGTGGAAGGGCTGCGCCGCTTTGCGCTCGATGCCATCGAGACGGCGGCGCTGCTGGACACGCCCTCGCGCGAACTCCCCATGAAGACCGTGCAGGCCGAGATGGATGCCGGCTACGGGATCTATGCCGGCAGCCGACGCCGGTGGGCCGTGCTGCACTTCGAGCCGCAGGCGGCGCAATGGATCAGCCGCGAGGAATGGCACCCCGAGCAACGCGGCCGCTGGATGACCGACGGGCGGTACGAGTTGAAGCTGCCCTATGTCGACGAGACCGAGCTCGTGATGGACCTGCTGCGCCAGGGCGACGAGGTCACCGTGGCGGGGCCACCCGAATTGCGCGAAGCCGTGCGGCGACGGCTCGAGCGCGCGACAGCGCGCTACGGCGCGGCGACCGACGCGCCTTGAATGCCCCGGCGACCGTAACGCCGCAGCCTTGCGCCCGTGGCGTCAGGCCGGCTGCAGGTATCGGGCTGCGAGCTCGTCACGCGCGGCGGGCCCGAGCCCCAGGCGCTGCGACAGGTAACGGTCGAGACCGCCCTGGTCCTGCTCGACCGCCTGCAGCGCCGCATCGAGGAAATCCTCGCGCACCCGCCACAGCACGGCCAGTACGTCGGGCGGCGTGCGCGACGCCGGCATCGGCGGGTGGCGGTAGTGCTCGTTGGTCAGCAGGTAGTCCTGTTTGACCACCGCCAGCGGCACCCCCAGCGCGAGCAGCAGCAACGCCGCCGCCACGCCCGTGCGGTCCTTGCCAGCGGTGCAATGGAAGACCAGCGGTGCATCGGCCCGCTGCACGTGCTCGAACAGCTCGGCAAACCGGTGTGACTGCTCGTTGACCAGGCGACGGTAGAGGTCTCGCATCAACGCCGCGACGGCGTCGCCCGTCAGCGCCTGCCCTCCGGCGACCATGGCATCCATGCGCTGAGTGACCGACGGCTCGATGGGCAGCACATGCTGGCTGACACCGGGCACGTCATAGGGCTGCGCCGCACGCTCGTGCACGCCGCGGAAGTCGAACGCGCGGCGCACGCCCATGTCCCGCAGCTGCGCCTGGTCTTCAGGCGTCAGGCCCCCCAGATGGTCGGAGCGGAACAGTGCGCGCCAGCGCAACGGGCGGCCGCCATGGCCGACGTAGCCGCCCAGGTCGCGGAAATTGGTGGCGCCCTGCAGGCGAAGAACGCGGTCGGGGTGTCGTGGCATACAACGATTGTCGGTCGGACCGCAACGGCGCCCCATGCTCCGGGGTCTTTCATGGGCCTGCTTCGACCGGCGGCGACGTCCGGGACACGCGCACCGATGGCAGGCTCGACCTCGGGCGACCGACGACGCGCGCCGAAGATCACGAATCGCGGCTGCGACGGCGGCACGGCGGCACGGCGGATCGAGCCAATGCGAACACAGCCGATAAAGTGACGCTTGGAGCCTTCACGCTCCGGCAC
>JAHECD010000016.1 GCA_024641945.1 Rubrivivax sp. | reverse complement strand
ATTGGTCGGGGTGGCGGGATTCGAACTCGCGACCCCTTGCACCCCATGCAAGTGCGCTACCAGGCTGCGCTACACCCCGACGACACCTGCATTATAGCGGCGTGCCCGGCGGCTTCTCAGCTGTCGAGCAGCCTTCTGATCGACTGTAGCTCGACCCGCAACGACATCAGATCGATCGGGCGGCCGTCATGCTCCTGCGGTGAGGCTGCCCCGCCATCCGCCTTCGCGCTCCGCGTCGGGCTGGAGCGAACCTGGAGCCCGTCGGTTTCGTCCAGCAGGTCTGCGTCAACCTCGTCGACAGGGTCCTCGGGCGGATCGTCACGGTCGAGTTCGCCTGCACGCTGCGCGGCGGCTCCGTCGGCCAGCCGATTGCGCGCGCCGCTGATCGTGAATCCCTGTTCGTAGAGGAGGTCCCGTATGCGGCGGATGAGCAGCACTTCGTGGTGCTGGTAGTAGCGCCGATTGCCGCGCCGCTTCATCGGCTTGAGTTGAGTGAACTCCTGCTCCCAATATCGCAGCACATAAGGCTTCACGCGGCAGAGATCGCTGACCTCACCAATAGTGAAGTACCTCTTCGGCGGGATGGGAGGGAGCGCTTTCTCCATTGAAATCAATATGTTTCAGCGGGAAAGCTAAGACTCTACTCGAACTCCTCCGGTGGCGGCGTGTCGCCTTGCACGATAGATTTCAGTTTGTGACTTGCGTGAAAGGTCACTACGTGCCGCGCCTTGATCGGTATCGCCTCGCCGGTACGCGGATTGCGCCCTGGCCGCGGCGCCTTGCGCCGGATGTTGAAGTTGCCGAAGCCCGATAGCTTGACGTCGTGACCTTCGACAAGAGTCGCGTGCACGATATCGAAGAAGGCCTCGACCATGTCCTTGGATTCGCGCTTGTTGAGGCCCAGCCGGTCGAAAAGCAGTTCTGCCAGATCCGCCTTGGTCAGCGTCGGCGTCTCCAATGACGGCAGTATCAGCGGTGCACGGGCAGCCGGTTCGGTCATGGACAGAAGACTCCTTGCCGGTTCACGATCGCAGCCGAGCACCACAGGCGCGAAACGCCCGCTCGATGGCGGCGGCCACCGCGACATCGATTCGTTCATCGGTCAACGTGGTGGCGTCGTCGAGCAACTCCAGCCGAATGGCCAGGCTGCGCTCGTCGGCAGCCATGCCCGACGCCGTCGTGGTGGACTTGTAGATATCGAAAAGCGTCGCGGTGCGGACCAGTCCCGCCGGGTCCGAGCGCAGTGCGGCAATGAGCGCGTCGTGAGTGACGCGCTCGTTCACGACCAGGGCAATGTCGCGAGAGGCTGTCTGCAGTCGCGGCAAGGGCGTGAAGTCGGGAAGCGGCCGGTCCAGCACCGCATCGAGGTCGAGTTCGAACAGCATCGGAGCGTTGGGCAACTCATAGGACTGCCGCCACTTGGGATGCAGCTCGCCCACATGACCCAACACCCGGCCGGCGACCTCGACGCGCGCACAGCGTCCAGGGTGCATGGCCGGATGGGTATCCGCAACAAATTGCGCCTGTCGCGGAACCAGCAGGCACTCGACGTCACCCTTGGCGTCGAAGAAGTCCACCGCCCGCTCGCGCTCCGCCCACTGCAGCGCGTCCGTCGGGCCGAACACAAGCCCCGCCACGTGCACCGGTTGGTACACGCCGGCCACCGTCGACAGCGAGTCGCCAACCGTGGGATCACGGCGGAACACACGCCCGATCTCGAAGACGCGCACGCGGGTCGCCCTGCGCGCGAGATTGGTTTTGAGGACGCCGACCAGGCTCCCGATCAGCGAAGAACGCATCACGGCAAGCTGCGACGCGATCGGGTTCAGCACGCGGATGGGATCGTTATTGCCGCCGAGCTCGTGCTCGGTACGCTCCTCGACAAAACTGAAATTGATCGTCTCCTGATATCCCAGCGCAGCCAACGCGTGGCGCACGCTGTGCGCCGACGCACGGGCCTCGAGTCGTGGCCGCGACGCAACCGGCGCATGCGGCGGCGTGGTCGGCAACTGATGCAGGCCGATGACCCGGATCACCTCTTCGATCAAGTCCTCCTCGATCGCCAGATCGAAGCGCCAGCTCGGCGGGGTCACCGTGATCGTGCCCTCACCCTGCGCCATCGGCAGGCCCAGTCGTTGAAAGACTTCGGCACACTGAGCCTGCGTCAGCGGCATGCCAAGGACCTTGGACGCGCGCGCCACTCGCAAGGTCACCGGCTTGCGATCTGGCAGGCGCAGTGTCTGGTCGTCCATCGGGCCGGCCTCGCCGCCGCAAACCTGCTGGACAAGTGCGGTGATCCGGTCGATATGCTCCGTCGTCAACGCGGGATCGACGCCTCGTTCGAAACGGTGACCCGCATCGGTCGTGAAATTGAATCGGCGCGATCGACCGGCCACCGCCTGCGGCCACCAGAATGCGGCTTCGACGTAGATATTCCGCGTGTCATCGCTGACCGCCGTCGCGTCGCCGCCCATGATGCCGGCGAGAGACTCGACCGCCTGGGCGTCGGCGATCACGCCGACGGTCTCGTCGATCTCGATCGTGTTGCCGTTGAGCAGCGTCAGCTGCTCCCCCTTGACGCCCCATCGCACGATGAGCTTCTGGTGGATCTTGTCCAGGTCGAATATGTGCGACGGCCTGCCGTACTCGAACATCACGTAGTTCGAGATGTCGACCAGCGCCGTCACCGAGCGCTGACCGCAGCGCGCGAGACGATTGACCATCCACGCGGGCGTTTTGGCCTTCGTATCGACACCTCGAACGATACGGCCCGAGAAGCGGCCGCACAGGTCCGGTGCCAGGATCTCGACCGGCAGGCGCTGCTCGTGCACGGGCTTGACGGAAGGAATCGCAGGTGTCTGCAGCGGCGTGCCGGTGAGGGCCGACACCTCGCGTGCAATCCCGAAGACGCTGAGCGCGTGGCCCAGGTTCGGCGTGAGCTTGAGTGTGAAGACGGTGTCGTCGAGCTGCAGCACGGCGCGCACATCAGCACCGACCGCTGCGTCGGCCGCAAGCTCAAGCAATCCGCCATGGTCGTCTGACAGCTTCAGCTCACGCGCCGAGCAAAGCATGCCGAAACTTTCGACGCCACGGAGTTTGCCAACGCCGATCTTGGACGGCTTGCCGTCATCGCCGGGCGGCAATTCCGCGCCGACCAGTGCCAGCGGCACACGGATACCGGCGCGCGCATTGGGCGCGCCGCAGACGACCTGCAATGGGCCATCGGGTGAATGCGCGCCGGCGTTCACCTTGCACACGCGCAGCTTGTCTGCATTCGGGTGCTGCACGGCCTCGACGATCTCGCCGACGACGATGCGCTCGAACGGCGGCGCTACCGGACGCAGTTCTTCGACCTCCATGCCGGACATCGTCAGCAGGTCGGCCAGTTCTTGGGTGCTCAGCGGCGGGTTGCAGAACTCGCGCAGCCAGGACTCGGGGAATTGCATGCTCTTTGCTTGCTCCGTTGCGTCGTTGCCGCTCAGCGGAACTGGTACAGGAATCGAAGGTCGTTCTCGAAGAACATCCGAAGGTCGCTGACGCCGTAACGCAGCATCGCCAGGCGGTCCGGGCCCATCCCGAACGCAAAGCCGATGTAGCGCTCCGGATCCAGCCCGTAGTTGCGCACCACGTTGGGATGCACCTGTCCGGAACCGGCGAGCTCGAGCCACTTGCCTTTGAGCGGACCGCTGCCGAACGCCATGTCGATTTCGGCGCTGGGCTCGGTGAACGGGAAGTAGCTCGGGCGGAAACGTGTCTCGATCCCATCGTCTTCGAAGAAGCGACGAAGAAAATCAGTGAAGACGACTTTCAGGTCCTTGAAGCTGATGTGCTCGCCGATCCACAGGCCTTCGCACTGGTGAAACATGGGCGAATGCGTGGCATCGCTGTCGACTCGATAGGTGCGGCCCGGAGCGATGACGCGGATCTCGGGCATCGGATCGGCGCCGGCGTGCCTGGCCGCGTGGGCCTTGGCATAGCGCACTTGCATCGGGCTGGTATGCGGGCGCAGGTTGAGCCAAAGGCCTTCGGCGTCCTTCATGTCGACATAGAACGTGTCCTGCATCGACCGCGCCGGATGGTTTTCCGGATTGTTCAGTGCGGTGAAGCTCATCCAGTCCGTTTCGATCTCGGGGCCTTCAGCCACGTCGAAGCCCATGGACCCGAAGATGGCCTCGATGCGCTCGATCGCGCGGCTCACCGGGTGCAGTCCGCCCATTCCGCGGGCGCGCCCTGGCAGCGTGACATCGAGTGCTTGCGCCTCGAGCTGGGCCTCGAGTTCCGCCGCAGCCAACGCCTCGCGGCGGGCGTTCAGCGCCGATTCGATTCGAGCCTTGAGTTGGTTGATCTCCGCGCCGCGCGTCTTCTTTTCGTCGACGCCGAGTTTGCCCAGTCCCTTGAGCAGCTCGGTGACACGCCCGGCCTTGCCGAGAAAGCGGGCCTTTGCGTTTTCGAGTTCAGCTGCCGTGGGCGCCGCGGCAAAGTCGGCCGTTGCCTGGGTCAGCAGGGCATCGAGGTCGTTCATCGAAACCGTTTTCAGTTCTGACAAAAAAAAGAGGCCGCCACCAGGTGACGGCCTCGAGGTGCTGTGCCGCAACGGCCCGCGAAGGCCGGAGCAGGCCGATCAGCTCAGATGGGCCTTCACCTTGGCAACGATGCTGCCGAAGGCGGCCGGATCGCGAACAGCCAGATCGGCCAGAACCTTGCGGTCGATATCGATCTGTGCCTTCTTCAGGCCGGCCATGAACTTGCTGTAGGTCACGCCGAGTTCACGCGAAGCCGCGTTGATACGGGCGATCCACAGTTGGCGGAAAACCCGCTTGCGGGTCCGGCGGTCACGGTAGGCATATTGCCCGGCCTTCATGACCGCCTGCTTGGCGATCCGGAAGACGTTCTTGCGACGGCCGCGGAAACCCTTGGCGAGCTTCAGGATCTTCTTGTGGCGGGCGTGCGCGGTGACACCACGTTTGACGCGAGGCATGTGTGTGCTCCTTGTTCAGTGGTGGTGGATCAGAGGCCAGCGAAGGGCAGCATCGCGGCGATGTGGCCCTTGTCGGTCTCATGCACGTTTGCCGAGCCACGCAGGTGGCGCTTGTTCTTCGTCGTCTTCTTGGTCAGGATATGGCGCTTGAACGCCTGGCCCCGCTTGACGGTGCCACCCGGACGGACGCGAAAACGCTTCTTCGCGCTGCTCTTGGTCTTCATCTTGGGCATGACTGCTCCTTCTATTGCACCCCTGCAGGCGACCGCTGGCTGGTAGCGGTACTTGATGGCCTGCAGCAGCTTCTTGCCATTGCATCGACGATGCGCCGGCTTCTCTGCGCCCGTCGGGTGACCAGACCCGGCGGACGAATTCCTCATTTCCTCTTCGGCGCCAGCACCATGATCATCTGGCGCCCTTCCAGCTTGGGCATGTGCTCGACCACTGCCACGTCGGCCAGTTCGTCGCGGATCCGCTCCAGCAACCGCATGCCGATGTCCTGGTGCGTGATCTCGCGCCCCCGGAAGCGCAGCGTCACCTTGCCCTTGTCGCCGTCATCGGCAATGAAGCGGCGCAGGTTGCGCATCTTGATGTTGTAGTCACCCTCGTCGGTGCCCGGGCGGAACTTGACTTCCTTGATCTCGATGATCTTCTGCTTGGACTTGGCTTCCGCCGCCTTCTTCTGCTCCTGGTACTTGAACTTGCCGTAGTCCATCAACCGGCACACCGGCGGGTCCGCCGTGGCTGCAATTTCCACCAGATCGACATCGAGTTCGCCTGCCATTCGCAGGGCTTCCATGATGGGCACGATGCCCAGTGGCTCGTTCTCGACGCCGTTCAAGCGCACCTGTGGCGCCATGATCTCGCGGTTCAGCCTGTGCTTGCGCTCCGCATTGGGAACGCGACGGTCCATGAAGGTAGCGATGGTTCAAACCCCTCTACGCAGCCCCAAGGCAACAACGGGCCACACAAAAAACGACAACGGCGCGCCTGCGCATCAGCTCTTTCGGGCGATGTCTCCAGCCAGCTTCAGGGAGAAGTCTGCGAGGGGCATCACACCGAGGTCTTGATTGCCCCGGGCGCGCACCGCAACGGCCCCGTTTGCCTTTTCCTTGTCGCCTACGACCAGGATGTACGGAACCTTTTGCATTGAATGCTCCCGGATTTTATAGTTAATTTTCTCGTTGCGCAAATCGAGCTGCACCCTAACTCCTTGTTTTTGCAGCGTTTTCGCTACTTCAGCGGCGTAATCGGCCTGCCCGTCCGTGATCGACGCAATGACCACCTGCGACGGCGCCAGCCAGGCGGGCAGCGCGCCGGCGTGCTGCTCGATCAGGATGCCGATGAAGCGCTCGAGGCTGCCGACGATCGCCCGGTGCAGCATCACGGGGTGGCGCCGGCTGCCGTCCTCGGCCACATATTCGGCGTCCAGCCGTTCGGCCATCGAGAAATCGACCTGCATCGTGCCGCACTGCCATTGCCGGCCAAGTGCGTCCTTCAACGTGTACTCGATCTTCGGGCCATAGAAGGCACCGTCGCCGGGCGAGATGACGAAGTCGACACCGGATTGGCGCAGGCTTTCCATCAGGGCGTGCTCGGCCTTGTCCCAGATCTCGTCCGAGCCGATGCGTGCGTCAGGCCGCGTGGCCACTTTGTAAAGGATCTCCGTGAAGCCGAAATCGGCGTAGACCTTCTGCAGCAGTGCCGTGTAGGCCACGCACTCGGGCAGGATCATGTCCTCGGTGCAGAAGACGTGGCCATCGTCCTGCGTGAAACCGCGCACGCGCATGATGCCGTGCAGCCCACCCGTGGGCTCGTTGCGGTGGCAGTTGCCGAATTCGCCGTAGCGCAGCGGCAGATCGCGGTAGCTCTTGATCCCTTGCTTGAAGATCAGGATGTGACCCGGGCAGTTCATCGGCTTGAGCGCGTATTCACGCTTCTCGCTCTCCGTCGTGAACATGTTGTCGCGATACTTGTCCCAATGGCCCGTCTTCTCCCACAGCGCCTTGTCCAGAATCTGTGGGCCCTTGACCTCGTGGTAACCGTTGTCCTGATAGACACGGCGCATGTATTGCTCGACCTGCTGCCAGACCGTCCAGCCCTTGGGGTGCCAGAAGACCGTGCCCGGCGAATGTTCGTCGAGATGGAAAAGGTCGAGTTCGCGGCCGAGGCGCCGATGGTCGCGCTTCTCCGCCTCCTCGAGCATCGTCAGGTACTTCTGCAGGTCGTCCTTCGTCGCCCAGGCCGTGCCGTAGATGCGCTGGAGCATCTCGTTGCGGTGGTCGCCGCGCCAATAGGCGCCGGCCACCTTCATCAGTTTGAAGTGCCGCAGCTTGCCCGTGGACGGCACGTGCGGGCCACGGCACAGGTCTTCGAACGTGCCTTCGCGGTAGAGCGACACCTCCTGGCCCGCCGGAATGCCGGCAATGATCTCGGCCTTGTAGTGCTCCCCCAACGATTTGAAATACGCCACCGCCTCGTCACGCGGCAGCACCCGGCGCAAGACCGGCTCGTTCTTCGCCACGAGTTCGCCCATGCGCTTCTCGATCGCGATCAGGTCCTCGGGCGTGAAGGGGCGCTTGTACGAGAAGTCGTAATAGAAACCGTTGTCGATCACCGGCCCGATCGTGACCTGCGCCTCAGGGAACAGTTCCTTCACCGCATAGGCGAGCAGGTGTGCCGTCGAATGGCGGATGAGTTCCAGCCCATCGGCATCCTTGTCCGTGACGATGGCCACCTTGGCGTCCGCGGCGATGGTGTGGCTCGTGTCCACCAGCGTGCCGTCGATGCGCCCGCCGAGCGCCGATTTGGCCAGCCCGGGGCCGATCGATGCGGCGACGTCGGCCACCGTCAACGGCGCGGGGTATTCGCGTTTCGAACCATCAGGCAACGTGATCGTGATCATGGGGTTCTCCAAGAAGCAACAAAGCGCGGGGGTGAGCCGCGCTTTGTCAGAGGATGGGGGTGACTTCAGGCGTGACTGCGCGGCCGACTAAACCTCGGTGACGAAGCGCGTAGTTCGCGGTGTCATAACCATGGTGCCTTTCCCGTCCTTGCTGATGGCAGAAGCTTCAAGTTTAACCGAGTGGCGCGGCCTCGATGGGGCGGCCCGTCGCGACGAGGCCCGCAAATTCGTCCGCCAGGCGCTGGCTTTCGGCCAGGGCAACGCGCCACGCGCGCACGCGACCCTCGAAATCGTCGCCGTAGGACTTGAAGTCGCCGCGGTCGGGCAGCTTGCCGCCGGGCAACGTACGGGTCCAGTCGGCATGTGGCACCAGCAAGACCACGTTATCGAGCGCCGGCGTCGAGCGATGGCGTCGTTTCCACACCTTGTCGAACCAACCCGGGACCACCTGCGCCTGGAAATGCGGATAGAGCACCAGGCCCCGGTCCATCGCGGCGTAGTTCAGGTGCAGGTGGTAGTCGGTGATGCCGCCGTCCCAATAGGCGCCGCTCGGCCCGCCCGGGATGTCGTGCACCGCGTCGAGCCAGAAGGGTATCGAGCAACTCGCCAGCACGGCGGCCGACAGGTTGGCAGGTGTCAACGCGGCTTGTTGGGTGCGGAAATCGGACAGCGGCAGCGGCAGCGCGTCCCGCGGATCGCCGAAAACCACACGCTCCATCCATGCACCCAACGCACCGCGTCGCGCGGCGTTGGCGAGAAAGGCGCCAGCGTAGCCCAGCGGCGTCCGCGCCCTACCCTGGCGCGCCAGCACGTGGCGCCCGCGACTCGCGAAGATGTGCAGACGACGCTGCGGATGCGCCAACGCTTCCGAGGCGTGCAAACCGAGCCGCTGGTGGAGCAGACGGGCGAGCGTCTGGCTCACGTGGCTTGCGGTCGGCGCGCGCCCCGGCGCATGTTCGTAGCGCTGCGTGATGTAGTCCTCGGCCATCTGCGCGAGCGACGCATCGGCGTCGGGCATTGCCGCTGCCGCCATGCGCCAGGCGCCGATGGATGCGCCCAGCAGGTGCACTCGTTGCGTCGATCGGGTGAGCCAGTGGCCAAAGATGTACCGGTCCAGCGGATTCAGGATCAACCCCTTGGGTCCGCCAGCGGCGGCCGGCACGACGCGCACGTCGTCAGGCTGCAGCCCTCGATCACGCAGATGTGCCAGCGCGCGCGGGCCGGCCAGGATTTTCAAGGCGCGCATCTTCAGGGGCCGATCAGAACTTGAGGCTCAGGCTCGCGTTGACCGACCCCGGCATGCTGCGGCGCACGGCCGCGTTCTGCACCAGGCCGTCGCTGTCGACGAGGCGTGTATCGGTCATTGCATCGGGCGCGTCCAGATTGTTGACACCCACCCGCAGCACGGCCGCCGGATTGAAGGTCCACATGGCATAGAGATCCAACGATCTGGACCGCCCCTGTGCCACCTGCTGCTCGATCGTCTGCTGGACGCGATAGGCCGGTGAGATGGCGATGTTGCCGCCCCAGGTCAGCGGCCATCCCGCCACCGCGTGGTCGAAGCCGGCCGTCAGCGACCAGGGCTGCTGGCCTTCGAGCCGGTTGTAGGGCTCGGGCAAGCCGCTCACGCGCGAGCGATAGGCGCTGAGCGCGCCGCGCAGGCTCAGACCCTGCGGCGACCACCAGCCGGCCGGCAGCAGTTCGTTGGAGCGCCCCTTGACCTCCAGTTCGATACCGGTGCTGCGCGCGCCATCGAGATTGACGGGCCGCGATACCCAGCGCGGCACGCTGGCCCAGGTCACGTTCTCCCGCGACAGCACGTTGCGGATCAACCCGTCGATGCGGCGGTGAAAGAGGCCCACGCTGACCACGCCGCCGCCCGCAAGGTACTTTTCGTACGCCACGTCGAGACCCGTCGACAACTCGGGCCGCAACGATGCATTGCCCACGCGGTCCGGCGCGTTCTCGGGGTTCGTGGTGTTGGCCGGATAGTCGGTATTGATATTGGGGCGGGCCATCATCGCAGGCAGCTCCGGCGCGCGGTAGCTGCGGGTGAGGCTCGCGCGAACGATGTCGCGCGCCTTGGGGTCGAGGCGGTAGTTCAGGTGCCACAGCGGTGTGACGACCTGGCTCGTATTGCGAATTTCGCTATCGGCGTTGCGGCTTCGTGTGGCGATGCGCTCGGCGCGCAGGCCCACATAGGTGGCCCACTGCGGCGCGATCTCCCATTCGTCCTGGGCAAAGAGCGCCTGCCGCTCCACGCCGGCGCGGAATGGCAACGCGTCGTCGCCGACGAGCTTGTCTTCGCCGTTGTCGACGACGCGGCGTCGTTCGGTGCGGCGCCGCGATTCGAGGTCCCAGCCGAAGGTGGCACGGTGCGTGTCGAAGAGCGGGCGCGAATATTTGCCGCTGGTGGTGCGGGACTGCTCGCTGGTGCGGCCGCTGCTGAGAGAGTCGACCGACTGCACGCCTGCACGGTCGAATCCCGCGCCGACATTGTCGAACCGGTTGCCGGACGCCTGTACGCCCACGTTCGCTTCGAGCCGGTCGCCTGCGGGCCCGCGCCAGGTGGCCGCGAGCCCGGTGCGGACCATCTGCCATCGGCCGACCCCCGACGTCACGTCCGACACACTGCGCGGGTCGCTGCCGAGCAGCACGTCGATCGCGGCGCGGCCCGCGTTGCGGTATTCGTTTCGCTGCGCAAAGGTGCGCGATTCGATCGACCATCGGTCGTCGACAGTCCAGCGCAGGCGGGGGCCGAAATTCACGCCACCGCCGCGCCACCGATGCTGCGCAACCGAGCGAAGCGCCTGCGGCGCACCGGCATCGTCACGGGTATCTCGCAGCGTGACGACGTCGCTGCCGCCGCTCCATTGGTACGCCGACATCGGCAGCGCCATGCTCAGGCGGCCCCAACGGTCGGCGATCTGGCCGTTCACCGAAGGCACGGCGCGCTCCACCGTGTAGCCCAGGGCCAGCCGCATCTCGCGCAGCCGCTGGCGTGCCACGTCGCGCAGGATGATGTTGATCGTGCCGGCCACGGCCTGGGTGCTGAATTCGGCCGTCGGCCCCTTGCTGACCTCGATGCGTTCGACCTGCGATGGCGGCAGGTTCTCGAGAGAGAACCCGGGCGGCGCCGGCTCGCCGTTGATCAGGATGCGTGTGTAGCCGGCGCCCATGCCGCGCATGCGGGGGCTGCCATCGCGCAACGTGATGCCCGGCAACCGTTTCAGGACGTCGGTGACGCTCAGGTCGCCGTACTTGTCGAGTTCGTCACGGCCGTAGATCGTCTTGGCCACCGGCTCGCGCCGTCGCAGCTCGGTGTCGCTGGCCGGCTCGGCCTTGATCTCGATGCGCTGCGGCGCGGGGTCCTCCGCCGCGGGCGGCGTCTGCGCCAGCACCGGCGTCGCGACGGCGCCCGCGGCGAGCAGCGCGGCGACACCGGCGGCGCGCCGATGCATCAGGCCTTGGCCTTCAGCTTCGCAAAGGCCGCCGCCATCGCGCCGGCCTGTGCGCCGGTCTGTGCGCTCTGATGTGACGGCGCGCGCTCACCGCGCGCAGCCGGCCGGTAAGCGTTGTCGTTCCCACGCGCGGCACCCTTGGCCGGCACCGGCGCGTCGAGCTTCATCGTCAGCGAAATGCGCTTGCGCGCAAGGTCGACCTCGAGCACACGCACCTTCACCACCTGCCCGGTCTTGACGACCTCGCGGGCATCGTTGACGAACTTGTTCGACAGCTGGCTCACGTGCACCAGACCGTCCTGGTGCACACCCAGGTCGACGAACGCGCCGAACTGCGCGACGTTGCTGACGGTGCCTTCGAGCGTCATGCCGGGTTGCAGGTCCTTCAGGTCCGACACGCCCTCGTTGAACCGCGCCACCTGGAAATGCGGGCGTGGGTCGCGGCCTGGTTTCTCCAGTTCGACCAGGATGTCCTTGACCGTGATCGCGCCGAACTTCTCGTCGGCCAGCAGCTCGGGTTTCAAGGTGCGCAGCACGTCGGCACGCCCCATCAGCTCGGTGACGGGCTTGCCGGTGGCGGCCATCATCCTTTCGACCACCGGATACGTCTCCGGATGCACGCCCGTGAGGTCGAGCGGGTTGTCGCCATCGCGGATCCGCAGGAAACCCGCCGACTGCTCGAACGTGCGCGGCCCAAGGCCGGCCACGTCGAGCAGTTGCTGGCGGGTGCGGAAGGCGCCGTGGGTGTCGCGCCAGCGCACGATGCTAGAGGCCACCGCCGGCGACAGGCCCGACACCCGCGCCAGCAGCGGCGCCGATGCGGTATTCAGATCGACGCCGACGGCGTTGACGCAGTCTTCGACCACGGCGTCGAGCGTGCGCGCCAGCCCGCTCTGGTTGACGTCGTGCTGGTACTGGCCCACGCCGATGCTCTTGGGGTCGATCTTCACCAGCTCGGCCAATGGGTCCTGCAGCCGGCGCGCGATGCTCACCGCGCCGCGCAGGCTCACGTCGAGGTCGGGCAGCTCCTTGCTCGCGAATTCGCTCGCCGAATAGACCGACGCACCGGACTCGCTGACCACCACCTTGTCGAGCTTGACGTCGGGCGCGAGCTGCTGGACCCGCTTGATCAGGTCGGCAGCGAGTTTGTCGGTCTCGCGGCTTGCGGTGCCGTTGCCGATCGCGATCAGGTTGACACCGTGCGTCGCCACCAGGCGGCCGAGTGCATGCAACGCACCTTCCCAATCGCAGCGCGGCTCGTGTGGATAGACCGTGTGCGTATCGAGCACCTTGCCGGTGTCGCTGACCACGGCCACCTTCACGCCCGTGCGGATGCCGGGGTCCAGGCCCATCACGACCCGCTTGCCGGCGGGCGCGGCCAGCAACAGGTCGCGCAGGTTGTCTGCGAAGACCTTGATCGCCACGGCTTCGGCGTCCTCGCGCAGACGCGCGAACAGGTCGCGCTCCAGGCTCAGCGACAGCTTGACCTTCCACGTCCAGCCCACCGTCTTGCGGATCAGGTCGTCGCCCGGGCGCTGCGCGTGGCTCCAGCCGAGGTGCCGCGCGATGCGCCCTTCGGCCAGGTTCGGCTGGCCGGGCACGGGTTCCTCGTCGAGCACCAGTTTGGCGTCGAGCCATTCCTGCGTGCGTCCGCGGAAGACCGCCAGTGCGCGGTGGCTCGGCACCGTGCGGATCGGTTCGGCGTAGTCGAAATAGTCGCGGAATTTGGCCGCGTCGGGCAGCGTGCCGTCCTTGCCATCGACGAGCCGGCTCTGGAACAGCGCCTCGGCCCACAACCATTCGCGCAACTTGCCCACGAGCACGGCGTCCTCGGCCCAGCGCTCGGACAGCAGGTCGCGCACGCCGTCGAGCACGGCAGGCGCATCGGCGAACCCCGCCTCCACATTGACATAGGCCGCCGCCTCGGACAGCGGGACCCGCGACGGGTCTGCGAAGAGCTTGTCCGCCAGAGGCTCGAGCCCTGCTTCGCGCGCGATCATGCCTTTGGTGCGGCGGCGCGGCTTGTGGGGCAGGTACAGGTCCTCGAGTTCCTGCTTCGTCGGCGCAGCGTCGATCGCGGCGCGCAGTTCCGGCGTGAGCTTGCCCTGCTCCTCGATGCTCTTCAGCACCGCCGCGCGGCGCTCTTCCAGCTCACGCAGGTAGGCCAGGCGGGTCTCGAGCTCACGCAACTGGATGTCGTCGAGACCGTCGGTGGCCTCCTTGCGGTAGCGCGCGATGAAGGGCACCGTGGCGCCACCGTCGAGCAGCGCGACGGCGGCCTGCACCTGCGCCGGCCGTGCCTTCAGCTCGACGGCAATCTGTAGAAGGATCTTGTCCAAGAAAGTCGGTGGCCCTGGGGGCCTGAATTCAAAGCGAGGCAGTGTACGGGGCCGCCTGCGCGAGCCAGCGCAACACGCCTTTGCCGGCCGTGCGGCCTGACGCAAAACTGGCGGTCATGAGGTAACCCCCGGTCGGCGCCTCCCAGTCGAGCATCTCGCCAGCGCAGAAGACGCCGGGCACCGCACGCAGCATCAAACCTTCGTCCAGGGCTTCGAAACGCACGCCGCCGGCGCTGCTGATGGCCTCGTCGATGGGCCTCGGCGCACGCACCGTGATGGGCAGCGCCTTGATCTGCGCCGCCAGCCGCGGCACGTCCGCCAGTGCCTCGCGTGGCAGCGACTCGTAGAGCAGGCCGGCCTTGACGCCGTGCAGTCCAAGGCGGGTCTTCAGATGGGTCGACAGCGATCGCGGGCCGCGCGGATGCGCCAGTTCGGCGGCCACGCCGTCGACGCTTCTCGACGGAAGCAGGTCCAGGTGAAACGTCGCTTGCCCGTCGCGGGCGATCGTGTCGCGCAACGCCGCCGAGGCCGCATAGACGAGGCTGCCTTCGATCCCGTTCTGGGTCAAGACGAATTCGCCGGCCTGGCGCACGCTGTGGCCGGCGGCATCGATGAAGGTGATCGTCACGTTCTTCAGCGGGTGACCGGCATACCGGGATCCAAGGTGGTCGCTCCAGCCCACGTCGAACCCGCAGTTCGACGGCTGCAGGGGCGCGACGTCCACACCCTGCTCATGGAGCCAGGGCACCCATGCGGCGTCGGAGCCGAGACGCGACCAGCTGCCGCCTCCCAGCGCGAGCACGGTGGCTCTTGGTCGGACAAAAGTCTCGCCCGCCGGGGTTGCAAACCGAAGTGCACCGCTCTCGCCGAAGCCGCTCCAGCGGTGCCGCATGTGCAGGCGAACACCCTGGCCGCGCAGCCGGTGCAACCAGGCGCGCAGCAAGGGCGCAGCCTTGAGGTCCACCGGGAATACGCGCTGCGAAGTGCCGACGAAGGTCTCGACGCCAAGTCCGCGCGCCCACGACCGCAGTGCTTCCGCGCCAAACTCGCGCAGCATCGGCTCCAGCACGGGCGATCTTGGCCCGTATCGGCGCACGAAGGCGTCGAACGGCTCGGCGTGGGTCAGGTTCAATCCCCCCTTGCCTGCCAGCAGGAATTTGCGACCGACCGACGGCATGCCGTCGTACAGGTCGACTTGCGTGCCTGCGTCGGCCAGCACCTCGGCCGCCATCAGGCCGGCCGGGCCGCCACCCACCACGGCCACGCCGGGCGGGTCGCCGGTACTGCTGTCGCTCGTTGTCATGGCCCGCACTGTAGCGGCGCAGCGAAGCCGCTAACTCGAGCCGCTCACAGAAGGGGCGCCCTCTGGCGTCGTCTCGTGACCAGGCGATGTAACCGTTGATGCGGCTGCAGCGAATGACGGGCATGGATCTCCACGCCCGCCCCCTCCTCGCGCTTGCCATCCTGTGTACGTCCGTAGCAGCAGCTTCCGCCGCGCCGGCCGCCTGCATGGCCCGCTCATCGGCCGCACCGCTCGTGGTGGAGCTCTATACCTCGGAGGGCTGCAGTTCCTGCCCGCCCGCGGACCGCTGGCTTTCCACGCTCAAGGGCCGCGGCGACGTGGTGGCACTTTCGTTCCACGTCAGTTACTGGGACCAGCTCGGCTGGCGCGATCCGTTTGCCAGCGCGGTATTCACCGAGCGGCAGCGCCGACTGATGGCCTCCAGCGGCAGCCGTTACGTCTACACGCCCCAGGTCACGGTCAACGGCGCGGACTGGCGGCGCTGGCCCGAACTGCCGCCCGTGCGCGCCGCCACGTCCGCACCGTCGCTGACGCTCCAGCGAGACGGCAACACCGTCGTCGCATCAGTGGGCCCGTCGACGGGCATCCTCTCCGGCTACTGGGCGCTGGTCGAAGATGGGCTGGCGAGTCACGTGCGCGCCGGCGAAAACGCCGGCGAAACGCTGCGCCACGACCATGTCGTGCGTCGCTACGAACCGCTGGCCCCCTGGAAGGCCCAGGCGACGCACGAATTGCGGTGGGACCTTGGCCCCACGCCGGTCCGCGGCCGCGTGATCCTCGTGCTGACCGACGACGCCACGCAGCGGCCTGTCCAGGCATTGGCACTCGCCTGCTGATCTTCGACCTGCTGCGTGCCCGGGGCTGATGCACTCGACGAGTGCGTCGTTCGAGCCCCTCACGCCTCCTTGCGAAAACCTCGCGCACCAGTATGGGCGGATATATTGCGCGTCTTGGTGCCGCCGCATTCGCGGTTGGTGCGCGAAGACCCTGCGCCGGGCCACAGGACGAGGAGACGAATTTCATGGATCAAGTCAAACAGGGCACGGACGCCCTGTTCATCCTGCTGGGTGCCATCATGGTGCTGGCCATGCACGCGGGCTTTGCCTTCCTCGAACTCGGCACGGTACGCAAGAAGAACCAGGTCAATGCGCTCGTCAAGATCCTGGTGGACTTCGCCGTTTCGACGATCGCCTACTTTTTCGTCGGCTACACGGTGGCCTATGGCACCAGCTTCTTCACGGGTGCCGAGGCGCTGGCGGCAAAGAACGGCTACGAACTCGTCAAGTTCTTCTTCCTGCTCACCTTCGCAGCGGCGATCCCGGCGATCGTCTCGGGCGGCATCGCAGAACGCGCGCGATTCGGTCCGCAGCTGATTGCGACTGCCGTCCTCGTGGGCGTGTTCTACCCCGTCTTCGAAGGCATCACCTGGAATCAGCAATTCGGCATCCAGGCATGGATCAAGGGCCTGACCGGCGCCGAGTTCCATGACTTTGCCGGCAGCGTCGTCGTTCACGCCGTCGGCGGCTGGATCGGCCTGGTGGCCGTGGTTCTGCTGGGCGCGCGCACCGGCCGCTATCGCAAGGACAACGCCGGTGGACACATGATCAGTGCACACCCGCCGTCGAGCATCCCCTTCCTGGCGCTGGGCGCCTGGGTGCTGGCGGTGGGCTGGTTCGGCTTCAACGTGATGAGTGCGCAGACGATCGACAAGATCTCGGGGCTCGTGGCCGTCAATTCGCTGATGGCAATGGTCGGCGGCACGCTGGTCGCCGTGCTGATGGGGCGCAACGACCCCGGGTTCGCCTACAACGGGCCGCTGGCCGGCCTGGTGGCCGTGTGCGCGGGGTCCGATGTGATGCACCCGGCCGGCGCACTCGTGGTGGGCGGCATCGCCGGCGCGATCTTCGTTTCGATGTTCACGTTGACCCAGAACCGATGGAAAGTCGACGACGTGCTCGGCGTCTGGCCCTTGCACGGCCTGTGTGGCGCCTGGGGCGGCATCGCCTGCGGCATCTTCGGCATGCAGGCGCTCGGCGGCACGGGCGGTGTGGCGTTCGGCGCGCAGTTGATCGGCACGCTGATGGGCATCACCTGGGCCGTCATCGCCGGCGGCGTCACCTACGGCGCACTGAAGGCGACGATGGGTCTGCGCCTGAGCCGTGAAGAGGAGTTCGACGGCGCAGACCTGTCGATCCACCGCATCGGCTCCACGCCGGACCGCGAGGTGAGCTGGTAGCCGGCGCGGGACGGGTCGGCGTGCAGCTGGCGCACCGGCACCCCTCGAGGCCGGCGTTGTATCCTGCCCCGCGGCCCCACGCCAGGAGGAGACAAGACATGAACCGCCCACCCTTTCGCGCCGACCAGGTCGGCAGCCTGCTGCGTCCGGACTGGCTGGCCGCGGCCCGCCGCGCATGGAAACAAGGCGAGATGCCGGCCGTAGCACTGCACGAACTCGAAGACAAGGCGGTGCGCGAAGCCGTGACCCGACAGCAGTCGATCGGCCTGCAGGCCGTGACCGACGGCGAATTCCGCCGCGACTGGTGGCATCTCGATTTTCTCGGCCAGCTCGACGGCGTCACACTGACGGACAACGCAGGCGAGAAGTTCCACATCGCCGGCCAGAGCGAACAGCCGCCGATCGCGTCCGTCACCGGCAAGGTGGCGTGCAGCCGGCCGATCATGGCGGACCATTTCGCGTACCTGAAATCGCTCGCGCAAGCGGTGCCGAAGATGACGATTCCGTCGCCTTCGATGCTGCATCTGCGAGGTGGCCGCGCGGCCATCTCGCGCCAGGCCTACCCCGATCTCGACGCCTTCTGGGACGACGTGGCCGCGGCCTACCGCGTGGCGATCGCGCACCTGGCCGAAGCGGGCTGCCGCTACCTGCAGCTCGACGACATCACGTTTGCCTACCTGTGCGACCCAAAGATCCAGGCCAATTGCGTGGCCAATGGCGATGACCCGACGGCCCTGCCGCGACGCTATGCGCAAGTCATCAACGACGCGCTGCGCGGGCGCCCCGAAGACATGACGGTGACGATCCACACCTGCCGCGGCAATTTCAAGAGCGCCTGGGTCGCCGAAGGGGGCTACGACCCCGTGGTCGAGGCCATGTTCTCGACCGACGTCGACGGCTATTTCATGGAGTTCGACTCCGCCCGCGCCGGCGGGTTCGAGCCGCTGCGCAAGCTGCCGGCGGGCAAGAAAGTCGTGCTCGGGCTGGTCACCACCAAGCTCGGCGATCTCGAATCGAAGGACGACCTGAAACGCCGCATCGACGAGGCCGCGCGCACGGTTCCGCTGGACCAGTTGTGCCTGTCGCCGCAGTGCGGCTTTTCAAGCACGCACCATGGCAACGCGCTGTCGCAGGACGACCAATGGCGCAAGCTCGAGCGCGTGGTCGAAGTCGCGCGCGAAGTCTGGGGCTGACGGCGTCTCACACGCGATTGCAGTCGATCGAACGTTCATGAGCCGCGGCTCGCGGCCCGTCGCAGGCGTTTGCGTTTGTTGCTTTGTGCAGGATCAGGGCGCCGGGGCGCTCTCTTGCGCTCATGTCCCCCGGGCCGGCCTGCGGCCGACCCTCCTCCTTTACTTCGCTCCAGAGAACACCCCGCCACCCTGATCCGATGCGTGTGGGCGGTTCGACGTTGGCGCGCCCACCTGGTGTCTGGCCGAGGACGGCGGGCGAGTGCCGCAGCGAAGTAAAGGAGGAGGGCTGGGCGCAGCCCAGTCCGGGGGACATGAGCGGAGGCACTGGCCCGGCGGCCTCGGCCCGCGCAACGTCTCCGACCCCGTGCCCGAACGGCCGAAACGGGTGGCACGGAGACTTCTAGTTAGATTTCACTGCGCAATGACTCGTCCGCAAGAAGCGCCGCGCGCAGGTTCTGGCCGATCTCGGGGCGTGCGGCGAACGGGTCGCTCGGGTTGCGCAGCGACATGATGTCCTCGAGCCGTGTCTGCACGCTCGACAGCGCCTTCGGGTGGCTGAAGACATAGAAGCGGTCATCGTCCATCGCCTCGTAGACCCATTGCGCGACCTGCGCAGCGCTGACCTTGCCACTCGTCACCGCCTTGTCGCTCATCGCCTGCGCGATCAGCTGGCTCTTCGTCCGCTGGGCCGCCGCGTCGTGCAGGTCGGCCGGCCGGTTGCGTTCGCTCTGGTGAATGCCCGTGGGCACGAAGAACGGACACAGCACATGGGCATGGATCTGATCGGTGACGAGCGACAGGTCCTGGTGCAGCGTCTCGCTGAGCGAGACGACCGCGTGCTTGGTCACGTTGTAGACCCCCATGTTGGGCGCATTGATCATGCCGGCCATGCTGGCGGTATTGACGATGTGTCCCTGGTACGCGGCGTCGGCCTTGGCGGCCGCCAGCATCATCGGCGTGAAGACACGCACACCGTGCGCCACGCCCATCAGGTTGACGCCGACGACCCACTCCCAGTCCTTCAGCGTGTGCTCCCAGATCAAGCCGCCAGCGCCGACACCGGCATTGTTGAAGACGAAGCTCGGTGCGCCAAAGCGTTTCAACGTCTGCGCACCGAGTTCCTCCACCTCGGCGGCCTTCGACACATCGACCTGCACCGCCAGCACATCGGCGCCGAGACCTTCGATCTCGCCGGCCGCCCGCTCGAGCGCTGCCTGCTGCACGTCGGCCATCACGACCTTCATGCCACGTGCCGCCGCGATGCGGCTGGCCTCCAGGCCGAAACCCGACGCCGCGCCGGTGATGACGGCGGTACCGCCCTGAACTCGAGTCATGTCTTCTCCTGCTTGATCTGGAATCCGATGCGCGGAAAGTGCACGTGCACGAGGCCGGCACGTTCGTCGACCCGCTCGACGACGATCTCGTCCTCGGTCAGGCCGACCAGCGTGCCCGCGACCGGATCGGTGCCGTAGTCGAACGCATTCACGCTGACCGGCACGCCGCCCTGGTAGCCCAGGCCGGGTTTCACCGTCGCTTCCGCATGGCCTTTGGCACTGGCCGCCACGTCGATGGCCTGGGCGCTGTCGAGCTTGGTCTTGTGGCCGTGGCCGATCGCCAGCACACGATCGAGCCAGGACGACAACTTCGCATACGGCTCCAGGATGCCCGCCAGCGGCGCCGCTCGGCGGATGAACCAAAGGCAATGCGCGACCGAGAAATCGGCGATCGACGCCCGGTCGCCGAAGAGGTGCGTGCGGCCGTCCGAGAGCTGCGCCTCCAACTGCGCGAAGTAGCCGCACAGCTGCACGCCGCCATCGACCGGGCGCACCCGTGGCGCCCCGGCAGAGAAGGTGGCGCGATCGGCGCCGAAGACTTTCATCTGTTCCTCCGGTACGCCGGCAAAGATGGCGGCCGCGCCGGCGGGTTGCAGAGAGAAAGGCACGGCCGTCCAGAACAACGTGCTGTCGGCCCACTGCGCCAGCATCGGCGCCAGCGGCGCGTCGGCAGGGAACAGCGTCGGCTCGGGCTGCAGGCGCTCGAGCACCCGAACGATCAATGCCGTGTCGCAATAGATATCCGCGTCGATCTGCAGCACCGGTGTCTTGCGGTAGCCGCCGGTCAATGCCGTCAGGTCGGGCTTCGGCATCACGGTGGGGATCGTCACGGACTGCCAGGCCAGGCCCTTGTACCCGAGCACCATCCGCGTCTTCTCGGCAAAGGGCGAGCCCGCGTAGTGGTGCAGGATCAACGTGTCGCTCATGTGCTCTCCCACGGCATCGCGCGCCGGATGATGGAATCGAAATCGGTCCCCGGCGGCAGCGCGCCGAAGACATCGGGGGCGCTCGGGAAACGCGAGGCGCAGAACGCGTCGAACACCGCGTCGGTCGAGTGCTGGCGCAGCAGCGCGGCCTGCAGCAGCAACGCCAGATCGCGCGCCAGCGACCGCGCATGGGCCTCGTCGGTGCCACCGTCGACGGCGTGCAGCGTGGCACCGAGCGTTCGGTCGAGTGCGGCATTGGCACCTTTTGCCGGAGCCAACTCGCGCTCGAGCGCGTCGGCCACCGCGCCGCCGCGCAGCGCGCGCAGCAGGTCGAGCGCCATGATGTTGCCCGAGCCCTCCCAGATCGAGTTGACGGGCATCTCGCGATAGATGCGCGCCATGATGCCCTCTCCATGTTCCTCGACGTAGCCATTGCCGCCGAGACATTCCATCGCCTCTTCGGCGAAGTGGCTGCCGCGTTTGCAGATCCAGAACTTGACGACCGGCGTGATCGCGCGGCGCAGCAGCGCTTCGTGCGGATCGTTCCCATGTTCGCTGGCATCGACCGTGCGCGCCAGCCGCAACGCAAGTGCCGTCGCGGCTTCGCTCTCGAGTGCCAGGTCGGCGAGCACGTTTTTCATCATCGGCTGCTCGGCGAGTGTCTTGCCGAAGGCCTTGCGCTGCGCCGTGTGGTGGAGTGCGATCGACAGCGCCTGTCGCATCAACCCGGCGGTGCCGAGCGCGCAGTCGAGCCGGGTGAGCGCGCCCATCGCCAGGATCTGCGGTACACCACGGCCCTCGTCGCCAACGAGCCATGCACTGGCGTCGGCGAATTCGACCTCCGCGCTGGCATTCGCCTGGTTGCCGAGCTTGTGCTTCAGGCGCTGGATATGGATCGAATTGACCGAACCGTCGGGCCGCCAGCGCGGCAGGAAGTAGCAGCTCAGACCACCCGGCCCCTGCGCGAGCACGAGGAAGGCATCGCACATCGGCGCCGACATGAACCACTTGTGGCCGGTGAGGCGGAAGCGTCGTCCCCAGCCGTCCTCGCCATCGGGCTCGGCACGCGTGGTGTTGGCACGCACATCGGAGCCACCCTGCTTCTCCGTCATGCCCATGCCCATCGTCAGGCCGGTCTTCTGGTCGAAGGGCAGAAAGCGCGCGTCGTACCGGGTACTCGCGAGGCCCGGGCCCCAGGCCGCATGCAGCGCCGCGTTGGCGCGCAGCGCCGGCGCGACGGCATAGGTCATCGAGATCGGGCACAGCGTCGAAGGCTCGGCCTCGGTGAACAGCATGAAGGCCGCCGCACGCTCGACGTGACCACCCGCCCGCTCGCTCCAGGGGGTGCCGTGCAGACGGTGGCGGCAGGCCGCTTCCAGCAGCGCGTGATAGCTGGGGTGGAACTCGACCTGGTCGATGCGCCGCCCGACGCGATCATGGCTGCGCAGCTCGGGCGTGAAGGTATTCGCAAGCTGAGCATGCCGTTGCAACGCTGCGCTGCCGACCTCGTCGCCGAGCGCGTGAAAGCGCGGCTCGTCGAAGGCCGGAAGATTGAACCGCAGCGCATCCTGCAGCGCACGGTTGGCTCGGAACAGGTTGATGTCGACCAGCGGCTCCGGCTGGTTGACCACGTCGTGGGTGACGAAGCTCACGTGGACCCCCTCCACATTTCGACATGGGGAATGCCGTCTTCGAGATAGTCCGCGCCGACGCGCACAAAACCCAAGCTGCCGTAAAAGTGCTCGAGGTGCACTTGCGCGCTGATGCGAATGCCATGTGCCGGCCACGCGTCGTTGCACCGAGCGACGCCCTCTTCCATCAGCTGCCGGCCAAGGCCGGTGCCGCGCCGCTCGGCCGAGGTCACCACACGCCCGATCGACGGCTCGTCGAATTTCAGCCCCGGGTCGACGACACGAAGGTAGGCCTGCAGCACACCTCCGCTGTCATGGCCGAGCAGGTGCCATGACGCCTGGTCCAGCCCGTCCGGATCGAGGTACGGCCCCTGCTCGAGAATGAACACGCGGGCGCGCAGCTGCAACGCGTCGTACAGCCCGTGCACCCCAAGCTCCTCGAAGCGCAGCCACTGCCAGTTCACCGGACCCGCCTGCCTCGTGGGACGTCAGGCCAGCTTGACCAGCTGCTTGCCGAAGTTCTTGCCCTTGAGCAGGCCGAGGAACGCCTCGGGCGCACTTTCCAGGCCCTGCGCCACGCTCTCGCGGTACTTGAGGTGGCCGGTGGCGACCATCGTGCCCAGCTCCTTCAGCGCCGCGGGCCACAGTTCCATGTGCTCGCTGACGATGAAGCCCTGCAACTTCAGCCGCGACACGAGGATCAACGCGGGGTTCGCCATTGGGATCGGCTGGCCGTTGTAGCCAGAAATCATGCCGCAGAAGGCGATGCGGCCAAACGCGTTCATGCGCAGCATGATCGCGTCCAGGATCATGCCGCCGACATTTTCGAAGTAGCCGTCGATGCCATCGGGGCAGGCCTCCTTGAGCGCCTTGCTCATCGCCTTGGTGTCGTTGTGCACCTTGTAGTCGATGCAGGCGTCGAAGCCGAGTTCGTCAATCACCTGCGCACACTTGTCGGGCCCGCCGGCGATCCCGACCACGCGGCAGCCGCGTGCCTTGGCCAGTTGCCCCACGGCACCGCCCACCGCGCCACTGGCCGCGCTGACGACCACGGTCTCGCCCGTCTTCGGCGCGATGATCTGCGTCAGGCCGACCCAGGCGGTCACGCCCGGCATGCCGACCGCGCCGAGGTAGGCCGACAGCGGTACGTGCGTGGTGTCGACCTTGCGCAGCATGCCCGCCTGCGACGCGTCGACCACCGAATACTGCTGCCATCCGCCCATGCCGACGACCTTGTCGCCGGCAGCGAACTGCGGCGCCTTCGACTCGACGACCTCGCCGACCGTGCCGCCGATCATCACGGCATCCAGCGGCTGCGGCTGCGCATAGCTCTTGCCCTCGTTCATGCGCCCGCGCATGTAGGGGTCCAGGCTCAGGAAATGGTGGCGCACGAGCACCTGGCCGTCCTCGAGCGCAGGGACCGCGGCCTCGACGAGGCGGAAGTTCTCGACGGTGGGTTCCGCGGTCGGGCGCGAGGCCAGGACGATCTGCTTGTTCATGGTCATGTTCGGATTCCTTTGAGTTTCAATCGGAGGCACTGAGTTTCTGGATGCGCCGGCCGCCGGTGCCCACCGGCAGGCCGCGCATGTACTTGAAGGTGCCGGTGGCGTGGCCGGCGAGCGTTCCGTCCTCGGAAAATACGCTGCCTTCGCAGAACGCCATCGAAGACGTGCGATGCAGCAGTGTGCCCGTCGCGCGCAGACGGCCCATGCCGGGGCGCATGAAGGTGGTCTTCATCTCGATCGTCACGACACCCGGCTGCGATTCGCCGCCGGGCTCGGCCGGGCTGCGCGCCGCGTGGGCCATCACCACGTCGAGCAACGTCATCGTCAGGCCACCGTGGGCGACACCCCAGGAGTTGGTGAGTTCCTCGCGCAACTGCACCGACATCTCCGCATGACCGCCATCGAAACGATGCAGCTCGAAACCGAGCATCTCGACGAACGGGATGTGGACCTTGAACTGCATGGCGCTCAACCGCTGTGCACGGCGCTGACGCCGCCGTCGACCGGCAGGATCTGGCCCGTGATGTGTTTGCCCGCCGCGCTGGCAAACAGCAGCACGGCGCCTTTGAGATCGTCGTCGTCACCCAGGCGGCGCAGCGGCGCGGCGGCCGCCAGTTTGTCGGCACCGTGCGCCGCGATCACACCCTTGGTCATGCGGCTCGGAAAGAACCCCGGCGCGACCGCATTGACGTTGATGCCCTTCGGCCCCCACTCGCCGGCGAGCGAGCGCGTGAAATTAACGACGGCGCCCTTGCTGGTGCCGTACGCGATGAACTGCATGTCCAGCGAGCCGGCGAGGCCGGCGATGGACGCCACGTTGATGATGCGCCCGCTCCCGCGCGGCAGCATGCTCGCCTTGGCCACGGCCTGCGCATACAGGAACAGGCTGCGGATGTTCAGGTTCATCACCTTGTCCCAGGCCTCGACGGGGTAGTCCTCGGCCGGTGCCCCCCAGGTGGCGCCGGCGTTGTTGACGAGGATGTCGATCCGGCCCATGCGTTGCATCGTCTCGTCGACGACCTTGTGGATCTGCGCCGCGTCGCTCGAATCGGCGGCGATCCACCGGGTGTCGATGCCCTTGGCCTGCAGGTCGGCCGCGGCTTCCTCGAGATCGGACGCCTTGCGCGAGGTCAGCATGATCTTGGCGCCGGCCTCGCCGAGGGCCTCGGCCATCTGCAGGCCCAGGCCCCGCGAACCGCCGGTCACGAGGGCGACCTGACCAGTCAGGTCGAAGAGTTTCAGCACGGGAGTGCTCATGTCGGATCTCCTTGGATGTTCAGAACCAGTCGTCTTGCATGTCGCGGCACACGGGTTCGCGCTGGCTCACGACCACCAGCCAGGCATCGACCTTGGGCAACTCGTAGGCAAAGAAATAGCGCATCGCCGCCAGCTTGCCCTGGTTCACCGGCGTGGCCTTGCGCACGGCGACGAGCGCGACATCGAGCCAGATCCAGGCCAGCACCAGGTGGCCGAAAGCCTGAAGGTACGGCGTCGCGTTGGCCAGCGCCTCTTCCGGCACGCCGGTGGCCCACGCGGCCTTGGTCGCGGCACCCACCTTCTGCAGCGCCGCAGCCAGCGCGTTGGCGGGTTCGGCCAGGCCGTCCGCATGGCCGGCCCGCTCGATCGTGGCGTTCATGCGCGTGGCCAGCAACTTCAGGCCCGCGCCGCCGTTCATCACGACCTTGCGGCCGAGCAGGTCGAGCGCCTGGATGCCGTGCGTGCCCTCGTGGATCATGTTCAGGCGGTTGTCGCGCCAGTACTGCTCGACCGGGAAGTCGCGTGTATAGCCATAACCGCCGTGCACCTGGATCGCGAGCGAATTCGCCTCCAGGCACCACTCGCTCGGCCAGCTCTTGGCAATCGGCGTCAGCACCTCGAGCAGCAGCCCGGCCTCCGCGGCCGACCCCTCCGGGCCGGTGTGCTGCTCGTCGACGAGCCTGGCGCAATAGAGCTCGAGTGCCAGCGCGCCTTCGGCATACGACTTCTGCGCCAGCAGCATGCGCTTGACGTCCGCGTGTTCGATGATGGGAATCTGCGGCTGCGCCGGGTCCTTGCCGGCGCCCGCACCGGCAGTGCCGCCGGGCGCGCGCGCCTGGATCGGCCGGCCTTGCGGCCGTTGGCGCGCATAGTCGAGCGACGCCTCGTAGCCCGCCATGCCCAGCATCGTGGCCGCCATGCCGACGCCGATGCGCGCCTCGTTCATCATGTGGAACATGCAGCGAAGCCCCTCGCCCGGGCGGCCGACGCGATAGCCGATGGCGCCTGCTTCGCCGCCTGGTTTGAACCGGCCCTCGCCGAAGTTCAGCAGCGTATTCGTCGTGCCGCGCCAGCCGCACTTGTGGTTGAGCCCGGCCAGCGCCACGTCGTTGCGCTCGCCGGTGAGCCGGCCTTCGGCGTCGACCATTTTCTTCGGCACGATGAAAAGCGAGATGCCGCGTGTGCCCGCAACGAGCTTGCCGTCGGGCCCGGGGATCTTGGCCAGCACCAGGTGGATGATGTTCTCGGTGAGCTCGTGCTCGCCGGCCGAGATCCACATCTTGTTGCCGCGCAGCCGGTAGCGCGGGCCCAGCGGATCGCCGTCGAAGTCCTCGCCGTCGGGCAACGCACGCGTGGCCACGTCGGACAGGCTCGACCCGGCTTGCGGCTCGCTCAGGCACATCGTGCCCGACCAGCGGCCGGCAAACTCGTTCAGCGCGAAGACCTGCTGTTGCGCCTCGGTGCCGTGCACCATCAGCAGGTTGGCATTGCCCGTCGTCAGCATGCCAGTGCCGATGCTCACCGCGGCCTTGGCGAAGAAGGCGTTCGCCGACGCTTCCAGCGTGTACGGCAGTTGCATGCCGCCGATGGCATGGTCCTGCGCCGCCGACAGCATGCCGCTGCCGGCATAGGCCTTCCAGGCGTCGTGCGTGGCCTGCGGCAGGATCACGCGCTCTCCGTCGAAACGTGGCTCCTCGGTATCGACCAGCCGGTTGAACGGCGCGTATTTCTCGCGCGCGATGCGCTCGCAGGTATCGAGCACCGATGCAAAGGTCTCGAGCGAATGATCGGCAAATCGGTCGCGCGCGAGCAGCGATTCGATTCCGATCCAGTCGTTCAGCAGGAAGTCGAGCGTGGCGCGGAAAGTCATGATCAGCCTCTCGATTGCGTGTGGGCCATCGTGGCCGACGTCTTGGCGACGAGGGTGCGCGCACCGCCCGTCTCGGCGTAGACCTCGGCCTCGGTGAACGACAGGGTGCGGCCGGCCTTCAGTACACGTGCTTCGCACACGAGGCGCTCGCCCTTGCCGGGCCGCAGCACGCTCGTCTTCAACTCCGCGGTGACGACCCAGACGCCCTTGGCCGCCATCGTCTGCGCGGCCGCGCCCATCGTATGGTCGGCCATCGACGCCATCACACCGGCATGTGCCTGGCCCGTGTGCTGCAGGTGGCGCGGCGCGAGCACGAGCACCGTGGTCAGCCGGCCCTCGCCGACGTCCACCGGTTCGACGCCGAGGTCGACCATGAAGGGCGCGCTGCGGAAAAACGTCCGCACGCTATCGAGATCCATCGTCATGCAGCCCTTCACTCGCCGCCCAGGCGCGCGATCGTGCCCTGCGCGACGGCGCACAGCTTTTCTTGCCCATCCTTGAGCACGAAGACATCGCAGCGGCACACCGCCTGCGTCTTGCTCACGGCCACCGCATCGGCGCGGGCGATCAGCCTTTCGCCGACCGCCGGCCGCACGTAGTTGATCTTGAATTCCGACGTCACCACCGGTACCGCCATCGCGGTGCCGCCGGCATAGGTCAAGGCGTTGTCGGCCAGGTAGCTGACCACGCCGCCGTGGGCGAACCCGTGCTGCTGCAGGTGCTCGGGCCGCAGCGCGATCTCCAGCTGGCAGTGCCCGCGCGCCAGTGCCGTCAATTCGGCCCCGAGCAGGCGGCTGAACGGTTGGGTCTGCAGGACCTCCTGGCCCATCGCCAGGAATTGCGCCGGGGTCGCCTCGCTCATGCCAGTGGGCCGAGCTTGAAATGCCGCAGCGCGGCCTGCGCCACCGGACCACCCCACTCCTGCACGAAGTGCCCGGCCTCGGGCACCTCGAGCGGCGGCGGGCAGCCGCGGATCGTTGCATGCAGTGCGCGCATCGCCGGCGGGCCGAGCACCGGGTCCTGCATGCCGATGGCCATGAAGCTGTCGCCTTGCCATTCTTCGTGCCAGAAACGCGCTGCCTCGCGGCTGATGGCGGCGCCAGGGGCATCGTCGCGATCGGGCACGAGATTCGGAAAGACGCGCACACCGGCCTTGTAGCGGCGGTCCGGGAAGGGGGCGTCGTAGGCGGCTGCCTCGGCATCGTTCATGACGGCGCAGCCGCGGCGGATGAGCCGGCCCACGGCCAGGTCGGGCTGGCTGTTGCTGTAGGCGCGCCACTGGAGAAAACCGTCGGTCACGGCGCCGGTGCCCAAGCCGGTATTCATCACGAGCAACCGCGTGAGGCGTCCGGGCATCGTCACCGGCAACGTCAGGCCGAGCAGGCCGCCCCAGTCCTGCACGACGAGCAGCACGTTGCGCAGGTCGAGCTGCTCGATCAACTGGACGAGGCTCGCGCGATGCCGGTCGAAGCTGTACCAGCCGTCGTCCTGGGGTTTGTCGGAGCGGCCGAAACCGAACAGGTCCGGCGCCACGACACGCAGCCCGGCGCGAGTGAAGAGCGGGATCATCTTGCGATAGAGATAGCTCCACGTGGGTTGGCCATGCAGGCACAACGCGGTGACCGCCGCGTCCCGCGGACCTTCGTCGACGACGTGCATGCGCAACCCGTCGATCTCGAGGTATTGAGGCGCGTAGGGCCAGCCGGGCAGCGCGGCGAAGCGCTCGTCGGGGGTGCGCAGCGCGGCCGTCATGGGTTCAGAGCACCTCGAAGACGCCGGCCGCGCCCATGCCGCCGCCGATGCACATCGTGATGCAGACACGCTTCGCGCCGCGCCGCTTGCCTTCGATCAGCGCGTGGCCGGTCAGGCGCTGCCCGCTCACGCCGTAGGGGTGGCCGACCGCGATCGCGCCCCCGTTGACATTGAGTCGGTCCATCGGGATGCCGAGTTTGTCGGCGCAGTACAGCACCTGCACCGCGAAGGCCTCGTTCAGTTCCCACAGGTCGATGTCCTCGACCTTGAGGCCCAGACGCTTGAGCACCTTGGGCACCGCGAAGACGGGGCCGATCCCCATCTCGTCGGGCTCGCAGCCGGCCACCGCAAAGCCGAGGAATCGGCCGAGTGGCTTGAGGCCTTTCTGCTGCGCGTAGGTCTCGCTAACCACCACGCACGCACCGGCGCCGTCGCTGAACTGGCTCGCATTGCCGGCGGTCACCACGCCACCGAGCACCGCCGTGCGGATGTCCTTGATCGACTCGTAGGTCGTGCCTTCGCGCAGGCCCTCGTCGGCGCTGACCGTGACTTCCTTGCTGCGCAGGCCGAGCTGCGCATCGGCCACGCCGGCGGTCACGGTGACGGCCACGATCTCGTCGTCGAACTTGCCAGCGGCCTTGGCGGCGCAAGCCTTCTGCTGGCTCTCGGCGCCGTAGCGGTCCATGCGCTCCTTGGCGATGCCATATCGCTTGGCCACCGTCTCGGCCGTCTGCAACATGGGCCAGTAGATCTCGGGCTTGTGCTCCTTGAGCCACATGTCCTCGAACATGTGGGTGTTCATCTCCTGCTGCACACACGAGATGCTCTCCACACCACCGGCCACGTAGGCATCGCCCTCGCCCGCGATGATGCGCTGAGCGGCCATCGCGATGGTCTGCAGCCCGCTCGAGCAGAAGCGGTTCACGGTGACACCGCTCACCGAGATCGGCAACCCGGCACGCAGCGCCGCCTGGCGCGCGATATTCCAGCCGGTCGCACCTTCGGGGTTGGCGCAACCGAGCAGCACGTCCTCGATCACGCCGGGGTCGATGCCGGCGCGCTCGACCGCGGCCTTGACGGCAAAGCCGCCGAGCGTGGCGCCGTGCGTCATGTTGAAGGCACCCTTCCAGCTCTTGGCCAGGGGCGTGCGGGCGGTGGAGACGATGACGGCTTGGCTCATGGGGGGCTCCTGTGAATCCTGTGGAACATGAAACGTCGACGGTCGGCGACGGCTAACGGGCGGCCTGCTCGACCAGGCGGTGGTAGAAGCGGATCAGCTCGGCCAGGTTGGCCAGCGAGATGCGCTCGTTGGTGCCGTGGAAGCGCGGCAGGTCTTCCGGCCGCGCCCGCACGGGCGAGAACTTGTAGATGTGGTCAGCCACGTTTTCGAAGTAGCGCGAATCGGTGGCGGCGATCATCAGGCCGGGCACGACGACCGTGCCGGGAAAGAGCTCGCGCACGGTGCGGTTGATCAGCTGGTAGGACGCACTGTCGGTGGGTGTCACCCGCGACGGCTCCGACCCGCCCGGCAGCGTCGAGAGCTCGAAACGCTCGTCGCCCGCGGCCTTCTTCACGTGCGCCAGCACGCCGGCCTGCGTATCGCCCGGCAGCAGGCGGAAATTCACCGTGGCCTCGGCCTGGCCCGGCAGCACGTTGTCCTTGTTGCCGGCATTGAACATCGTCAGCGCGGTGGTCGTGCGCAGCATCGCGTTGGTGCTGGCGCCGGCCTCGAGCTGCCGCTTGACGATCGGCCCGAACAACCAGAGGTTGGCCATCGCCACCCGGTTGAGGCCGCTCATCTCGGGCGCAACGGTCTCGAACATCTCGCGCGCCACACCCTGGATGGCGGCCGGCATCTGGTCGTCGTCGAGCCGCTTCAGCGCCGCGCTCATCATTGCGATCGCGCTCGTGCCCGGCGGCGGTGGTTGCGACGAATGGCCAGGTGTCGCCGGCACCTTCAGCACGACCGAGAGATAACCCTTCTCGGCGATGCCGATGATGGCGCCCGGGGGCTCGAGGCCGGGCAAGACACCCTCGGTGATGAGCAGGCCTTCGTCGATGACGAAGTCGAGCTTGACCTTGCGTTCGGCGAGCAACTGGGCGATTTTGGCCGCGCCGCGCAGGCCGCCGACTTCCTCGTCGGCGCCATAGATCAGGTGCACGGTGCGCCGGGGCTGGAAGCCCGCCGCCACGAGTCTTTCGACCGCCTCCATCTGTGCGATCAGGTTCGCCTTGTCGTCCCACGAACCGCGGCCCCAGACGAACCCGTCCTTGATCTCCCCAGCGAACGGATCGGCCTGCCATTTCGTCTCGGTGCCGGGGGCGATCGGCACCACGTCCTGGTGGGCCATCAATGCGATCGGCTGGGCCGCCGGGTCGCTGCCGGGCCAGGTGTAGAGCAGGCTCAGGCTGCCGACCGGCTCGCGCTGCAACGCCGCGTGCAGCCGGGGATAGCGCGCCTGCAGGTGGGCTTGCAGGGCCTGGAACTGGTCGGCGTTGAGCGCCGCGTCGTCCTGCGAAGACACCGTGCGGGCGCGGATCGCCACCGCCAACGAGTCCGCCGCGGCGCGCTCGTCCACCGCCATCGGCGCGAGCGGCGGCACGTCGATCTGGCGCGAGCCCTGCCGCCAGGTATTCAAACCCACGGCCAGGACCAGCAGCGCGATCAGCACCGCCAGCCCCAGCACGACACGCTTGATCACCCCCGCAGGCTCAGGTGAAGGTCTTGCCTTCGGCCGCCAGTCTCGCCAGCAGCGGCGCGGGCTGCCAGAACGAGGCATCGTCGTGCGGATTCGCCGCAAAGCGCTTCATCGTCTGCACGACGTTGAAGAGCCCCTGCGAATCGGCATAGCACATCGGGCCGCCGCGCCACAGCGGGAAGCCGTAACCGGTGAGGTAGACCATGTCGATGTCGCTCGCCTTGCTCGCAATGCCCTCTTCGAGGATGTGCGCGCCTTCGTTGACGAGCGAGTAGACGAGCCGGTGCACGATCTCGTCGTCGCTGATCTTGCGCGTCTGGATGCCGAGTTCGGCGCGGTGTTTCTCGATCATCTCGACGACCGCGGTCGAAGGGATCGCGTCACGCTTGCCGGATTGGTAGTCGTACCAGCCGGCGCCCGTCTTCTGGCCGTAGCGTCCCATCTCGCACAACAAGTCCGCGGTCTTGCTGTAGCGCAGGCCGGGCTTCTCGACATATCGCCTCTTGCGGATCGCCCAGCCGATGTCGTTGCCCGCGAGGTCGCCCATGCGGAACGGGCCCATCGCGAAGCCGAACTTCTCGACCGCGCGGTCCACCTGTGCCGGCGTGCAGCCCTCCTCCAACAGGAAGCCGGCCTGCCGGCTGTACTGCTCGATCATGCGGTTGCCGATGAAACCGTCGCAGACGCCGGAGACGACGGCCGTCTTCCTGATCTTCTTCGCAAGGCCCATCACCGTGGCGAGCACGTCCTTGGCCGTCTTCTCGCCGCGCACCACCTCGAGCAGCTTCATCACGTTGGCCGGGCTGAAGAAGTGCATGCCGACCACGTCCTGCGGACGCTTCGTGAACGAAGCGATCTGGTTCACGTCGAGCGTGGACGTGTTGCTGGCGAGGATCGCGCCGGGCTTCATCACCTCGTCCAGGGTCTTGAAGACCTTCTCCTTGACACCCATTTCCTCGAATACGGCCTCGATCACGAGATCGGCGTCCCGGATGCCGCTGTAGTCGAGCGTCGTGCTCAGCAGCGCCATGCGCTGCTCGTACTTGTCGGTCTTGAGCTTGCCCTTCCTGACCTGGCCTTCGTAGTTTTTGCGGATGGTCGCGATGCCGCGGTCGAGCGCCTCCTGCTTCATCTCGAGCATCGTCACCGGGATGCCGGCATTCAGGAAGTTCATGCTGATGCCGCCACCCATCGTGCCGGCGCCGATGACGGCGACCTGGGCCACATTGCGCAGCGGCGTGTTCTCGGGCACGTCCGGGATCTTGCTGGCGGCGCGCTCGCCCAGGAAGGCATGGCGCAGCGCCTTGCACTCGGGCGTCATCATCAACGCGATGAAGGCGTCGCGCTCGTAGCGCATGCCGTCCTCGAAGTTCCGCGCCTTCATCGATTGCTCGACGCAGTCGACGCAGCGCGGCGGCGCGGGGAAATTCTTCGCCATCGCCTTGGCCGTGTTGCGCGCGAACTGGAAGTACGCATCCGGGTTCGGGTGGGTCACCTTCATGTCGCGCACACGCTTGAGCGGCCGCACGTCGGCGATCTCCGCAGCAAACTTGCAGGCGCCGTCGAGCAGGTCGCCTTCGACGATGCGGTCGAACAGCTTCTGCCCCGGCACCTGCGCCAACACCTCGCTCTTCACCGGCTCGCCGGTGACGATCATGTTGAGCGCGGTCTCGACCCCCAGCACACGCGGCAGGCGCTGCGTACCGCCGGCACCGGGCACGAGCCCGATCTTCACCTCGGGCAGCGCCACCGGCACGCCGGGTGCCGCCACGCGGTAATGGCAGCCGAGCGACAACTCGAGCCCGCCGCCCATGCACACGCCGTTGATCGCCGCGACGATGGGTTTGGTGCTGTCGTCGCACATCTTGATGAGCGACAGCAGGTTGGGCTCGGCGGTGGCCTTGGGCGACCCGAACTCCCGGATGTCGGCGCCGCCCGAAAAGGCCTTGCCGCCACCCGTGACGACGACCGCCTTCACCTGGGCATCGCCCCAGGCGCGCTCCAGGTTGGCCGCGAAGGCCACGCGTGTGTCGTAGCCCAGGCCGTTGACGGGTGGGTTGTCCAGCGTGATGACCGCGACCGTGCCGCGCACCTCATATCCAGCGCCCATGGCGTCTCACTCCTTCTGAAAACCGACAAAACAGAACGACCGTTCGATTCTAGGCCGCGGGCACGCGGCCGGTTTGTCCCTGCGGTGACAAGACCCGAGGTCCAGCACCGGGCGCAAACACGATCACGCAAACGTGGCAGCGGGCATCGTGCCCGATCCCGGACGACCAGCGACTAACGGATTTCCAGCACGTCGATCACCGGCGGATTCAGGAATCGCATCGGCAACTGCGCCTGCCCGAGCCCCGACGTCACGAAGACCGGGACCGGCGCAAAGTCGTGCAAGCCGCGGTCGAAATCGAACTTGCAGGGGATCCAGTTCCAGTAGAGGCGTGGGATGCGAATCTGCCCGCCATGGGTATGGCCGGCGATGGCCAGCGCGGCACTGCCCTTGGGCAGATTCATGGCGCTGTCGGGGTTGTGCATGAGCACGAGCCGCGGTCGGTCGCGCGGTGAATCCTGCAGCGGCGCCACCGAGTCCTTGCCGGCGTAGTGGTCACCGATCCCGACGAGGATGAATTTCGGCAATACGACATGGGTGTACTCGACGGGCGTGACGCCAGCGGCTTCGAGCACGCGGCGCAGCTCGGCCTGGATCAAGGGCCCCGGGTGGCCTTCGTCGTGGTTGCCGGGAACCGAATACGCGGGGTGGCGCAGCGAGCGCAGCGGCGCCAGAAGTTCGGCGACCGGGCGGTCCGGTTCGCTGAGGTGATCGCCTGCGATCAACACGGCATCCAGCGGCAAGGCGTTCAACCGATCGACGACACGCTGCAGGAATGCCGGCCCGTTCTGCAGGCCCAGGTGGTAGTCGCTGATCACCGCGATACGCGCCTTGAAACCGAGGCGCAGCGGTGTCGTGCGCTCGACGATGAGCGCGGGCTCGACGAACCGCATCTCGACGAAGACGAGCAGCATGGCCAGCACGCCGATGCCGGCGCCGCGCCGCGCCGCGCCGGCGGTACGCCAGCCGCGTGCGAGCCGCCACCCGACCCACGCCAGCAAGGGCCAGGCCAGCCAGCTCCCCCACACGAGCACCAGTTCAGCGATCCACTCCCACGTGACGGGCCCGTAGGCTGGCGTCATGGCCGACGGCGCCGGAAACCGGCGCTCAGACCTCGAGCCATTCGCGGCGAATATCGGCGTTGGCGCGAAGGTCCGCGGCTGTTCCGTCGAACACGATCTGGCCGTGACCCATGACGAGGCAGCGATCGGCGACCTCGAGCGCAATCGTCAGCTTCTGCTCGACCAGCAGCACCGACACACCCCGCCGCTTGAGCTCGCGCAGGTATTCGCCCACCTGCTCGACGATCTTCGGCGCCAGGCCCTCGGTCGGCTCGTCGATCATGATGATGTCGGGGTCGCCCATCAGCGTGCGGCACAGCGTGAGCATCTGCTGTTCGCCGCCGGACAGCACCCCGGCCTCGGTGTGCTGGCGCTCCTTCAGGCGCGGGAACATGCGGTACATGTCGTCGAAGGTCCAACGCGGTGTCTTCTTGCCGCGCTTCTCGCCGAGCGTCAGGTTCTGGTGCACGGTCAGTGTCGGGAAGATATCGCGGTTCTCGGGCACGTAGCCGACCGAGGCATGCGCCACCTCGAAGGCCTTGCGGCCGAGGATCTCCTGGTCGCGCCAGCGGATCGAGCCCGTGCCGTGCACGAGGCCCATCACCGTCTTCACCGTCGTCGACCGCCCGGAGCCGTTGCGTCCGAGCAGGGCCACGATCTCGCCCGGCGCGACCGTGAAGGTCACGCCGTGCAGCACGTGGCTCTTGCCGTAATAGGCGTGGACGTCGGTGAGGGCCAGCATGGTCAGTGCCCCGCCGCCGCGGCCTGCTGATCGGCCAGCACCGAGCCGAGATAGGCCTCCTGCACCTTGGCATTCGCGCGCACGTTGTCCGGCGTATCGAAGGCGATCACCTCGCCGTACACGAGCACGGCGATCTTGTCGGCGAGGCCGAAGACGACACCCATGTCGTGCTCGACGGTGAGCAGCGTCTTGCCCGTCGTCACTTCGCGGATCAGGTCGATGAAGCGGCTGGTCTCGCTGTGGCTCATGCCGGCCGTCGGCTCGTCGAGCAGGATCACGCTCGCGCCACCGGCGATCGTGATGCCGATCTCCAGCGCACGCTGCTCGGCGTAGGTCAGGTTCATGGCCAGCACATCGCGCCGCCGGTCGAGCTTGATCATCTGCAGCACCTGCTCGGTGCGCTCGTTGGCATCGCGCAGGTCTGCCAGGAACTTCCAGAACGCGTAGCGATAGCCGAGGCTCCACAGCACGGCGCAGCGGATGTTCTCGAACACCGACAGGCGAACGAACAGGTTGCTCACCTGGAAACTGCGCGCCAGCCCGCGGCGGTTGATCTCGTAGGGCGTCAGGCCGTCGATCTTGCGCCCGTGCAGAAGGATGTCGCCGGAGGTGGAACCGAAGCGTCCGCTGATCAGGTTGAACAGCGTGCTCTTGCCGGCGCCGTTGGGCCCGATGATGGCCACGTTTTCGCCGGGCGCCACCGACAGCGAAGCACCGCGGATGATTTCGGTGCGCCCGAATCGCTTGCAGACGTCGCGCAGTTCGACGGCTGGCGCGGCTGTGGTGACGTTGGCATCCGTCATAGCGCGGCCCTGCTCTTCATTTCGGTCTCGATCGCCTGCTGCGCATCGCTCCATTTGCGCGCGAAACTGCGGCGCGCCATTTCGAACAAGGCAGCACCGACGACGAAGATGAGGCCGGCCACGACCCAGGACGACGGTGCGGCGGCATCGATCGACTGCCGGAGGTAAGTCATCTGCGTGCCGATCGCGGCATCCACCTGCAGCCGATAGGTCATCTCGACCATCGCCGAAAAGCCGACCATGGCCACCAGCCCCGTCGCGGCCAGCGCAAGGTAAGGCAGCATCAACGGCCTCAGCTTCCCGAAAGAGGCCACACGCAGGTTCATCAGGATCAGGCTCGCCACGCCGCCGGGCGCAAACATCACCATGCCCAGGAAGACGAGCCCGAGGTAGAGCAGCCACGCCTTCGTCATCTCCGACAGCAGCACGAACGACAGCACGAGCAGCACGGCGCCGATGATCGGCCCGAAGAACACGCCTGCGCCGCCCAGGAAGGTGAACAACAGGTAGCCGCCGGAACGCGCCGCACCGACGACCTCGGCGGTGACGATCTCGAAATTCAGAGCCCCCAATCCACCGGCGATGCCCATGAAGAAACCCGAGATCATGAACGCCAGGTAACGCACGCGCTGCGTGTCGTAACCGACGAATTCGACCCGCTCGGGGTTGTCGCGCACCGCGTTGAGGATCCGCCCGAGCGGTGTCCGCGTCAGCGCATACATCAACGCGGTGGAGGTGAAGCAGTAGATCGCGATCAGGTAGTAGAGCTGGAGCTGCGGGCCGAACGTGATGCCCAGCGGGGACGCGCCCGTGACGCGATTGCCCGAGATGCCCGCCTCGCCGCCGAAGAACTCGGGCACCATCAACGACATCGACCAGACCAGTTCGCCCAGGCCGAGCGTGATCATCGCGAACGGCGTGCCCGCCTTGCGCGTGGTGACATAACCGAACAGCGCAGCAAAGAAGAGCCCGCCGAGCCCGCCCACCAGCGGCAGCAGCGACACCGGCAACGGCAGCGAGCCACCCGACACCAGGTTCAGCGTATGGATGGTCAGGAAAGAGCCCATGCCGCTGTAGACCGCGTGGCCGAAGCTGAGCATGCCGCCCTGTCCGAGCAGGATGTTGTACGCCAGGCACGCGATGACCACCGTGCCCATCTGCGAGAGCATCGTGTGCGACAGGCCACTGCGAAAAATCAGCGGCGCCACGATCAGCGCGACGGCAAATGCGATCCAGATCCCGAAACGGCGCAGCATGATGGGTCAGCCCTCGCGCGTGCCGAGCAGGCCCTTGGGCCGCACGATCAGCATCACGACGAGCAGCAAATACGGCAGGATCGGAGCGATCTGGGCGAGCTTCAGGCGAAGCAGGATCCAGCCGAAGGTCTCCGGGCCGACGGCCCAGCCGAGTGATGTGGCCAAGCCGCCGAGGGACTGGTCGATCGCCACCGCAAAGGTCTGCACCACGCCGATCAACAGCGATGCGATGAAGGCGCCGGCCAGCGACCCCATGCCACCCACCACCACCACGACGAAGATGATCGGCCCCACGGCCGCCGCCATGCCGGGCTCGGTGACGAACGTGGCGCCGCCGACCACCCCCGCCAGGCCGGCAAGTGCACAGCCGAGCGCGAAGATCCACATCAGCACGCGCGGCACGTTGTGCCCCAGGGCTTCGACCATATCGGGGTGCGTCAGCGCCGCCTGGATCACCAGGCCGATGCGCGTGCGCGTGACCAGCAGCCATAGGGACACCAGCATGGCCACGGCTGTCACGGCCATGAAGGCCCGCGTCGCCGGGAAAGGCGAGCACGCGATGCGCACCGCAGGGTCGGCCGCCTGGCATTCACCGGCCGACGCCTGCCCCAGGGTCACGTGCATGCCATCGATGGACGAGTTGACGATCGTGAATGCAGGACCCTGTAGGAGGTCGGGCGGCACGAAATCGAGCGCCACGCGCCCCCAGACGAGTTGCACGATCTCCAGCATCACGTACGAAAGGCCGAAGGTCACCAGGAGTTCCGGCACGTGGCCGAACTTGTGCGTGCGCCGCAGCGCCCAGCGCTCGAAGGCGGCGCCCAACAGTCCGACCGCCAGTGGCGCCAACACCAGCGCCAGCCAGAAACCCATGATCTGGGTCAGCGTCCAGCCCACATACGCGCCGACCATGTAGAAACTGGCGTGCGCAAAATTGAGCACACCCATCAGGCTGAAGATCAACGTCAGGCCGGCACACAGCATGAACAGCAGCAAGCCGTAGCTCACGCCGTTCAAGAGACTGATGACGAAACCCTCGAAGGTCATGGTTCAGACACGCTAAACGCAACAACGCCGGTCGCCTGGCGGGGAGCCGAGCCCCACGCCAATGCCGACCGGCATCAAGCTGGATTTCAGGACGGGCGCTTCATCTGGCACGTGGTGGGCGTGCTGGTGACGTACGGCTCGAACGTCTTCATCAGCGTGAAGGTGTGGCCGGTGCCTTCGACTTCGTAGTTGTTCTTGGCATCCATCTTGGCCCACTTCACCAGATACAGCGGCTGCTGCAACTGGTGGTCCGTCTTGCGCATCGTGATCTCGCCGTTGTAGCTCTTGACGCTCAGGCCTTCCATGGCCCAGGCCACCTTGACCGGGTCGGTCGACTTGGCCTTGCCGATGCCGCCCGCGAGCGTGCGGATCGCATGAATGATGGTCGAGGTCGAAATGTCCTGGTTGTAGCGCTTCTTGAACTCATCCCGGATCACGCTGAACTCTCCCGGCTCGTTCACCCAGGAGCCATAGACATAGAAGATCTTGTCCTCCAGCGCATTGCCGATGGCCGTGGGCGTGCCCTGCGCGCCGGCGTAGTACGTGTACCACTTGACGTCCAGGCCCGCGTCCTTGCCCGCCTTGAACAGCAGTGCCAGATCCTGGCCCCAGTTGCCGGTAATCACCGTATCGGCCCCCGACGCCTTGATCTTGGCCACGTAAGGCGCGAAGTCCTTCACCTGGCCGATCGGGTGGAGCTCGTCACCAACGACCTGGGCGCCCGGCACCTTGCGGGCAATCACGTCCTTGGCGAACTTCGCGACCTGTTGGCCGTGCGAATAGTTCTGGCCGATGATGTAGACCTTCTTGACGCTCGGATCATCCTTCAGCGCCGTGCCCATCGCCTCCATCTTCATGGACGTGTCGGCGTCGAAGCGGTAGTGCCAGAAGCTGCACTTGCTGTTGGTGAAGTCGGGGTCGACTGCCGAGTGATTGAGGAAGATCACCTCCTTGCCCGGGTTGCGCTCGTTGTACTTGTTGATCGCGTCGATCAGCGCGCCCGCGGCGCCCGAACTGCCGCCCTGCGAGATATAGCGGAACCCCTGGTCGATGGCGGTCTTGAGTGCACTGAGCGACTCCTGCGGAGACGCCTTGTTGTCGAACGGCACGATCTCGAACTTGACGCCGGCCGGATTGTTCGGGTTGCCCTTGGCGTTCAGGCGGTCGGCCTCGAGCTGGTACATCTTGACGAACGCGTCGCCGATGTTCGCGAACGGGCCGGAAATCGGGTCGATCAGGGCAATCCGGACCACCTCGCCCGGCTTGACCTGTGCCACCGCCAGGCCCGCCGAAGCGGCCAGAAGCGCGCCGACGGCCAGCGGGGCCCAACGGAGGGACGAAACGCGAAACGGTTTGATCATGAGTAACTCCAACGATGCACCACAACGCCGCGGACAGTACTGGATAGCGCGACCGGACGGCACCGGGGACTACCCCGAAGCCGTTTGTCTCCGTAGCGACAATCGGGGCGCTCAACCGGGCAGCTTGAAATCCTTGAATTGCTCGCGCAGCTTGATCTTCTGCATCTTTCCGGTCGCTCCGAGCGGGATCGAATCGACAAAAACCACGTCGTCCGGAATCTGCCACTTGGCGATCTTGCCCTCGTAGAAACCGAGCATTTCTTCACGAGTGACGGCAGCGCCTGGTTTTTTCATGACCACCAGCAATGGCCGCTCGTCCCACTTGGGATGGGGAACCGAGATGCACGCCGCCATGGCGACGGCCGGGTGCGCCATCGCGATGTTCTCGACGTCGATCGAACTGATCCATTCGCCGCCGGACTTGATGACGTCCTTGCTGCGGTCGGTGATCTGCAAGAAACCCTGAGCATCGATCGTCGCCACGTCGCCGGTGGGGAACCATCCATCGACCAGCGGATCGCCCCCCTCGCCCTTGAAGTAGCCCGAAATGATCCACGGCCCCTTGACCAGCAGGTCGCCACTCGTCTTGCCGTCCCAGGGGAGTTCGTTGCCCTCGGGGTCGACGATCTTCATCTCGACACCGAAGACGGCGCGCCCCTGCTTGAGCAGCACGCCCAACTGTTCTTCGGCGGGCCATTTCGTCTGCGCGAGCTTGAGGTTGCACACGGTGCCCAGCGGCGACATCTCGGTCATGCCCCAGGCGTGCAGCACGGTGACGCCGTATTCGTCCTTGAAGCTGCGAATCATGGCCGGCGGGCAGGCCGACCCGCCGATCACCGTGCGTGTCAACGTCGAGAAGCGCAGTTTGTTCTGCCCCATGTGGCCGAGCAGGCCGAGCCAGACCGTCGGCACGCCGGCGGCCATCGTCACGCGCTCGCTCTCGATCAGTTCGTAGACCGACTTGCCATCGAGCGCCGCACCCGGGAAAACCAGCTTGGCACCTGTCATGGCAGCGACATACGGCAGCCCCCAGGCATTGACGTGGAACATCGGCACGACGGGCAGGATGCTGTCACGCGCGGACAGGTTGAGTGCATCGGGCAGCGCGCCGCCGTACGCATGCAGGAGCGTCGAGCGGTGGCTGTACAGCGCGCCCTTGGGGTTGCCCGTGGTGCCGCTCGTATAGCAGAGCGCCGCCGCGCTGCGCTCGTCGAACTCGGGCCACGCGTAGGCGTCGCTCTCGCCGGCAATCCAGTCTTCATAGGCGCGCAGTCCGGGGATGCCGGTGTCGGACGGCAGCTTGTCGGCGTCGCACATGGCGATCCAGTGTTTGACCGTCGTGCACTTGGACCAGATGGCCTTGACGATCGGCAGAAACGTCATGTCGAAGCAAAGCACCTGGTCCTCGGCATGGTTGGCGATCCATGCCACCTGCTCGGGCACCAGGCGCGGATTGATCGTGTGCACCACGCGGCCGCTGCCGCAGATGCCGTAGTACAGCTCGAAGTGGCGGTATCCATTCCAGGCCAGCGTCGCCACGCGGTCGCTGAACGCCAGGCCCAGGCGGTCCAGTGCATTTGCCACCTTTCGAGCCCGCGCCGCCGATTCGGCGTACGTATAGCGGTGCAGATCGCCTTCGACCCGGCGGGATACGATTTCCGCCTCGCCGTGGTGCCTGGCCGCGAACTCGATCAGCGACGAGATCATCAATGGCTGGTCCTGCATCAATCCAAGCATGGGCGTACTCCTGTTATCGAAATGGCGGGTACCGAATGATTTGTCCCCGCCACGGTCACGGATGGCACCGAACGCCGACAATCGTCGAAGTGCCGTATGCAACAAGCTTACAGCGGCGCCGCGGCGAATTTCGCGGTGCCATGCTGGTGAAAGCCCTGTCGTGCCCGGAGTTCGGGCGTTGGAACCAACCACGCCGTCCGCCGATCCAAGCCGGCTGACGGAACCCACGCCCGCACCCACCAGGTGCACCTCGCCAAGCCAACCGTTTGCCATGAGCCCGCTCCAACGCAACCTGCCGCCCCACGCCCACGACGACGACCGCTACCCGGTCCACAAGACCGACGAGCAGTGGCGCGCAGAACTCGACCCCATGCAGTACCAGGTGGCACGCCATGCCGCCACCGAACGCCCGTTCAGTGGCAAGTACTGGGACCACTTCGAAGCGGGCGTCTACAACTGCGTCGGTTGTGGCACGCCGCTGTTCGAGGCCGGCACGAAGTTCGACGCCGGCTGTGGCTGGCCCAGCTACTGGCAGCCGATCAACAGCGAGGTGGTCGAGCGTGTGCGCGACGAGACACACGGCATGGTGCGCGTGGAGGTGCGCTGCAACCAGTGCGGGACGCACCTCGGCCATGTCTTCGAGGATGGCCCGCAACCCACCGGCGAAAGGTTTTGCATCAACTCCGCCGCCATCGACTTCAAGCCCCGCCCCTGAAGACGGCACAATCCAACGCTTCGTTCCCGCAAGGCCCGCGAGAACGTCTTTAGTTGCGTCAACCGCCGGCACATGAAGCTGTTCTTAGATTTTCTGCCGATCATCCTGTTCTTCGCCGCGTTCAAGTACTCGGAGGCGCACAAGGCATGGGCGTCTTCCTTTGCGTCGAGCCAATTCGGATTTCTCGTAGCGGGTGGCACCGTGGGCCAGGACGAGGCGCCGGTGCTTCTGGCGACCGTCGTTGTCATCATCGCGACGATGGCCCAGGTAGCCTGGCTCAAGCTGCGTGGGCGCAAGGTGGACACGATGCTCTGGGTGAGCCTGGTGCTCGTCGTGGTCCTCGGCGGGCTGACGATCTACTTCCACAGCGAAACATTCATCAAGTGGAAACCGAGCATCCTCTATTGGGCGATGGGCCTGTCGTTCTGGCTCAGTCCGCTGCTGTTCGGAAAGAACCTCCTGCGCACGTTGCTCGGCGAGCAGTTCGAATTGCCGCTGAAGGTCTGGCATCGGCTCAACTTCGCGTGGATCGCTTTCTTCGGCATCATGGGCTTCGTGAATCTCTGGGTCGCCTTCAACTTCTCCACCGACACGTGGGTCAATTTCAAGCTGTTCGGCGCGATGGGTCTGATGCTGGTCTTTACCGTGGCCCAGGGCCTGTACCTCGGTCGCTACATGAAGGACGACGCGTCCGCCGATGCGCCGAAGGAGACCACTTGACGACGGTGCACCATGGCGTGAGCGCGGGCGACATCGAAACGGCGCTGACGCGCGCTCTGGATCCGCTTTCGCTGGCCGTCCAGGACGACAGCCATCTTCACGCCGGCCATGCGGGCGCGCGCGAGGGGCGGCATTTTTCAGTCACCATTTGCAGCGCCCATTTTGCCGGGATCGGGCGCGTCGGCCGGCACCGCCTCGTCTATGATGCCTTGGCGTCGCTGATGCCCCGCGGCATCCACGCGCTGGCCATCGAGGCCCGCACTCCGGACGAGCGTTGACCACACGTTCTTCGGCCTCTGGCAGCTCCCGTTTGCCCCATCCACCCGCGCTGACGGGTGGCCCTTTCGTTGAAAGCCCCCTGACCATGAAGCAATCTTCCTTTGTCGTGCGTTCGCTCGCCGCCGCCGCCGTACTGCTGCCCCTCGTGGCCGCGGCCCAGAACGTGGCCGTCGTGAACGGCAAGCCGGTACCCAAGTCGCGCGTCGACCTGCTGCTGCAGCAGGCCGCACGGTCCGGCCAGCAACTGCCTCCCGGCGCGGAACAGCAAGCCAAAGACCAGGTCGTGCTGCGAGAGATCTTTGCGCAGGAAGCCGAGCGCAAAGGCATCTCCGCCAGCGCGGACTACCGCGCCCAGATGGAACTCGCTCGCCAGAGCATCCTGATCCGCGAACTGTTCGAGGACTACAAGAAGAAGAACCCGATCACCGACGAGTCGGCCAAGGTCGAGTACGACAAGTTCAAGGCCCAGTCCACGGGCACCGAATACCGCGCCCGCCACATCCTTGTCGAGAAGGAAGACGAGGCGAAGGCTCTGATCGCCCAGATCAAGGGCGGGGCCAAGTTCGAGGACCTGGCCAAGAAGAATTCCAAGGACCCCGGGTCCGGCGAGCGCGGCGGTGATCTCGACTTTGCGAAGCCCGATTCCTACGTCCCGGAGTTCGGCCAGGCCATGGTCAAGCTGAAGAAGGGCGAGATGACCGATACGCCCGTCAAGAGCCAGTTCGGGTACCACATCATCCGCCTCGACGATACCCGCGAGGCGCAGTTTCCGCCCTTCGACGAGGTCAAGGGCCAGCTCAAGCAGCGCATGGAACAGGCCAAGCTGCAGGAGTACCAGGAAAGCCTGCGCAAGTCGGCCAAGACCGACTACAAGTTCAGCCAGTGAGGCCCGGCCACGGCCCGCGTGCCGTGGCTCACGCCAGCAACCGCCCAGCTTCGATATGAAGCTGGCGGTCGCAGCGCGACGCGATCGCCGTGTCGTGCGTGACCAGAACCAGCGTGGTGCCCGCCTCGCGGTTCATCTCGAACATCAGGGCCATCACCGTCTCACCGGTGGCGAAATCGAGGCTGCCCGTCGGCTCGTCGGCCAGCAGCAGCGCCGGTCGGACCACGAAGGCTCGCGCGAGCGCCACACGCTGCTGCTCGCCGCCCGACAGCACCTTGGGATAGTGCCGCAGCCGCTCGCCCAAACCCACGCGCCGCAGCATCTCCGTGGCATGGGTGCGCGCGTCGCTTCGGCCCTGCAGTTCCAGCGGAAGCATCACGTTCTCGAGCGCGGTCAGGTTGGCCAGCAGCTGGAAACTCTGGAAGACGAATCCCACCTTCTGCGCCCGCAGCGCCGCACGCTGGTCCTCGTCGAGCATGAAGAGATCCTCGCCATCGAGCAATACGGTGCCCGATGTCGGGGTATCGAGCCCCGCGACGATGGACAGCAAGGTGCTCTTGCCCGAGCCGGATGCGCCGACGATGGCCGCGGATTCGCGAGCCTTCAGCGCAAAGTCGATGTCATGGAGGATCGTCAACGTGCCGGTAGAGTCGACCACCTGCTTGGTGAGGCGTTGAACGGCAATGATGGGAATGGTCATGCGGAGTGATGTCGACGCGGCGCGCCGCAAATGGCTGCTGCACTGTAGCGCCCTGCTGCTGTCGTGCGCCGCGGCAACCGGCGCAACCGCCGGCACTGCGGGGTCATCGGCACCGGTTGTCCTTGTCGTCGGCGACAGCCTGTCGGCGGAATATGGGCTCCCTCGCGGCAGTGGCTGGGTGGCACTGCTCGAACAGCGGCTCGAGCGCGAGAAGGTCGCTGCACGCGTCGTCAACGCCAGCATCAGCGGCGATACGACGTCGGGCGGACGTTCGCGCATTGCCGCGCTGCTTTCGCAGCACAAGCCCGCGGTGGCGATCATCGAGCTCGGCGGCAACGACGCGTTGCGTGGCCTTCCCCTCAAGATGACACACGACAACCTCGTGACCATGGTCCGTGCTGCCAAGGCCGCGGGCGCCCGGGTGGTGGTGGCCGGCATGCAGGTGCCGCCGAACTACGGCCGCAAGTACGGCGACGACTTCGCCGCGCTCTTCGGGGCGGTGGCCAAGAGCGAACGTGTGTCGCTCGTGCCGTTCTTGCTGGAAGGCGTGGCCAACGCGCCCGATGCGGACGCATTGTTCCAGCCCGACCGCATCCATCCCGTGGCCAAGGCCCATCCCCGCATCCTCGAAAACGTGTGGCCGGTGCTGCTGCCGCTGCTTGGAAAGTAGCGCCGAGGCCTGATCGGCCCACCGCATTGCAAGCGAGGCCCGCGCAGTTCAGACGGCGTTCTGCCGTTCGCGTTGGTTCTGGCGCGCGTCGGCGTCTTGACCGCGGTTCTCGCGGCGCATGATCGTGGGCTCGTGCAGGCGCCGAGCTTCGGGCGGCGGTACAGCGGCGCGCGCAGACGCGTTGGTGTTTGGTTGTGGCGGCCGCTGACTGCGCTGGTCGCGTTCGCGAACGTTGCCGCGGTCGCGATTTTCGCGGGGTGACGGCGTCGGGTCGACACGCTGCGGTTCTGCACGCGGCGGCTCCGCTGCGGCAGGTGCCGGCGCAGGAACCGGGGCAGGTGCTGGCCTTGGACGTGCCGGCGCAGGCGCCTCGCGACGCTGCGGAGCGACCCGCACGGCCGGCGCCTGCGGCACGGGTCCGACCTGCTGCGGCACCGCACGCGGTGCTGCCACCGGCTCGACGCGCTCCCTCTCCCGCTCCTTCTCGCGACGCTCGACGAACGGCCGACGCGGCCCGGCCGTATCGCGACCGGGCGCAGGTGCCACACGCACGGGCTCCGCGCCCCCAGGCACCGGCATCACGCGGGGTGAGCCCTGCCGGCCAGGCTGCGCGACGGGGTTCTCGTGACGGAAGGGTTGGCGCCCGAAATCACGCTCGGTGTCACGGTCGCGCACGACCCGGGGCGCGACGGGTTGATGCCGCACGAGCACGTCGGAAGGCACCACGGTCACGGCGCCGGGCACGCCCTTGTTGCCGTACATCACCGGCCCGGCGGGCACTTTTGGACGGTATTCGCGGTGCGGCCGGTTGACCCGTTCGTAGTAGCGCGGGCTGTAGGCGAACGGCGGCACGTAGACATCACGCGGCGCCAGCGGTACCCAGCCGACCGCCGGGCCCGAATAGCCGCCGACCGAAATGGAGAAGCTGGCATTCGGCCCGCCGACCCAGGCCACGAGGGCAGGCGCAAAAACCGGGCGAGCAACGTAGGCGCCGGGTGACCACACCCAGCGTCCCCGCCAGGGGACCCAGCGGCCGTAGTGGAACGGCGCAAATCCCCAAGGCTGCTCGTCGACCCAGGTCCATCCCCACCGCGCGTGCCAGGTCCACCGACCGGTGCGGTAGGGTGCCCAGTCCATGCTCACGGCGAGCGGCGCCCAGACCATGCCGTACTCGGGGTGGCGCTCCCAGCGGCCATAGCGGTCCAGGTCCTCGGCGCCGGTCATCTCTGGCGACACGTAGCGCTGCGCGACGCTGCGGTCGTCACGCTGCTCGTCGCGCGCAACCCAATCGGAAAATGCGTCCCTGTCGGGCGAGGACCACGTGACCGCGGTCGTTGCGTCGGGCCCCTCGCGGTGGAATTCGACACGCCGGCCAGCGACGACTTGCACCTGCTGGTCGCGCGAGTCGACGCGGACGGCACCGCGCCAGGCGGACACGAGCGTCATCTCCCCATCGCGGTCGATGCGGAAGTGCCCCGCCCTTTCGGGAACGATGCGCGCCTCATCGGTGCGCACCTCGGCCTCACGCGCCAGTTCGCTCGAACGCACCCGCAATGCCAGGCTGCCGGACTCGAGGCGGAACACCATGCGGTCGTCGTCGACGCGCGCGAGCTCGATTTCCGTGTCGCCGTCCAGGCGCAACTCCGTGGAGCCGACGCGCACCTCGGCGCGTGCGCCGCGCTCGGTCGACAGGCGGTCTCCGCCGGTCAGCGGTTGGTTGCGCAGGCCTTCGACCCACTGGCCCTGCTCGGTGTCGTAGAACCAGACCTTGCCCTCGACCTGCGACAAGCGGCCGACGCGGCCGGGTCCGTCCGTCGATTGCGCCTGCACCGACAGGGCCGCGGCAACGAGCCCGAGGGACAAAGCCAGGCGCGCCAGGTTGCGCCGATCGAATATGAACATCTCCAGGCTCCCGGGCAACCGTCACACCCCATGGTGCCAGCAATCCGGTGCCCCCTTGATGCAAACGCAATCGCGCCCGCAGCGGCCGACGTTTCCACGTGTAAAGAAAATCCGCGGCGCTGAGGCAGGCGAGCGGTTGACGACTCACGGGAACGCGCTGGACACCGAGACTATTCCTTAGGGGCAGGCCACATATGCCCTGTTCAGAGCACCGCTGGAAGAGTCAATCGTCCGCCAGCGGATCCAGATCCGGAAACAGCACGCTCGTGAAGCCGAGCTTCGAGAGGTCGGTCATTCGCGTGGGGTAGAGGCGCCCGATCAGGTGGTCGCACTCGTGCTGCACGACGCGCGCATGAAAGCCGTCGGCCTCGCGCACCAGCGGGTGGCCGGACGGGTCGAAGCCCCGATAACGGATGCGCGCGTGGCGCGGCACCACGCCGCGCAGGCCCGGCACCGACAGGCAGCCCTCCCAACCCTCCTCCACCACGTCGTCGAGCACGTCGATCGACGGATTGATCAACACCGTCATGGGGACGGGGGGCGCCTCGGGATAACGCTGGTTCTTTGCGAAGCCGAAGATGACCAGTTGCAGGTCCACGCCGATCTGCGGTGCGGCCAGCCCTGCGCCCTGCGCGGCCTCCATCGTGTCGAACATGTCGGCGATCAGCGCGTGCAGTTCGGGGGTGTCGAACTCGCGCACCGGCGGCGCCACGCGCAGCAATCGCGGGTCGCCCATCTTGAGGATTTCTCGTACTGCCACTGGGGTTTGCTCCGTTTCGAGGGTCAGGTGGCCCGCCAGGCGAGCCAGGTTGCGGTGATGCCGAGCGTGACCAGCGTGACCGGCACGCCGGTACGCGCGTGGCGGCGCCATTCGATGTCGATGCCGCCGCGCCGGGCCGCGTCGACGACGATGATGTTGGCGAGCGACCCCACGATCAGCAAGTTGCCCGCGAGCGTGCTGACGAGGGCCAGCGTGGGCCCGGCATGGGCGCCATGGGCGGAGGGCAAGAGCAGCATCACCGCCGGCACGTTGCTCACCAGGTTGCTCAGCAACAGCGTCACGCCGAACAGCGGCCCCATCTCTGACAGGTGCACGCCGTTGTCGGCCAGCCAGGTCACGGCCTGCGACGTGACGCCGCTGAGCTCCAGCGCATGATTCACGACGAACAGCCCGATGAACAGGATCAGCAGTTCCCAGTCGACCAGCGCCATGACTCGTGAGGTGTGGAACCGCTGGCTCAGCAGCAGGATGCCCGCGCCGACGAGTGCACAGACGTCGTGGGGCCAGCCCGTGAACAGAAAGATGCCCAGCAGCGCCAGCGCCACGGCCAGCCCCTTGGCTGCCTGCCAGCGGTCGAGTGGCATGACTTCGGCATCCAGCGATGCCAGCTGCTGCGCGGAGGGCGACGGCGCGGGTGGCGCCCGCCGCAACTGCCAGGACAGAAGCACCCACAGCGCCACCAGGCTGCAGGCCACAGGCACCGCGGCTTCGAGCAGGTAGCCGCCGAACGGGAGTTGCAGCACCTGCCCGATGAGCATGTTCTGGGGGTTGCCGATCAGCGTGGCCGCCGATCCGATATTGCTCGCGCAGGCCAGGCCCAGCAGATAGGGCACCGGGTCGAGTCGGCGTTGCAGGCAGGCCCGCGCCAGCACGGGCGCCATCGCCAGGCAGACGATGTCGTTGGTGAAGACGGCGGACAGCAGCGCCGAACCGGCGATCACCACCCCCATCAACGTCGTCGGCGGGACCGCCAGCGCGGTCATCCACCGTGCCGATGCGCCATAGAAGCCGCCCAGCCGCAATTGCGCCGAGATGACCATGAACGAGAAGAGCAGAAGGATCGTCGGCAGGTGGATCGACTGCGCCGCCTGCTCGGGCGTCATGATCTCCAGCCCGACGACGGCGATCGCGCCCAGCAGCGCCACACCCGTGCGGTCCAGCCGCAACCGGGGCAACCCGCCGAGGAACATGCCGAGGTACACCACCGCAAAGACGGCAAGCACGGCGGCGTTCTGTGCGGCGGGGGGCATCGACATCATTATTGCGGCGGATACTGTGCGCAGCCGAAACCACGCGGCACCAACCCCATGCCGCAACATCCCATTCCGCCCCGCGCCCTCGTCCTGCTCGCCATCCTGACGCTCGTCTGGGGGACGAACTGGCCGCTCTTCCCGTATGCCGTGCGCGAGGTCTCGGTCTGGACTTTCCGCGCCGTTGCCGTCACCGTGGCCGGCATCGCGCTGCTCGGCGTGGCGCACCTGCGTGGCCAGTCGCTCGTGGTGCCGCGGCGCTATTGGGGCACGATCGCCGGCGCCACGCTGTGTTACCTGGTGCTGTGGAACATCGCCAGCACCTATGCCGCGGTGTTGATCCCGTCGGGCCAGGCTGCCATCCTCGGGTTCACGATGCCGCTGTGGGCCGCGTTGATCTCCTGGGCCTTCCTGGGCGAGCAATTGAATGGCCGCATGCGGCTGGCCATTGCGCTCGGTGCGCTCGCCGTCGGCCTGTTGATGGCGCGCGGCGCCGAGGCCTACGTGCGTGCGCCATTGGGTTTTGCCCTCGGGCTGCTGGCGGGGCTGGGCTGGGCCGTCGGCACGTTGATCCTGAAGCGCCGGCCGGTCGCCGTCCCTGCGCTGGTGTTGACGGGCTGGCAGCTGCTGCTGGCGGCCGTGCCCACGTCGATCGGCGCGCTCGTGCTCGGCGACGGGCACTGGTTCATGCCCACCTGGCAGAGCGTGGCCGTGATCGCGTACATCGCACTCGTGCCCATGAGCATCGGCAACGCAGCGTGGTTCGCCATCGTGGGCATGCTGCCGACCAACGTGGCCGGCCTGTCGTCGATCATGGTGCCGGTGGTGGCCATGATCTCCGGCGCCATCGTGCACGGCGAGCCGTTGGGGCCGTTGCAGTGGGCCGCGATGGCCTGCTGCGCGGGCGGGCTGTCGCTGGCGCTCATGAAGCCTGCAGCAGCGGCGTCGGCTCCCGCGGCCGCGCGAAAGTAGGGATTAGGAGCGCGCGAACGCGGGCCCACAATCGGCGGCACCCCAGCGGCACGGGATGTGCCCGCAGCGACCACAGGAGCCCCACATGGCCGAATCATCGATCAGCGTCGTCCCCATCGGCGCCAAGGTGTGCAAACCGTTCCAGCTCGAGGTGATGGTCTTCAGCCCGGAGAGCGGGTTCAAGTTCAAGGTGCTCGTCGAGCGCGCGTGCACACCCGAGGCGGACCCGATCTGGAAGCTCGTCTTCGACCTGTTCCGCATCATCGACGGCCAGGAAGTCCAGGTCGTGCACGTGTCGTACACCACCGGCACGCCGGTGGAAGCGAAGGCCGTGCAGGCCATGGCTACCGAGGGCGTCAAGCCCGAGCAAGCCGCGGTCCTGACGAATGAGGTCTTCCCTGCCGCGAAGACCGTGATCGGCAAGAAGAAGCCCACCAAGAAGCAGAAGGATGCCGTCATGAAGGGCATGGCCAAGGCGGTGGTCCCGACCTCGATGAGCAACTGACGGCCATGACCCGGCCCGCAGCGCCCGCCTGGTGCGCGCTGGCCGCCTTGCTGGTGGCCACACCCGCGAAGGCGCAATTGACGGTGATCGAAAGCGAGCCCGCGCCGAAAGCCGCGGCCGCGCGGCCTGCGGGCGCTGAACCCGCCGCCGCGCTGGCGCGTGCCCAGGCCCGAGGGGCGCTTACGCTGCGCGCGCGAGACGTGCGGGTGCAGGGCCGGTGGACAGCCCGCCTGCCGCCGCCGCTGGAACGCTGCGCCCTGCTCACGCCGCAGAGCATCTCCGACGCGATGACCGCCGTGCGGCTGGCGTTCACCGCACCCGACGCCGAATTGCGCGCGGCCGGCAGCAGCGCCGAGGTCGAGGTCTTCTGGGTCGACGTCGACTTCGTCGACCAGCGCCCCGGCGTGCCAGGCGAATGCGGCGGCGCCCCCACCATCGACGTCGTGCTGCGCCCGCTGCACCTGCGGGTGCCGACCGAGCGCCTGGGCGACAACGTGCTGCCGCTGGCACGCACGGCGCTCGGCACGGCCTACCGCGAGGTGCCCGCCACGTTGCGTGCATTGAATCCCGCGCTCACGCTGTCGCACGACCGCGCCGCCGGCACGCAGATCGGCGCGGCGCTGCGCGCCCCGATGCAAGGTGCGCTGCAGGGCACCGAGGCGCATGCAGGCCTTCGCAAGTCGCTCGACGCCGACCTGCATGACGCTGCGGCCGGCCTCGACTGGCGGTTGTCAACGTCGGCCGGCGACGCGCTCGTCACCGAATACCGCCTGCAACTGGCGGGCGACCACCGGCGCGTGCCGCTGGGCGATGGCGTGCTGACGAGCGACTCGACGCGCCTGGGCGGCGGCGTCACGCTGCGGCTGGCGCCGACGTCGCGCCTTTGGCTGGATGCCGGCTGGCAATCGGCCGGCGAACAGTTGGAGGCCGCGGGCGTCGTCTCGGCTGCACCGCGCGAGACCCATCGCCAGAGCCGCGCGATGGCCGACCTGCTGATGCCCGATACCCTGACCTACCTGCGCGCGGCCTTGTGGCACGAGCGCGCCGGCGGTGTCGGCACCGTTGCGGCGGCACTCGGCGCGGCGAGGGAATTCCGCCTGCGGCCGGGGCTCCTGCTCGGTGTCGAGGCGAGCATGCAGATCGGCCATATGGATGCCGCAGCACCGCCGCAGCGGCGCTTTCGCGGCGGGCCGCCACCGGCGCAACTCTTGTACGACGGGCCGCAGACGCCCGGCCTGCTGGCGCTGCCCACCGGCCCGGTCCTGCGCAGCTTCGGCACGGCACAGGCGCAGCTCGGCAGCGGCGCGGCCGCGCGGGGTGGCACACGGTTCTGGAGCGCGAGCCTGAACGTCGCGTTCCCGGTCGCACGCTGGTACCGCCCGCTCATCCCCGACGAAAGCACCGGCCTGCAGATCGCCGACGACCAGCCGCCGGTGACGATCAAGCAGATGCTGATGACCCAGGTCAATGTGACGGGCCCCAACATGCTGGCCGCCAACCTGATGAGCCAGGGCATGCCGGCGGCCGAGGCGCACAAGCAGGCACAGGCGTCGCTGGCACAGGTGCAGCCCGCCGTGCGCTATCTCGTCGAGGACGCACCGATCTTCGCCGTGCGCCCGCTGCTGATGATCGACGCCGCTGGCCTGGCCGACGGCGGTGCGGGTGCCGACGCGCACGCACGCTGGCTCGCCGTCGGTGCGGGCGCGCAGGTGCAGCTGGCCACCGCGCGGTTCGATCTGGGCTACATGCGCACCGTCTCGGGCCCGGTGACACGCGGCGGGCGCGGCGCCCTGGTGCTGCGGCTGAGCTTCCAGAACCTCTTCTGACCGCCGCGGCGGCAGCCCGCGTGGCGCTTATGCAGCAGCCGCCAGGAGCGCGAGCAAGCCGGCTTCGTCCAGCACCGTCACGCCCAGTTCACGCGCCTTGTCCAGCTTGCTGCCGGCCTCGGCCCCCGCCACCACATAGTCGGTCTTCTTCGACACCGAGCCGGCCACCTTGCCGCCCGCGGCCTCGATCATTTCCTTCGCCGCGTCGCGGCTGAGCGTGGGCAGCGTACCGGTCAGCACGAGCGTCTTGCCGGTCAATGGCTTCGGCGCCGCGTCGGCCACGGCGCCATCGTGCTCGGGCCAATGGATACCCGCCGCGCGCAACTGCTCCACGACCTCGCGGTTGTGCGGTTGTTCGAAGAAGGTGCGGATGCTCTGCGCGACCACCGGGCCCACGTCGTTCACATCGAGCAGCTGTTCGACGCTGGCGTCCATCACGCGATCGATGCCGCCGAAGTGGCGTGCCAGGTCCTTGGCCGTGGTCTCGCCGACATGGCGGATACCCAGCGCGTAGAGGAACCGCGCCAGCGTCGTCTGCTTGCTCTTGTCCAGCGCTGCGACGAGGTTGGCCGCGCTCTTCTCGGCCATCCGCTCCAGCGCCGCCAGCTTGGCGAGGCCCAGCGTGTAGAGCTCGGGCAGCGTGCGGATCAGGCCGCCATCGACGAGCTGGTCCACCAGCTTGTCGCCCAGCCCTTCGATATCCATCGCGCGCCGGCCGGCGAAGTGCAGGATCGCCTGCTTGCGTTGCGCGCCGCAGAACAGGCCGCCGCTGCAGCGGTGGTCGATGCCGCCGCGCTCGCGCACCACGGCGCTGCCGCAGACCGGGCAGCTGCGCGGCATGCGGAAGTTGGACACATAGCCGTCGCGCGGGCCCGGCACACGGCCCACCACTTCAGGGATCACGTCGCCCGCACGGCGCACGATCACCGTGTCACCGACGCGCACGCCCTTGCGTCGCAACTCGAAGACGTTGTGCAGCGTTGCGTTGCTCACCGTCGTGCCGCCAACGAAGACCGGTTCCAGCTTGGCCACCGGCGTCAGCTTGCCGGTGCGTCCGACCTGGATCTCGATGCCGTTCAGGCGCGTCATCTGTTCCTGCGCCGGGTATTTGTGTGCCACCGCCCAGCGCGGCTCGCGCGTGACGAAGCCCAGGCGCTTCTGCAGCGCGATGGCGTTCACCTTGTACACAACACCGTCGATGTCGAACGGAAGCGCGTCGCGCAGGCCCGCGATGCGCTGGTGGAACTCCGCCAGCCCGTCGGCGCCTTGCACGACCCGGCGCTCGGCGTTCACCGGCACGCCGAAGGCCGCGATCGCATCGAGCGTGCCGCTGTGCGTGGCCGGCTGCGCCCAGCCGCGGGTCTCGCCCAAGCCGTAGGCGTAGAAGCTGAGCCGCTTGTCGGCCATCGTCTTCGGATCGAGCTGGCGGATCGCGCCGGCGGCGGTGTTGCGTGGGTTGACGAAGGTCTTGCCGCCGCGCTCGCGCTGGCGTTCGTTCAGGCGCTCGAAGTCGTCGCGCCGCATATAGGCCTCGCCACGGATCTCGACGAGCGGCGGCGCGTCGCCCAGCAGGCGCAGCGGGATCTGGCCGATCGTGCGCACGTTCTGCGTCACGTCCTCGCCGGTCTCGCCATCGCCGCGCGTCGCGGCCAGCACGAGCACCCCGTTTTCGTAGCGCAGCCCGATCGCGAGACCGTCGAACTTGAGCTCCGCGCAGTAGTCGACCGGCGGCGCATCGGCCGGAAGCTCGAGCTCGCGCCGCACGCGGGCGTCGAACGCGACCGCACCCGCCGGCGTGGTGTCGGTTTCGGTGCGGATGCTGAGCATCGGCACCGCGTGGCGCACCGGCACCAGCCCGTCGAGCACGCGCCCGAGCACCCGCTGCGTGGGCGAATCGGGGGCCAGCAGCTCGGGGTGCTCGGCCTCGATCGCCTGCAGTTCGCGAAACAAGCGGTCGTATTCGGCATCCGGGATCTCCGGCGCGTCGAGCACGTAATAACGATGCGCGTGATGCTGGAGCTGGGCGCGCAGGGCGGCGGCGCGGTCGGCGGCGGTCGATGTCATCGGGCGCAAGCATGCCACGGCGCCGGGGCTGCTCGGCCCGGGAAGCGGCACTTCTGTGTGCCCATTGATCTGGCGCCGAGATCGCTGCATGGAAAGGCGATTCGCATCCATCCGACCAACATCAACGGCCTATGGTGATCCGTGTTGCTCATGGGTGCGACACACCAGCACCACCGTGCTGCGCGCATTCACCAGATAGCGCCCCGGCGGATCGATTGCCACCGCATCCTCCACCATGTCCACGATGTCCTGGCCGTCCGGCAGGCTCGTGTCGACGACCCGATGCCAGGGCGCGCCGCCATCATTGGGCGGTATCTGCACCGGCTGCAGATGATCACCGCCGTGCAGGATGATCAGCAGCCGGTAGCGCCCCAGTCCCGCCGACGCGACCTGGCTGTCGAGTTCCAGGCACAGCGTGCGCGCTTCGCCGTCGTCCCAGCGCGGCGTGTCGAGATCGGTGCCGTACCAGGTGATCCCCGGCAGGACCCGGCTCGCGCGGTCGCGCGACGGGTGGCAGCGCCGCCGCGCGACCGCGTCGCAGCGCTGCATGAAGGCGATCAGCCGGGTGACGAAGCGCAGCATGCCGGCTTCGCGCGTCACCTGGTTCCAGTCGAACCACGAGGTCGCGTTGTCCTGGCCATAGGCGTTGTTGTTGCCGCCTTGCGAACGCAGGAACTCGTCGCCGCCCAGCAGCATCGGCGTGCCCATCGACACCAGCAGCAGGCAGAAGTGGTTCTTCGCCAGGCGGCGGCGCAACGAGACGACGGCAGCGTCGTCCGTTGGCCCTTCGGCGCCGCAGTTCCATGACAGGTTGTCATCGCTGCCGTCGCGGTTGTCCTCCCCGTTCTTCTCGTTGTGCTTGCGGTCGTACGAGACCAGGTCGGCGAGCGTGAAGCCATCGTGGCAGGTGATGAAGTTGATGCTGTTGTAGGGCGAGCGCCCGTCGTCGCCATAGAGGTCGGCCGATCCGGTGAGGCGCCAGCCCAGGTCGGCGAGCTGGCCGCCGTCACCCTTGACGAAGTGGCGCGCGGTGTCGCGGAAGCGCCCGTTCCACTCCGACCAGTCGACCGGGAAGTTGCCCACCTCGTACTCGCCCGGGTCCCACGGCTCGGCGATCAGCTTCACGCGGTGCAGCACCGGGTCTTGCGCGATGGCGTCGAAGAGTGCGCCCGAGCGCGCAAAGCCGCCGGCCTCGCGGCCGAGCACTGCGGCGAGGTCGAAGCGGAAGCCATCGACGTGCATCACCTGCGTCCAATAGCGCAGCGAGTCCATGATCAGGCGGATGGTGGCGGCTTGTGTCGGGTCGAGCGCATTGCCGCAACCGCTGAGGTTGGCGTAGTAGCGCCCGGGTTCGTGGGCGGGCCCGGTGAGCAGGTAGTAGCTCGAGTTGTCGACACCGCGCAGGCTCAGTGTCGGGCCGAGCTCGCTGCCCTCGGCGGTGTGGTTGAAGACGACGTCGAGGATCACCTCGATGCCGGCGCGGTGCAACTCGCGCACGAGGGTCTTGAATTCGTGCACCTCGCAGCCGGGCCGCGCACCGGTGCCGTACGACGGCTCGGGCGCGAAGAAACCGATCGTGTTGTAGCCCCAGTAGTTCGACAGCCCGCGCGCCAGCAGAACGTCGTCATCGAGATGGGCGTGAACCGGCATCAGCTCGACCGCATTGACGCCCAGCGACTTGAGGTGGGGAATCTTCTCGATGAAGCCGAGGCAGGTGCCCGGGCACGCGACGCCGGAGGACGGGTGCGCGGTGAACCCCTTCACGTGCACCTCGTAGATCACCAGGGCCTCCAGCGGCAGGTCGGGCGGGGTGTCGCCACGCCAGTCGAAGCCATCGTCGTCGACGACGATGCCCTTGGCCACGCAGGCCGCGCTGTCGCGCGTATCGAAGGAGAGATCGTGCGCGGAGGAGCCTGGGTCGTAGGCCAGAAGCAGGCCGTCGACATTGCGGCAGGTGCCGCTCAGCGCGCGGGCGTAGGGGTCGATCAGCAGCTTGTGCGGGTTGAAGCGCAACCCGCGCTCGGGCACATACGGCCCTTCGACGCGGTAGCCGTAGAGCTGCCCCGGCCCGATGCCGGACACGAACGCATGCCACACATTGCGCGTGCGCGTGGCGAGCCGGATCACCTGCGTGGGCGGGCCGTCGGCCTCGGCGAACAACACGAGATCCACGGCGGTGGCGTGCGCCGAAAAGAGCGCGAAATTGACGCCGCCCGGCATGCATTGCGCACCGAGCGGATACCACCTTCCACGCGAGACACGAAACATGGTCAAGGTCTCCCGGCGGGTGCCGCCATATTCGATGCCGGCTCGCCGCTGATCGGCGGCGAGGCCGGTGACCCGCGGCAGGCGCCATGATCGCCGTTGTCGCGCCCGGCGACCAGCACCATGCCGACGATGGGCGCTCGCGGCCCGGGTCATCTTGCGTCGGTTTTGCCTGCGTCAATGTCAAGACCCGCTGGCGGACGCATGCTGTCAACTGGTGCGCTCGACTTCGCCTGTCCAGATGGCTCTGCGGTGCTGGGCCGGCGTCGACGGCGCATGATGGATCCGGTCGATCCAGTTGATCCGGCGGCAGGAGGCTCGCATGAAGGGATTCCAGATCACGTTCTTCACCCAGCAGGACCGAAGGCATGGGCACCTGCCGATGTTCGAGTGGCTGATGCAGGAAGCCAAGGCGCTCGGCATCCGCGGCAGCACGGTGGTGACGGCGGCCGAGGGCTATGGGCACAGCGGGCGGCGCCATTCGGCGCACTTCTTCGAACTGGCGGACCAGCCGGTGGAGGTCACGATGGCCATGACGGAAGACCAGGCGATGGCGCTGTTCGAGAGGCTCGAACACGAGAAGGCCAACGTGTTCTACGTGAAGGCGCCGGTCGAGTTCGGAACGGTCGGCGCGGACGGCGGCGCGGTTTAGGGCGGGCTTGCCGCAGCAGGCAGCGGCACCGTCGTACCGATCCTCGATGAACCTGTGCGGTGCGGTGCGACGTGGCCCCGGCGCTTGACTTCCTGGTAAGTCGGAAGCGAGAACGGGCAGCCAGGGCCCGTTATCGCTTGCTCGACCGCCCGCCCAAGCGAACGTCGTCCCGTCGGTTCACAGCGGGTTCACTGCTGGCCGGTATGCCCACATCCGATCACGACGTTTGTGTCGTGATCGCGCTCGTCGACTGGACCGGTGCCTTGGGCGATCCGCGGCCCGGCGCAATCTCCCTGACGGGCCCGGGCTCAAGGGCCGTTCGGCACCGGAAATTCGACCGGGTCTTCGACGGCGCCGGTGCCGCTGGTTGCAGGCGAAGGTTGTGCGAAGTGTTGCGCGATCGTTGCTGGCGCCTCGGCGAACGTGCCACTAGACTGCAGCGCATACCAGGAGGCACCGACGATGACGAGGCCACCGACGACGCCCAGGGTTCGGAACATGATCATGAGGATCTCCTGAAGAGCAGATGAAGACGACGCGATAGCGATCCCGTCGACGCATACGACTTTCCGGCGGAAGCACCTTCATGTCCTGAAAGGGCGCTGAACGATGGCTGAGGTTTCGCTGAATCCCACCCCCGGGGCCGTGCCGACGGCAAAAGAGCGCTCGCCCCGCTGCTTCGGCACATTTGTGCTCGATCTGCTCGGCCGGGAACTGTGGCGCGACGGGCAGACGGTGGCTCTTCGACCGAAGGCGTTCGATCTGCTGTTGGCGCTGACCTCGAAGCCGCGTCAGGCGCTCGCCAAAGACCACCTGATCGATGCTGTCTGGCCCGGCGTGGTCGTCACCGATGACTCTCTGACACAGTGTGTGCACGAATTGCGTGTCGCCTTGGGTGAAGCAGGTTCGGCGCTGATCCACACCGTGCCGCGTCGCGGTTACCGGTTCGACGCCGATGTGCAGACGTACACACCGGGCACCGCGGCGACCGCGTCCGATGGCACTGCAATGGCCGCGGCGATGGAGAACACGGCGCCGACGGCCGGGACGCTGCCCAGGCGAGGCTTCAACGCTGTGGCCGACCCCGCTCGGTCGGACGACACGGCACTCGGCCCGTCCCTGCCCCTCCAAAACCTGCCCGCCGAGGCTGGCCCGCTGATCGGCCGCGAAACCGACATCGCAACGTTGGACGCCTGGATCGACGAACACCGGCTCGTCACGGTGCTCGGCGCAGGCGGCATCGGCAAAACGCGGTTGGCGCAGGCGGTGGCTCGACTGCGCATCGGCCGGCATGTCAACGGTGTCTGGTGGATCGATCTCGCGACATTGTCATCGGCACACCAAATCGCGCCTGCCGTGGCTTTGGCGGCCAACCTGCAACTGGGCGATGGCGACGCCACCGCAGGTCTGACCCGCGCGCTTTCAGAGTGCAATGCACTGCTCATCTTCGACAACTGCGAACATCTTGCGGACGCGGTTGCGGTCGTCGCCAAAACAACGCTTGCAGCGGCCCCTGGGTTGCGTCTGCTTGCCACGTCGCAGGAGGTTCTGCACGTGCATGGCGAGCAGGTCTATCGGCTCGATACGCTTGCGGTTCCGCCGCCCGGCGCGCCGCTCGCCACTGCACGACGTTATGCCGCCATCGTCTTGCTGGAGCGGTGTGCCCAAGCCGCCGACCGGCATTTCGAACTCGACGAATACAGCGTTGGTTCGGCTATCGCACTGTGCAGCCAACTCGACGGCATTGCACTTGCCATCGAGATGGCCGCGGCTCGGCTTCCGACGCTGGGCATCGAAACCGTGCACCGGCTGGTCGGCGAGCAGCTGCTTCGCAACGCCGACCACCATGCGCCGGCGCGCCAGCAGACCCTTCGTGCCACGCTCGATTGGAGCCATGCGCTTCTCGACGCGACCGGGCAGGTTGTACTTCGCAGACTGTCGGTCTTCGTCGGCAGCTTCCGACAGGCGCTTGCGCAGCTGGTGGCGTCGGACGAGGTTATCGATCAATGGGCCGTGCTCGAAGCGCTGTGCACACTGGTAGACAAGTCGCTGTTGCAGGTCACGGCCCTGCAACCGTCGGTACGCTACCGACTGCTGGCGCCCGCGCGACTGTATGCGGCAGAGCGACTGGGCGACGCCGGCGAACAAGACGACGTGCAGGGGCGGCATGGTCGCGCGTTGGCCGAGCTTGCCGAGTCGGCGGCTGAAGCGATCAACGGGGCTTCGGATTCGGAATGGCTGCGCTCGTATTCCGGTGACTACGACGACTGGCGGGCTGCGTTCGAGCGTGCCTGCCAGCGTCGCGACCCGACGGTGGCAGCGGCGACGGGCAACGTACTGGACCATGCCGACGACGTGCGCGCCACCGTGGCGATGTTTCGCGCACGCAAAGTGGCTGCATTCCCGCTGCTGGCGCTGGCGGAAGGACGCACGCAAGCGCTCTTGTGGACGCTGGTGGCGTCGCGCAGCTACATCGCCATCGACGAGATGCCGCGCCGCGCGGCCGTACTCGCCGAGGTGGCGGCGTGGCGCGCGCTGGGCGACCGG
>JAHECD010000197.1 GCA_024641945.1 Rubrivivax sp. | reverse complement strand
TGCACGACCACGCGGGCGAGCAGCCGTTCACACGCGATCTGTACGGCGTGCGGATTCCCGCCGGCGTGAAGACGGTGGTCGTGCAGGCGCGCGACCAGTTGCACGGCTACGGTGGCGCTGTGGTCGAGGTGGCGTTGCCGGGGCGCTGAGCGTGTCCTGGTCGGCGCGTGTCGACGGGCAGGCAGGTTCCCCAGCGCACGGGTTTCAACGATGTGCGGTCTGATGAATGTCGAAGGGAGCAGTGCAGCATGCGTATCGCGGTGATGGGAGCCGGCGGCCTCGGAGGCTACTTCGGTGCGCGCCTTTGCGCGGGCGGCGCGGACGTGCACTTCGTCGCGCGCGGCCGGCACCTGGAGGCGATGCGCACCGACGGGCTGCGGATCGAAGGCGCGACCACCTTGCACGTGCCGCATGTCAACGTCACGCCCGACCCGGCCGAGATCGGCGTCGTCGATCTGGTGATGCTGGCCGTCAAGCTGTGGGACACCGAGGCGGCGCTGGCGCAGGCGGCGCCGCTCGTCGGCCCCGGCACGGCCATCGTCTCGTTCCAGAACGGTGTGCTGAAGGACGACTATGTGCGTGCGGCGTTCGACGCGTCCCACGCGATGGGCGGCGTGGGCTACGTGGCGGCCACGATCGACCGGCCCGGCGTGATCCGCCAGACCGGGCCGATGCAGCGGCTCGTCTTCGGCGAGTTCGACGGGTCGATGTCCGCGCGGGGCCGGGCCTTTCTTCAGGCCTGCCTGGCGGGCGGCATCAACGCGGAACTCTCGCCCGACATCCGGCGCGAGATCTGGCAGAAGTTCGTCTTCCTCGCGGGGCTGTCGGGCACGACGGCCACGATCCGCAAGCCCATCGGCCCGATCCGCGGGCATGCGCAGACACGTGCGTTCCTGCTCGACGTGATGCGCGAGGTGGTGGCCGTCGGCCGCGCACAGGGGGTCGACCTGCCGGACGACTATGCCGAGGTGCGGCTGAAGTTCGCCGACGACGTGGCGGCGGACATGACGTCGTCGATGCACCACGATCTGGAGCGCGGCAACCGGCTCGAGGTGCGCTGGCTCGCCGGCGCCGTGGTCGAACTCGGTCTCGCCAAAGGCGTGCCGACACCATTGAACCGCGCCATCGCCGACATCCTGGCGCTGCACGCTGACGGGCGCACGCTGTAGCGCCATGCGCGTCCAGGGAAGGTGCCCGCCCGAGGGTTTTCAAGTTTTGCACTTCGGTCTTCGCCGACGGCTGCTGACGCGACCTGGCAGCGATGACGCGGGATTGCATCGACGGTCGCCCGTGCGGAGGCCGCTGAACATGGACGGTGTGGTCGAACGCCGTACGATCGCCCTTCAGACTGCTCTGGAGGTCCCTTGAAACTCATCGGCATGCTCGATTCACCTTACGTTCGCCGCGTGGCGGTGTCGCTGCAACTGCTCGGAGTGCCGTTCGAGCACCGATCGGTGTCGGTATTCCGCGGGTTCGACCAGTTCCGCCAGATCAATCCGGTGGTGAAGGCACCCACGCTGGTGTGTGACGACGGCACGGTGCTGATGGATTCGACACTGATCCTCGAATATGCCCACGCCCTCGCGCGGCCTCGCAGCCTGGCGCCGGTCGGCGTCGACGACCTGCGGCACGAATTGCGCCTTCAAGGACTCGCGCTGGCCGCGTGCGAGAAGGCGGTGCAAATCGTCTACGAGCGCGGGGTGCGCCCGCCCGAGAAGATGCACGCACCGTGGGTCGAGCGCGTGACGGGGCAACTGCTCGCGGCATGGGACGAACTGGAGCGCGAGATCGGCCGCCGGCCGCTGCCCGCAACCTCGGCGACGGTCTCGCAGGCCGGCGTGAGCACGGCGGTGGTCTGGGCCTTCACGCAGGCGTTGTTGCCCGAGGTCGTGCCGGCCCCGCGCTTTCCGCTGCTGGCCGCGTTCTCGGCGCTGGCCGAGACCCTGCCGGAATTCAGGGCCGCGCCCCACGGCGACGGCGTCTACGTCGCCGGCCACTGACAGGTGCTTGCAGCCCATGCACCCACGACCCCCGATCTGCCTCGACGATGTCGGGTCGCGCCGCTGGTGGTGCCGGCGCCTGCGGGCTTGCCGCGGTGCCCATTGATCGTGCGGTGCGCGCGTCGGCCGGCATCGAACCATCTTTCACGGAGGACACCATGCTGATCGGACTTCGAACGGCGCTGTATCCCGCCGCCGACCTGCCCGCCGCCAAGGCCTGGTACACGCAGGTGATCGGTCACGCCCCGTATTTCGACGAGCCTTTCTACGTCGGCTTCGAGGTCGGCGGGTTCGAACTCGGGCTGCTGCCCGGCGCAACCCCGGCCACGGCCGGGCCGCAGCCGCTGTGGGGCGTGCGCAGTGCGGTCGAGACCCGCGACCGGCTGCTTGCGCTGGGCGCCACGCTGCTGGACGACGTGCAGGACGTCGGCGGCGGCATCAAGGTCGGCGCCGTGTGCGACCCCTTCGGCAACCGGCTCGGCTTCATCGAGAACCCGAACTTCGACCTCGGCAAGGTGCGCTGACCCGCGCGCCGCGTTCGACGCCCCGCAACCCCCATGCGCCTGGCCCTGATCTCCGATATCCACGGCAACCTGGCCGCGCTGGAGGCGGTGCTCGCCGACGTGCGGCGCCGCGGCGCCGACCGCGTGATCAACCTGGGCGACCACCTGTCCGGGCCCTTGCTGCCCAAGGAAACGGCGCATTGCCTGCAAGCGCTGGACGCCATTCATCTGGCCGGCAATCACGACCGCGAGGTGCTCGATCTCGTGCCCGGCCGTGGCGGCAAGTCCGACGCCTACGCGCGGTCCATGCTGGGCGAGCCCGAGCTGGCGTGGCTGCGTGGTCTGCGCCCGGCACAGCGCCTCGGCGACGACGTGCTGCTGTGCCACGGCACGCCCACCAGCGACTGCACCACCCTGCTCGAACGGGTCCACCAGGGCGAACTGGTGCTGGCCGAACGCGCAACCATCCTGCAGCGGCTCGGCGGCGAAACCGCGGCGCTGTTGGCCTGCGGTCATACCCACGTGCCGCGTGCCGTGCGGCTGCCGGGCGGGATGCTGGTGGTCAACCCGGGCAGCGTCGGCCTGCAGGCGTATGTCGACGACGACGAACCGCGCCACGTGATGCAGCTCGGCTCCACCGATGCACGCTACGCCATCGTCGAGCGCGGCCCGGCCGGGTGGACAGCCGAGCTGCACGCGGTGCCTTACGACTTTGCCGCGATGGCGCAGCTGGCGCGGCTGCGCGGCCGGCCCGAATGGGACGCTGCACTGTCGACGGGGTACGTGCGATGACCCCGGATCTTGCCTTCGAGGTTCACGACGACCCGCCGCCGCCCGCCGTGCACGCCGTCGACGCGGGGCTCGACCGCCACAACCTCGCGGCGGCGCCGCTCGGCGACGTGCGGCCTTGCGCGGCCTTTGCGCGGCGGCCCGATGGCGTCGTCGTTGGCGGTGCGGTGGGCCGCACCTGGGGTGACTGCTGCGAGTTGCTGCAACTGTGGGTGGACCCTGCGCATCGCGGCGGGGGGGTCGCGTCCCGGCTGCTGCACGACTTCGAGCAGCGGGCCGCGGCGCGCGGGTGCACCGTCTACTACCTCACGACCTTGAGTTTCCAGGCGCCGGACTTCTATCGCCGTCATGGTTATGCCGTGCGGGCCGAGATCTCCGGTTATCCGCAGGGCATCGTCAAATACCTGATGCACAAGCGGGTGCCCGCGGTGGAGGGGGCCTGACGTGGCATCGAAATGCGCGCCGTGCCCGGCGCTGCGATCGGCGCTGCTCATGGCACTGCAACGCCGCGCAGCGATGTGCTACGGTGCCGACGGCATCTGAACACGCACCGACCCGCGACCCACCACGATGGACGAGCCCACGCCTGAAGTGCAAGCGCTGCGGCCTGACCGCGAGGTGATGACGCGCCAGCGCCTGCCGTATTTCATCGGCATCTCCGGGCGGACTGTCGGCGCGCGCGGCCTGTCGATGCACATCGTGGCGATCCCGCCGGGCGCACGCGCCGAGCCGCATGTCCACCTCGGCCACGAGACCGGCATCTACGTGCTCGAAGGGCGCGTGCTCACCCGCTGGGGCGCGGCACTGGAGCATGAGGTCGTGAGCGAGGCGGGCGACTTTCTCTTCGTGCCGCCCGGCGTGCCGCACGAAGCCGTCAACCTGAGCGATACCGAGACCGCGCGTGCGGTCGTGGCACGCAACGACGCGTCCGAGCAGGACAAGGTGGCGCCGTACCCAGCCCCGCCCGCCGGTTGACGGCCCCAGCCCGTGCC
>JAHECD010000015.1 GCA_024641945.1 Rubrivivax sp. | reverse complement strand
CTACGCAGGCGAGGGGCGGTCGGATGCATTGCGGCGGCGATGGCGACCTCGCTGCCGGGTCTTCGACCATCGGGACGGGCCTGCCGGGGTACCGGCCCAGCGGCCACGCAGGGGCTGGCAGGCGGTCCGAGGACTATTGAATCCTGACGGCCGGCGCCGCGGCGGGCTGGCCGTACGCGACATTCATCGTGTCGTCCGCGGCCGGCCCCATCGTCCATTTGACGCTGGCCGGTGGTTGCACGATGAACGTGTTGCTGTCGATCCCGCGCCGCGACGCTGCACGTGCCACCAGCACGGCCGGGTGCTCGCCATTGGCATGTGCACGGGGAGCCCGGGCGATCGCCCGCGTCTGGCCCTTGGCGTCGGTCGACAGCGGTTCGGCGTGGGCCGTGAAGGCGAGGGCCATCAGCGCGCTGGCCAACACAACACTGACGCGGGAGGCCGAATGATGGAAGGAAACGGATTGCATGGAAAGCTCCTGAAGTCTGCGCCGGGGCACACCGCCTCGGATGCCATGGACTCTAGGGAGCCGTGCGCGGCGTGTCGTGACGCCGCGGTCAGGTTTCGGTCCCGCTCCGGTCAGACCCGGGTGCGGACGCCGGCGGGCACCTGACCCAGCGCGAGCTGCTCGGCAGCGTCGGCGTCGAGCTTCGCACCCTCGTCGCGCAGGCGTTTCAACGTCGGTGCGCCCAGAAGGTGCTCGAGACGACCCTGCAGCAGTTGCAGCGAACGGCCAATGGTGCTGCCTGGGGCCACGCTGTCCTGCCGCGCACGCTGCTCGGCCTCCTGCCAACCCAGCAGGCGTGCCGACGCTTCGGCGCGGCCCTCCAGCAGGGCCAGCCAGGTCAGCGCGACATGGGCCATCCACGGTGTGCCGGTACCGCGCAATACCGGCATCGCTTCGGTCAGGGCCCCACGCGTGCCCGGGCCGTCACCGCTTTCGGCCAGCATCGTCGTCCACAGCGCCAGGAACGCAGCATGCTGCCGCAGCCGGCCATTGGCCCGTATCTCGTCGAGGCCCGACCGGCCGGCGGCGAGCGCCTCGTCGATGCGGCCGTGGTCGTGCTCCGCGAGCATCAGGCCCTGGGCGGCGGCCCATCCCTCGGCGAGGGCGCCGAGCCGTCGACAGCGGGTCAGCTCTTCCCGGCAATAGTCGAGGTACAGGTCGGCGCGCCCGGACAGGCGATTTTCGTAGCCCTGTGCGGTGCGTTCGTAGCGGCTCAGCAACTCGCTCCAGCCCGATTGGGCCAATGTGCCCATGCGTGCCAGTGCGGCGGTGCGCGTGGCCGGCGACTGTGCCCGCACCGACAGCTGAAAGACGAGGTAGTTTGCAAAGTACGCCCGCACCACGTCACCGGCCTGCTCGAAGGCGTCGGCGGCACGCCGGGCGCATTCCAGCGCGGGCGCCGGCGGATACGCATTGCCATAGGCGGCCAGCGTGGCCACCGCAACGTCGAAACCGCGCCGCAGCGCCGCGTCCGGGGTGGCTTCGGCGCGCGCACGCACCGCCTCGCAGGCCTCACGGCCTTCGAAGACCAACCCGGCGCGGTGCCAGACGAGCGACGACGCCACCACCAATGCCAACGCGGCATCAGCGTCCGTTTCGCCGCAGGCATCGCCGGTGGCCCAGCGCAAGGCGGCACGCAGGTTCTCCAGCTCCGGGAGGTGCTGCGCCAGCCAAGGCAACACCGGCTCGCTGAGCGCGCGGGCATCCGCGCGCTGCCAGTACAGGCGCAGCGCCTGCACATGGCGTCGCCGCGTCGGTCGAGTTTCGCCAGCGGCCTCGAGGCGTTCGATCGCATAGGCGCGTGGGCTTTCGAGCAGCGTGAACCGCGGCGGCTGCTGTGCCGACACCACGACCAGCGACTTCTCGACCAGGCCTTGCAGGGCATCGAGCACGCGCCACGCGTCGAGCGTGTCGTCGGCACAGACCGCCTGCGCCAGTTCGAGCGAACAGCCGCCATGGAAGACACCCAGCCGGCGAAAGACGGTGCGTTGTGCGTCGTCGAGCAGGTCGTGGCTCCAGGTGAGCGCATCGCGCAAGGTGCGCTGTCTTGGCGCGGCGTTTCTGGACCCATGGGTCAGCAACTGCCACCGCAGGCCGTGGTCGCCGCCAAGCAGCATGTCGGCAATGCCATGCACCCCCAGCAGTGGCACGCGCGCCGCGGCCAACTCCAGCGCCAGCGGCAGGCCGTCGAGCGCGCGGCAGATGTCCGCCACGGCGTGCTGTTGTCGCGGCGCCAGCCCGAAGCCCGGCACCCGCGCCGCGACCCGGTCGATGAACAGGCGCACCGCGCCGCTGCCCATCAGGCGGTCGGCGTCGGCATCGTCGGCCGCGGCGGGCAACGCCAGCGGTGCCAAGCGGTAGACATGCTCGCCGGCAATGTGCAGCGGTTCCTGGCTGGTGACGACCGCCCGCACGGACGGCGCCTGGGTCAGCAAGTCCTCGAGCAGCGGTGCCAGCGGGTCAAGAAGGTGTTCGGCGTTGTCCAGCACCAGCAGCAGGGCCAATGGCTGCAACGCGCGGCAGAGCGCGCCGGCGCTGTCGGCGTCCGTCAGTACACCGGCCACATGAAGGCTCTGCGCGACCGTGCCGGCGAGCGCCGCTGCGGTCGTCTCGCCGCTGGCCAACGCCGCGAGCTCGACGAGCCAGACGCCGTCGGGCCAGGCGCCTTGCTGGGCCTCTGCCAGGGCCGTGGCCAGGCGCGTCTTGCCGATCCCCGAAGGCCCGGCGATCGTGATCAGGCGCTGCGTCGCGAGCATCCGGGCGAGCGCTTCGAGGTCGGCATCGCGCCCGATCATCGGCACCAGCACGGCTTTCAGGTTGCCGGCAGCAGGGGACAGGTCGGGCGGCCCATGTGCAGCGGAATCCGGCCGCACAGCCGGCGGCTGCGCACCTGTCGACGACGACCCCGCCGGCATCACGGTGCCGGCAAAACGGTACCCCCTGCGGGGCACGGTCTCGATCCACCGGGGCTGCTTCGGATCATCGTCGAGCGCCGTTCGCAGCTCGCCGACGACCGACTTGATCACGCCCTCGGTAATGAAACGCCGGCCCCACACCGCGTCGAGCAGTTCGTCCTTCGTCACGAGTTGACCGGGGCGGTTCGCCAGAACCACCAGCAGCTCGAATGCCTTGGGGCGCAGCGCAATCCGCGTGCCGTCACGGGTGAGCTGCGCTTGCGTGGCGTCGAGGGTGTACGGGCCGAACTGCAGGGCAGGCGCCGGGGGCGGAGACATGCGGGTCATGGTACGCGTGCGCCGCCGGCCGCGACTGTGACCGAAAACGCACCGAACCCGGACGACCGGCGCCCACCCGCGCCGCACACTGGCGTCCTGCCCCGTGCCCGCCGATTCAGACCAAGCCAGAGGAACCTTCGATGAGCGACCACGTCGATCCGCCCGGTGCCGGGCTGTTTGCCGTCAGGCTGATGCCGCCTGATCCGCGTCACCCGCAGCGCCTGGCCGGCCGCGTCGAACATGTGCTCAGCGGTCGGCGCCGCGAATTCGCCGACGGCGCCGCGCTGCTCGCTTGGCTGCTACTCGAGCAACGGCATGCCGCCGGCGTGGCGTCGCCACCTTAGAGATCGCCCGGGGCCGAGGGGCCCATCAACGGGAGAGCAAGTAAGCATGTGGGACAGCGCGTGTGTGATGGCGGTGGGCTCGCGCCGCCCCCACTAACATCGGCCGATGCGCCTGTTTTCCTACCGCGACCGGCCCGTGCACCTGGGCCCCTATCCCCTGGAGCGCTTTGCGCGGCAGGACACGGCCCCGGATCTCTCGGCGCTGCCGACGATGGAGCCGCTGTCGTTCGACGACCCGGATCCGGCGTCGTTGAAACATGCGATGGCGCGTTATGCCGCGATGTTCGACCTCGTGCGCGACGGCGCGGTCAACCCGCAGCGCGGCGAGGTGACCGCCGACCCGGCCGAGCGCGCGCGCCACCTGAAGGCCGCCGGTTATTACTTCGACGCGTCGATGATGGCGGTGGGCGCCGTGCCCGGCGAGGCCCTGCTCACGAGGCCGATACGCAACCCCGGCGTGCCCGCGCTCGGCGCCGAGCTCGAAGCCAGCCATCCGAAGAGCTTTGCCGCGGGCATGGACATGATCCTGGCCGACGTGCTGGACTCCGCGCGCAAGGTGCATGGGCCGGTGGATGCGCACACCCATGCCGTCGTGATCGCGGTGGAATACCCGCGCGATCCGCGCGCGGGCGAGCCGGGCTGCGACTGGATCCACGGCACGCAGGCGCAGCGCGCGGCGGTGCTGGCGGCGCAGACCGCCGTGCTGCTGTCCACCTACCTTCGCATGCTGGGGTTCGAGGGGCGCGCGCAGTCGGCGACGTGCAGCGACGTCGACCTCGTCCGGCTCGGTGTCGCCTGCGGCCTGCTGCTGCCCGACGGCAGCCACCCCTATGTCGGCCGGCGCTTCGGGCTGGCGGCGGTGACGACGGACTTTGCGATGGCGCCGGACCGTCCGCTGGCCGCGGTGCAGCGCCGCACACGCTCGCACGGCCCGGCCTGGTGGCTGGGCAAGGGCACGCTGAAAGGCGCGTTCAACCGCGAGGCGTTTGCGGGGCGCGACTTCCGCCTTGGCGCGTACCCGTTCGAGACGCTGAAGCGGCGCGATGCGCCGACCACCTTCATCGACCACGCGCGGGTGCCGCGGTTTCCGAAGCGTGCCGACTTCTTTGCACGAGCGCTGTTCGGCGACCTGGGCAAGGCGGTGCAGGACGGCGCGCGCAATGCGCACTACGTGATGAAGAGCCCCATCGGCGCCTGTGCGCGGCGTGCGCTCGGCGCATTGCTGCTGCTGCAGTTCGGCGACGCACGTGGCCCGGTGGCGGCCAGCACCGCCGACCCGCAGCGCAATGCGGACAACCTGAAGGCGACGTCGTATTACCTGGGCGTCGATGCGGTCGGCCTGTGCGCCGTGCCGGCGTGGGCCTACTACTCGCACGACGCCGGCGGCAACGAGATGCCGGCGTATCACGCCAACGGCATCAATCTGCTGCTCGACCAGGGCCACGAGACGATGGAGGGCGCCAGCGGCGACGACTGGATCTCGGTCGCGCAGAGCATGCGCGCGTACCTGCGCTTCTCGATGCTCGGCGGCATCCTCGGCGAGCAGATCCGCCGCCTGGGCTGGTCGGCGCGGGTGCATTCGGTGCTCGACGGCGACGTGCTGCAGCCGCCGCTGCTGCTGCTGTCGGGCCTGGGCGAGGTGAGCCGCATCGGCGAGGTGATCCTCAACCCGTTCCTCGGCCCGCGCCTGAAGAGCGGCACGGTGACGACCGACCTGCCGATGACGCCCGACCGGCCGATCGACTTCGGTCTGCAGCGCTTCTGCGAGAGTTGCAACAAGTGCGCGCGCGAATGCCCGTCGGGCGCGATCACCGCCGGCCCCAAGCTCATGTACAACGGCTACGAGATCTGGAAGAGCGACGCCGAGAAATGTGCGCGCTACCGCATCACGAATGCCGCCGGCGGCATGTGCGGGCGCTGCATGAAGACCTGCCCGTGGAATCTCGAAGGCCTGCTCGCCGACGGCTTGTGGCGGCAGGTGGCGATGAAGGTGCCGGCCGCTGCGCCCGCGCTTGCCGCCCTGGACGACCGCCTGGATCGCGGCAGCATCAACCCGGTCAAGACCTGGTGGTGGGACATCGAACTCGACCGCGATACCGGCGGCTACAGGCGTGCCGCGCAGACGCACCGGCGCGGGCTGCAGAAGGATCTGGACCTTCGTTACGAAGACCAGACGCTGGCCGTCTACCCGGCCGACCGCATGCCGCCGCCCTACCCGGTGCCGTTCCCGGTGAACCGCGAGGAAGGCATCGAGCGCTACCGCGCGATGCTGACGCCGGCGCAATACCAGGCTCGCCTGCGGGCCGGTGAGGTGGATGGCCTCGCACCGCCGTTCCGGCTGCCCGCCGGCGAGCCACCCGTCTTTCCGGTATGGCTGAAACGGCGCGAGGAGATGGCCGCCGACGTGGCCCGCTACGAGTTCACGGCGCTCGACGGCAGCACCTTGCCGCCCTTCGATGCCGGCGCACACATCGACGTCGTCATCGCACCCGAATACCAGCGTCAATTCAGCCTCGCAGGCGACCCGGCGGACCGCAGCCGCTACGTGCTCGGCGTGCAACGCGAGCCCGCGGGTCGCGGCGGTTCGGCGTTGATGCACCGCGTCTTCCGCGAGGGCCGCAAGGTGTTCGTGTCGCGGCCGGCCAACCACTTTCCGCTGCACGAGGATGCCAGCCGCGTGCTGCTCTTCGCGGGGGGCATCGGCGTGACGCCGATGATCGCGATGGCGCACCGTCTGCACACCATCGGCACGCCCTTCCGGCTGCACTACAGCGCGGCGAGCCGCACCACGGCCGGGTTCTTGCAGGACCTGGAGCAGTCGCCCTGGCGCGACCGCGTCGAACTGCATTTCAAGGACGAGGGGCGTCGCGCCGACCTGGCCGCACTGGTGCCGCGGCACGAGCCTGGCATGCATGTCTACACCTGCGGCGCGCCGCGTTTCATGGACGGTGTCTTCGAGGCTGCGGCGGCGAAGGGCTGGCCGGACGACACGATGCACCGTGAATATTTCAGCGTGCCCGAGGCCGATGCCTGGGTCGACCGGCCGTTCACGCTGCGGTTGACGCGCAGCGGGCGCACGTTGGACGTGCCGGCCGATCGCAGCGCCACCGACGTGCTGGCCGATGCCGGCATCCGCATCGACACCAAGTGCAGCGACGGCCTGTGCGGCGTGTGTGCCACCAACTTCGAAGCTGTGTCCTCGGGTCTGGTCGAGCACCGCGACTTCGTGCTGAGCCGGCGCGAGCGCGAGCACAAGGTGATCCTGTGCTGCTCGCGCATGATGGAAGAGGGCGCCACGCTGGCCATCGACCTCTGATCGGCGCGCCGGACATGCGGGCCGACGACCAGCGCGCCAGGCGGGTGAATTCACGACACTGTCATGCCTGATGCGTAGCCTCCGGGCTCGAAACCTATCGAGTCCACCGGAGCCCGCATGTCGAACCCTTCTGTCCCTTCGCGCCGACGCGCCCTGCAACTCCTGGCCGGCGCGCCGCTGCTGCCGTTGGCCACGTCAATGGCCGGTTGGTCGTCCGCCGCTGGGGCCGCCGCCGGCCCTGCCGCGAGCTTCAGCTTCGGCGCGATGGCAGCGCCCTCGCTGGCCGATGCGGCGCAGATGGCCACCACCCATGTCGCCTCCACACTGACGCGGCGCATGGCACGTGGTCGACCGGTGACGTACCGCCTGGGTTACGAGACCTTCTTCATGACCGGGCAGGTGGTACCGGCCACGGGCGGTGGCACGACGCTCGCCGGCGGTTATCTGGATGCCTATCGCCAACCGATCTTTGACCTCACCGATCCGGGCAAGCGGCAATTCTTCAGCGACTGCCCGGACGGCATGTCCCTGATTTCACTGCGCGGCGCCAAGTCGCACCGGCGTGGCTGCCACCGCGTATTTGCGGTGGTGCAGTTCGAATACACCTCGCGCAATGTCGCCGGCGCGTCGATGTACGGCCTGCTGCCGTCGCAGATCGCGGTGCTGACGCTCGACCAGGACCGGCGCACCGGCAAGCTCTCGCTGGCGAGTTATCACAACGTCGATACGGGCGCCGCACGCGGACTGTGGATCACCTGCGGCGCCAGCCTGTCGCCATGGAATACACATCTTTCGAGCGAGGAGTACGAGCCCGACGCGACGCTTGCCAGCAATGCGCAGCTCAAGGCATTCAGCCAGAACCTCTACGGCGACCCGGCGAAGGCCAATCCCTACCACTACGGCCATCTGCCCGAGGTGACGGTGCATGCGGACGGCACCGGCACGCTCAAGAAGCACTACTGCCTCGGCCGCATCTCGCACGAGCTCGTGCACGTGTGCCCCGACCAGCGCACGGTGCTGATGGGCGACGACGCGACCAACGGTGGCGCCTTCATGTTCGTGGCCGACCGCGCAGCCGACCTCTCCGCCGGCACGCTGTACGTCGCACAGTGGACACAGACCTCGGGCGTCGGCCCGGGCGCCGGCACGTTGCGCTGGATCGAACTCGGCCACGCCACGAGCGACGAGATCGAGGCGATGGCGTCGACGCTCGCGGCGGCCGACATCATGGACGTGCGCACGACCGATCCGGCAGACCCGAGCTTCACCAAGATCGGGTATTCGGGCAAGGCGAACTGGGTGCGCGTGAAGCTCGGCATGGAAAAGGCTGCGGCGTTCCTGGAGACCCACCGCTACGCCGCGCTCGTCGGCGGCAGCATGGGCTTCACCAAGTGGGAAGGCACGACCGTCAATGCGAAGGACAAGGTCGCGTACATCGCGATGAGCTACATCTACAAGTCCATGACCGACGGCACGACGCCGATTCACGTGCAAGGCCCGGTGGCGGGGGCCGTGTATGCGCAGAACCTGCGCGGCGGCCAGGCCACCCTGTCGGGCGTGCCGATCGCAAGCGAATGGGTGCCGGTCGACATGGCGGCACCGGGCGCGCTCGTCGGCCAGGACCTCGCCGTGCGCGACACCCTCGGCAACTCGGCGCATGCCGACCGCATCGCCAACCCGGACAACCTCAAGTTCTCGGAAAAGCTGCGCACGTTGTTCATCGGCGAGGACAGCGGCAACCACGTGAACAACTTCCTGTGGGCCTATAACGTCGACACGGGCGTGCTCGCGCGCATCCTGTCCACACCATCTGGCGCCGAGTCGACGGGCCTGCACGCGGTCGACGAGGTCAACGGGTTCAGCTACGTGATGAGCAACTTCCAGCATCCCGGCGACTGGGAGAGCCCGCTGCACGATGTCGTCAAGCCGGTGCTGGACCCGCTCGTGCGTGCCCACTACAACGACCGCTTCAGCGCGGCGGTGGGCTACCTGACGATCGAGGGCATGGTCGGAGACGATGAGGACCACGGCCACGACCACGAACGCAGACGCTGACCGGCCAACCCGGCGATGCCGGCGCGCGCGCAGTGCGGGCGCAGCTCGATTGATCGGGCGATGTCCGCGCTCCGTGGCCCGAGCAACGGGCCCGATGATCGGCCGCCGCTGCCTTTGACGCACGGTGAATCGGCGACGGCGCACCTGCGCAAGCGGACACCGTGCGCGGCGTCGTCGCGCCGCCCAGGCGCTGCGCCGCGGTGATGGCCGCTTCACCGGCAGCGTGAAGAACCGTGTGACGCCACGTCCCGGTGGTGGATGCGCCGCGTCGCAACTTGATCCAATCGCTTACCTTTAAATGTGCCGTATGCACATATTGTGTGCCTCCGTTCCGAACCGGAATTCGCACCGGCGCCGAACCGCCGGACCGTTCTCAAGCCCGAGGCACCCCGATGAGCACCTTGAACCTGAACGTCAATGGCCAGATCCACTCCGTCAACGTCAGCGACAACGGCATGCCGCTGCTGTGGGTGCTGCGCGACCTGATCGGCCTCACCGGCACCAAGTACGGCTGCGGCATCGAGGTCTGCGGGGCCTGCACCGTGCTCGTCGACGGCCAGCGCGAGCACTCGTGTGTCTTCGACGTCGGCTCGGCGGTGGGCAAGAAGGTGGTCACGATCGAGGGCCTGTCCCCGGACTGCAGCCACCCGGCGCAGAAGGCGTGGATCGCCAACCAGGTGCCGCAATGCGGGTACTGCCAGCCGGGCATGGTGATGACGGTGGCCGGCGCGATGAACGCCGGGCACCACGGTTCGGAGATCGCCTCGGAGGTGAAGAACCTCTGCGTCTGCGGCACCTACCAGCGCATCAAGCAAGCCGTCGCCGGCCTGTGAGGAGAACCGCACCATGATCGAATCTCCCGTCCTCGACCGCCGTCAATTCCTCGGCGCGACCTCCGGCACTGCGCTGGGCCTGACCCTCGGCCTGATCCTGCCGACCGGCGCTGCGGCCGCTTCAGCGACCACCGCCGTCAACTCCTGGCTCACGGTCGGCACCGACGACAGCATCGTGCTCACGATGGGCCCGTCCGAGATGGGCCAGGGCTCCTATCCCGGCCTGGCACAGGTGTTGTGCGAAGACCTGATGGTCGACCCGGCGCGTGTCAAGCTCGTGCAGGGCGGCCCGACGCTGGCCAACCCCGCGCCGATCGGCACGTCGATCAACACGGTGGGCAGCAGCGTCACGCGGGCCAACTTCTGGAAGATGCGCGACGCCGGTGCCGCTGCGCGCGAGATGCTGGTCGCCGCGGCGATGGCCCGCGTCGGTGACGCCACACGCGCCAACTTCAGCGTGACCAACGGCGTGATCCGCCATGCACCCACCGGCGCGACGCTGAGCTATGGCCAGGTGGCCGCCGCGGCGGCGCTGCTGCCCGTGCCGACCGGCGCCCCGCTCGTGCCCGACAGCCAGTTCAAGTGCATCGGCAAGACCTTCGCACGGCCGGACATTCCGTCCAAGGTCGACGGCAGTGCGGTCTACGGCCTGGACGTGCGTGTGCCGAACATGGTGTACGCGGTCATCAAACATTGCCCGACCTTCGGCGGCACGCTCACGTCGGTGCCATCCAAGCCCGCCGGCATGATCGCCGTCGTGCCCACACGCGTGATGGCGGGCACCGGGCGCGGCGCCGAGTTGACGGGCAACGTCAATGCGGTCGCTGTCGTCGGCACCAACACCTGGGACACCTGGCAGGCCACCAAGCGCCTGTCGCCCAAGTGGACGTTGCCCGCGAATGCGGCGTCGATGAGCAGCACGCAGATCCTGGCCGACGCGCAGCGCCTGCTCACGCAAGCCACGCCCTACGTGGCCGGCGGCGCCAATCCCCCCGGTACGGCCTACACCGTCGAGCGCAGCGCCACCGATGCCACCGCGGCGATCGCCGGTGCCGCCAAGGTGCTGGACGCCACGTACACGCTGCCCTACGTGGCGCACGCGTGCATGGAAGTCCTCAACTGCACGGTCGACTACGTGGCCGGCGTGAGCTGCACGGTCTGGGCGCCGACACAATCCGCCCGGGGCGCGCTGGCGCTCGTGAGTACGCTCACCGGGCTGCCGCCGGAGAAGATCACGATCAACGTCACCTTCCTCGGCGGCGGGCTGGGTCGCAAGGCGGAACAGGATTTCATCAGCCAGGCGGTGCAGGTCGGCATGGCCCTGCAGCGCCCGGTCAAGCTGATGTGGCCACGTGAAGAGGACTTCACCCACGACCAGTACCGGCCGATGGCGGTGGTGCGTGTGCGTGCGGGGCTGGACGCCAAACGCTTCGTCAGCGGATGGACGTACCGCAATGTCTCGCCGTCGATCCTGGGCCAGCGCGGCGTGCCGCTCGGTGCGGCCGGCGACAGCCAGGGCTACGAGGCGTCTCAGGCCCTGCCCTATGCGTTTGGCGCAAGGTTGACCGAATGGGTGAGCCACCCGTCGCCGGTGCCGGTCGGGTTCTGGCGGTCGGTGGGCGCATCGATCAATACGTTTGCAGTCGAGTCGATGATCGACGAACTCGCCACGGCGGCCGGCGAGGATGCCTATGCATTCCGCCGTTCGCGCCTCACCGATCCACGCTGGACGGCGGTGCTGGACAAGGTGGCGCAGCTGTCCGGCTGGTCGTCGGGCGTGCCGTCGGGCCGTGCGCGCGGCATCGCCATCGGCGCTGCCTTCAACAGCATCGTGGCGCAGGTGGTGGAGGTCTCGAAGACGAGCACCGGGCCGCGTGTGATGCGTGTGTGGGTCGTGATCGACAGCTACCTCACGGTGAACCCGGGGCAGGTCGAAGCGCAGATCGTCGGCGGTGTGGTGCACGCGCTGAACGCGGCGTTGTACGGCCGCCAGACGTTCGTGAACGGTGTGGCGCAATCGAAGAACTTCAATTCGAGCCGCATGATCCGCCTGAACGAGATGCCGAGCGTGAGCGTGGCGATCATGCCGGCGCCCGCCGCCGCCGACCGCACGGTGCCGATCGGCGGCGTGGGTGAACTCGGCGTGCCGACCTTTGCCCCGGCACTGGCCAATGCCTGGGCCAAGCTGTCGGGCACCCGCGTGCGCAGCCTGCCGTTCTATCCAACGGCCACGATGGGCGGGCTCTGACGACTCCGCCCAAGGGCCGGCCGGCGCACGACCGCCCTGGCGGCGGTCGTCGTGTCACCGGCCGCGCAGCGTGACGCCCGTCGTCAGGTTGATCTGGCGGGACTCGCCGGTGTCGGGGTCGAAGGCCTGGGCCGACGCGGTGACACCGGCCTTGCCGCCGCTGAAGAGTGCGGCGGACCGCCCCTTGCGCAGCGCCAGCTGGAACTGCACGGTGGTGCTCCAGGGCGTGACGCCGTCGCAAGGCACGAAGACGTTCCAGTAGCCGTTGACCGGCACCTGGCCGCGCACCTGCTTGAGCTGCCCGTTGACCGTCACGTAGGTCGGCGAACTGCACTGCACGGTGCCGCTCAGCGTGACGGCGCCGCTGGAAGGCGTCACGCTGCCGAATTGCGCCACGCTCGCGCTGAAGGTGAACGGCGGCGGTGCCGGCAGGAGATTGAACACGAGGCGCGCGCCCGCGACCGGCGAGAACAGCGTGCCGACCATGAAGTAGTAGGTCGTGCCCGCCGCGGCGTCGAACCGCACGCGCGACTGGAGCACGCCGAACGCGTCGTCGTTGCAGCCGAGTTGTGTCAGCGAGCCGCGCGTTCCGGTGTGTACGGACAGCACCGTGTCGTAGTTGCTGCCCAGCGTGTTCACTTCCAGTCGCATCGACGTGCGCGGCGTGAATGCAAACCAGACCGACTGCGTATTGCTGAAGCAATTGGGGTCGTCCGGCGCAGCGGTGGCGGTCGTCACGTCCTCGGTGATGGTGTACGGAAACGACGGCAACACGGCGGGCGTGCCGAATTCGTCGTTCGACGGCGGCGGCAACAGCACGCTGACCTGCGTCGTCACCGTGGCTTGTGCGCCTGCGGTATCCACGCCGCGGAAGGTGGCCACGAACGAGCCGAGCTGACTGCCGGTCGGTGTCCAGTTGAACGTGCCGGTGTTGTTGCCGAGGTCGACGAAGGTGGCGCCCGGCGGCAGCGCCGTCGCGCTCAGCGTGACGTGGCGCAACTGCGCATCGGTGGCCGTGACCAGAAAATTGACGTGCCGGTTCTGGAAGACGCTCAGGTGCGTCGGCGCGGTGAGGTAGAGCGCGACGTTGGCGTTGTAGCGGATCTGCCCGCGCAGTGCCGGCGCGAGTCCCTCGCAATGCTGCTCGAATGTGGCATCGAAGGCCGCGACGGTGTTGCCCGGCCCGTAGACGACTTGCAACACCGTGAAGCTGCCTGTGAGCATGTTGCAGCCGCGGCCGTCGCCCGTGACCGACAGCCCCGGAGCGCCAGCCGCCTGGAACGGATAGCGCGTCGCGTTGACGTAGGTGCCCGGCCGCAGCAGCGCGCCGGCGGGCGCCGCGAAATCGAGATCCCAGAAGTGCTCGAACCCTGGCGTCCTGAAGCTGATCGAGATGCCGTTGCTCGTATTGACCAGGGCGGTGAAGGTGCCGTCGGCCGCGGCGTAGGACAGTGCCTGGCCGCCGCCGATGTAGTCGCCCTGGTCGCTGGCCAGCGTGAGCGACGTGACTTGTGCCGCGGCGGGCATCGCCTGCACGAGCAGGCCGGCAAAGACGAACCAAGCGGCCGCCAGGCCGCTCCGGAGAAAGGACTTGAACACTGCGACACCCCCTGATGTGACCTCGGATCGAATGCTCTTTTTTGGCCTGCCCCGTGGCGGTGACAGCCTGCATTTCGGTACGACTGTAGGATGTAACGGCACGTAAATCAAGCCATATCCAACGCTTGACTTCACTCGCGCATGTTTTGCGTGCCTGCGAGGAAGAAACGGACGGTCGGCCGCCTTGTGGCGTCATTCCAGCGTTGCCCGCAAGCGTCGAAATTTCGTGCAGATTTCACGACTTCGAGCGCCGTGAAATCTTGTCGGCGGCAGGCCGTGGAGGCAAAGGCTCCGTCAGCACTGCGGCCACGGGTCCTACGCCCGCGTGCGTGCTCGGCCGACGCCGCGGGCGACGCAGGCGGCGGATAAACGAGTCCTCGATGTGCCGATGGGCACGTCGTCCGCGTTGGGAGCCGCGAGCCGGCCTCAACCTTCATCGACTCACTGGAGATTCACATGCAATCCAGCACCCAGACCCATACCGACATCATTTCGTCCGAGAGGGTCGAAGGCACGGCCGTCTACAACAAGGCTGGCGACAGGCTCGGGTCCATCGACGACCTGATGATCGACAAGCGCTCGGGGCAGATCCGCTATGCGGTGCTCGAGTTCGGCGGATTCCTTGGCATCGGCGCCGACCGTTACCCGCTGCCCTGGAACATCCTGAAGTACGACACGTCGCTCGATGGCTACGTCGTGCCGCTGGACAAGGACACGCTCGAAGGCGCGCCGCACTACGTGGGTGGCGAGCCGCCCGTCTACAGCGACGACTACGGCCGCTCGGTGAACCGGCACTACGGGCTGGAGTGAGCCCGCGCCGGCGCCCGCAAGGGCGCCGGTGTCACCCCGATCGGCGTCCTGGTGGACGCCGATTTCAATAGGCCTGCCGCTGCTCCACCGACCCGCACGGACGGGGGAAGACACCCCGCGATCATCGGAACGACAGCTGACGTCCCGCGCTGACGGGTTGCGCGCTGGCGTTACAGGTCGAGGTGGATCGAGCGGGTTTCGACCTCGGGTTGCTCGGCATCGACGACGAATCCGAGGTCGTGCGCCAGTTCGAGCATGCGCTTGTTCTCCGTCAACACGGTGGCCACCAGCCGTTGTACGCCGCGCGCGCGCAGGTGCTGGATGAGCTTTTGCATCATGCGCTCGCCGAGGCCGCCTCCCTTGAGGTCCGAGCGCACGACGATGCCGAACTCGGCGTCGTGGTTGTCCGGGTCGCAAATGGCGCGCACGACGGCCAACGTCTCCTCGCCGCCTTCGACCTTCGGTGCGGTGGCGATGAAGGCCATCTCGCGCTCGTAATCGATCTGCGTCAGGCGCGCGAGCTCGCTGCGCTCGATGCTGCGCCGGCTGTAGAAGACCCGCATGCGGATATCCACCGGGTCGAGCCGGCCGAGGAATTCGAGATGCTGTGCCTCGTCCTCGGGGCGGATCGGTCGCAGCGTGACTTCGCGGCCCTGCCAGGCGATCGTCTCGACGAGCTCGCTCGGATACGGCCGGATGGCGAAGTGCGCCGCGCCGCCGGGCGCCGCGGCGCTCACACGCACGCGTGCATCGAGCGCGACGACGCCGGCCGCATCGGCGAGCAGCGGGTTGATGTCGATTTCCGCGATGCGCGGCTCGTCGGCCAGCAGTTGCGACACGACCGTGAGCACCGACACCACGGCATCGAGATCGGCCGCGGGCACGTCGCGCCAGCCCGCCAACAGCCGGGACACCCGTGTGCCGGCGATCAGTGCGCGCGCGAGCGGCGCGTTCAATGGCGGCAGCGCGATGGCGCGGTCGGCCACCACCTCGACCGAGGTGCCGCCCTGCCCGAACAGCACCACGGGCCCGAACAGCGGATCGACACTCGCGCCGACGATCAATTCCAGCGCGTGCGGCCGGCGCACCATCGCCTGCACGGTGAACCCGCTCACGGTGGCGTCCGGCTTCAGGTGCGCCACGCGGCGCAGCATCGTCGCGGCGGCGTCGTGCACGGCCGCGCCGTCTTCGAGATCGAGTGCGACCCCGCCCACGTCACTCTTGTGCGTGATCTGCGGCGACAGGATCTTCAGCGCCACCGGGTAGCCGATGGCTTCGGCTGCACGGACCGCCGCGCGCGGGTCGGTGTCCACCACGCGTGTGCCGGCCACGGGCACGCCGCAGGCCGCGAGCAACTCCTTGGCCTCGGGCTCGGTCAGCAGCTCGCGCTCTTCGGCCAGCACGGCGTCGACGATCATGCGCACGGCGCCCATGTCGGCGGCTGCGCGGGTGGCGCGGGCGGGTGGCGCCTGCAGCAGCAGCGTCTGGTTGCGCCGATAAGTCACGAGCAGCTGGAACGCACGCACGGCCTCCTCGGGCGTGTCGTAGGTCGAGATGCCGGCCGCATGGAACGTCTGGCGCGCCGTCTCCACGGCAGGGCCGCCGAGCCAGCAGCTCAGCACACGCTGCGGCGCCGACCGCACCACCGGCACCAGCGCCGCGGCGATGTCGGCACTCGGCACGATCGCGGTCGGCGCATGCATGAAGAGCAGGGTGCCGGTCTCGGGCGCGGCGAGCAGCGTCTGCAAGGTGTGCACGTAGCGCTCGACCGGCGCGTCGCCGATGATGTCGACCGGGTTGCCGTGGCTCCAGTTGGCGGGCAGCGCCCCGTCGAGGGCGGCACGCACCGCGTCGCCGAGCGGCGCCAGCGTGGTGCCCGCCAGCGCGGCGGCGTCCGCCGCCATCACGCCGGCACCACCTCCGTTGGTGACGATGGTCAGGCGCTCGAGCGCGGCGAGATCCGCCGCGCGTGGCTGCCCGCGCACATGGGCCAGGGTTTCGGCGGCCACGAAGAGGTCCTGCAGCGTGTCCACGCGCAGCATGCCGGCGCGCCGGATGGCGGCGTCGTAGACGAGGTCGGAGCCGGCGAGCGCGCCGGTGTGCGACGCAGCCGCCGCCTGGCCCGCGGCCGAGCGCCCGGCCTTCACGACGAGCACGGGCTTGTTGCGTGCCGCGGCGCGTGCGGCCGACATGAACTTGCGCGGCGCTTCGATCGACTCGATGTAGAGCAGGATCGCGCGCGTGCGTGCATCGCTGGCGAGCCAGTCGAGCATGTCGCCGAAGTCCACGTCCGCATGCTCGCCGAGCGAGACGAAATGCGAGAACCCGATGCCACGGCCGTTGGCCCAGTCGAGCATCGCGGTCACGAGCGCACCGGATTGCGACACGAAGGCCAGGCCATCGGCCTGCACGCCCGCATGCGCGAAGCTGGCGTTGAGCTTGGCGTGGGGCGAGAGCAGGCCCAGGCAGTTCGGGCCGAGGATGCGCAGCAGGTGTTTGTTCGCGGCGTCGAGCATCGCCTGCTTCTGCGCCGCGTCGAGCCCGGCGGTGAGCACGATGGCGGCGTGCGTGCCGCGCTCGCCCAGCGCCTCGACGAGGCCCGGCACGGTGGCCGGCGGGGTGCAGATCACGGCCAGCTCGGGAGCCTCGGGCAGGCTCGCCACGTCGGCGTATGCCGGTTCGCCGGCGATGTGCGTGTACTTGGGGTTGACCGCCCATCTCGGGCCGGGAAACCCGCCTTCGCGCAGGTTGCGCCAGACCGTCGTGCCGACTCGGGCCGGGCGCTCGCTGGCGCCGATCACGGCCACCGAGCGCGGGTCGAACAGGGAATCGAGGTGGCGGATGCTCATGGCGCTTCGGGTCGAATTTGCGGGAACCTGCCCATGATGCCGCGCCGGAGCGTTGATTCCCGCGTATGGGGCCCTCAATCGTCGACGAACTTGATTTCAGGCAACCCCGACAGCGACGGGGCTTTGAGCCGGCGCCGCGAGCGGATAGGCTCGTGGCATCGGGGCAACGTCGCCGTCGAGGAGTTTGCAGATGAAGATCCTGGTCGCAGTGGATGGCTCGCGTGGTGCGCTGGCCGGGGTGCGCCACGTACTCAAGCTCGTCGGGTCCGGCCTGTCGGCCAGCGTGGTATTGATCAACGTGCAGGAGCCGGCGTCGCTGTACGAGATGGCGGTGACCCATGACGCGGACAAGCTCAAGGCCCTGCGCGTGGCTGCCGGCGCCGAACTTCTCGCCCCCGCCGAGGCGTTGCTGGAGGCCGCGGGTATCGACTATGAAAGCGAGGTGGCCGGGGGAGACCCGGCCAACCTGATCGTCGAGTTGTCCGAGAACTACGGCTGCGACCTGCTCGTGGCAGGCGCCCGCGGGGTCGGCGACACCGACGCCGGCGGCCTGGGCTCGGTGGCGCAGGCGCTGGTGCAACATGCACCGATGCCCGTGACGGTGGTTCGACCCGCGGACGCCGACGCCGACGCCATGTCCGATGCTGGGGACGACGCCGACACCGCCGATCACTGACGCCCACCGGCTGGCGGCGCACGATATCGCGCGCCGCCTCGGCGTGGAGCCGGGTGACGGCCTGTCGGCCGACGAGGTGGCGCTGCGCCGCCAGCGCCATGGCCCGAACCGATTGCCGCGTGCCGAGCCGCGCCCGCTCTGGCTGCGCCTGCTCGATCCGCTGCGCGATTTCATGGTGCTCGTGCTGCTCGCGGCGGCGCTGCTGTCGGGGCTGATCGGCGACATCGCCGACACCGTGGTGATCCTCGCCATCGTGCTGCTCAATGCGGGCATCGGCTTCTGGCAGGAGTGGCGTGCCGACCAGGCCCTGGCCGCGCTGCAGCAGATGGCTGCGCCACGCGCCACCGTGCGTCGCGCCGGCGGGCAGGTGCAGGTGATCGAGACCGAGCACCTCGTGCCTGGCGACGTGGTGCTTCTCGAGGCCGGCAACCTGGTGCCGGCCGATCTGCGCCTGCACGACGTGGCGCAGTTGCGTGTGGACGAATCGGCGCTCACGGGCGAGTCGGTCACGGTCGAGAAACAGCACTCGCAGACCCCGGGTGACGACGCCGGCCCACTGCCGCTGGGCGACCGCACGAACATGGCGTTCAAGGGCACGCTCGTGACCCACGGGCGCGGGACCGGGCTGGTGGTGGCCACCGGGCTGCACACGCAACTGGGCCAGGTGGCGGCCTTGCTCCAGGGGGCGCCCGACAAGGCCACGCCGCTGCAGCAGCGCCTGGCGGCGTTCGGCAAGCGCTTGTCAGTGGTGGTGCTGGCGATCTGCGCGCTGATTTTTGCGATTGGCGTGCTGCGCGGCGAGCCGGTGCTGCTGATGGCGCTCACGGCCATCAGCCTGGCCGTGGCCGCCATCCCCGAAGCCCTGCCGGCCGTGGTGACGGTGCTGCTGGCGCTGGGCGCGCGCCGGCTCGTGCGCGTGAATGCACTCGTGCGACGCCTGCCGGCGGTGGAGACACTCGGGTCGGTCACCGTGATCTGCTCCGACAAGACCGGCACGCTCACGCTCAACCGCATGCAGGTGCAGCGCCATCGATCGCAGGGCGACGACGACACGCCGCTCTGGACCGCACTCGTCCTGTGCAACGACGCCACCGTGGGCGATCGGGGATGGCTTGGCGACCCGACCGAGACGGCGCTGCTCGAGGCCGCGGCGCAGGCCGGGCTCGACGTCCCGGCGCTGCGGGCCGCGCATCCGCGCCTGCACGAATGGCCCTTCGATGCCGCGCGCAAGCGCATGAGCACGCTGCACGCCGCGCCGGGCGGGTGGGTCGCCTACGTCAAGGGGGCACCCGAGACCGTGCTGCCGCGCTGCGGCGAGGGGGGCCGCGATGGCGCACTCGCGATGGCCCAGGCCTGGGCCGCGCAGGGCCTGCGCGTGCTGGCGGTCGCGCGGCGCAGCCATGCGGCGCAAGGTGACGGCGGCAGCGTCGAGTTGAGCGCCGATGCCTTCGAGCGCGAACTGGATCTCATTGGCCTGGTCGGTCTGATGGACCCACCGCGGCCCGAAGCGCAGGCCGCCGTGGCCGAATGCCGCACGGCCGGCGTGCGCGTGGCGATGATCACCGGCGACCATCCGGCCACTGCGCGCGCGATGGCCCGCCGCCTGGCCATCGTGGAGACGGACGACGCGCCCGTGCTCACCGGGCCCGACCTGGCGCAACTGGACGACACGCTGCTCGAAGGCGCGGTGGCGGAAGTCCAGGTGTATGCCCGCATGGACCCGGCACAGAAGATCCGCATCGTGCGCGCGCTGCAGCGGCGCGGCGAATACGTGGCGATGACGGGCGACGGCGTGAACGATGCGCCCGCGCTGAAGGCGGCCGACATCGGCGTGGCCATGGGGCAGGGCGGCACCGACGTGGCGCGCGAGGCGTCGAGCCTGGTGCTGCTGGACGACCACTTCGCCACCATCGTGGGCGCCGTGCGCGAAGGCCGGCGCATCTTCGACAACATCCGCAAGTTCATCCGCTATGCGCTCACCGGCAACTCGGGCGAGATCTGGGTCCTCTTTCTTGCGCCGCTGCTGGCGCTGCCGGTGCCGTTGCTGCCGATCCACATCCTGTGGGTGAACCTGGTGACCGACGGCTTGCCGGGACTGGCGCTGGCGGCGGAGCCGGCCGAGACCCGCGTGATGCAACGCCCGCCGCGGCCGCCGGGCGAGAGTGTTTTTGCGCACGGGCTGTGGCAGCACGCGCTGCTCGTCGGGCTGCTGATCGGCGGGCTGTGCCTGGGCGTGCAGGCCTGGGCGCTGCAGAGCGGAAACGCCCATTGGCAGACGATGGTGTTCACCACGCTCACGCTGGCGCAGATGGCGCACGTGATGGCCATCCGCTCCGAGCGCGAGTCGCTTTTTGTGCAGGGCCTGGCGAGCAATGGCCCGCTGCTCGGCGCCGTGCTGCTGACGCTCGTGCTGCAGCTTGCGACGGTCTACGCGCCGTGGCTTCAGCCGGTTTTTCACACGCAGGCCTTGAGCCCGGTCGAACTGGCCATCTGCTTCGCACTGGCGGGCGTGGTCTTTGCGGCCGTGGAGCTGGAAAAGGCGGTGCGCCGGCATGGTGATCGGGGGCCCGGCTGAACCGCCTGGCGCGCACGGCATCATGTCGCCATGCACCGATTTGCCGCGCTGTACCAGGCGCTCGATGCCAGCACCGCCACCAGCGACAAGGTGGCGGCGTTGGTGCACTACCTCGAGACCGCACCGCCGGCCGATGCCGCGTGGGGCGTGTACTTTCTGGCCGGCGGCAAGCCGCGGCAGGTGGTGCCGACCGCGCAGCTGCGCGCGCTGGCGTGCCAGGTGGCCGGAATCGACGACTGGCTTTTCGAGGAGTGTTACCAGGCCGTGGGGGATCTCGCCGAGACGATCGCGCACGTGCTGCCGCCGCCACGCCACGCGAGCGACGTCGGCCTTGCGGTCTGGGTCGAGGAGAGGCTGCTCCCGTTGCGCGGCTTGTCGCCGGAAGAACAGGCGTCGCGCGTCCGTGCGGCCTGGGACGAACTCGACGCCGACGGCCGTTTTCTCCTCGTCAAGCTGATCGGCGGCGGCTTCCGCGTCGGCGTGAGCAAGTTGCTGGTCCAGCGTGCGCTGGCACGCCATGCCGGCATCGATGTCAAGCTCGTGGCCCAGCGCATGATGGGCTGGACCGATGCGCGTGCGACGCCGAGTGCGGAGCGTCTGGCGCAGGTGGTCTCGCACGAGACCACGCAGGCGCTGGATGCGGGGCAGCCGTATCCGTTCTTCCTGGCCCATGCACTGACCGATCCGGTGTCCACGCTCGGGCCGGTGCAGGACTGGATGGTCGAGTGGAAGTACGACGGCATCCGCGCGCAGGTCGTGCGCCGCGCGAGCCAGGTCTGGATCTGGTCGCGCGGCGAGGAACTGGTGACCGACCGCTTCCCCGAGATCGTGGCCGCCGTGCGGGGCCTGCCCGACGGCTGCGTGCTCGATGGGGAGATCCTCGCCTGGCACGGTGACGAGACGGTGCCGGCCCCGTTCAACCTGCTGCAGCAGCGCATTGCGCGCAAGACGCTGACGAAGAAGGCGCTGGCACAGGCCCCGGTGAGGTTCGTGGCGTACGACTTGCTCGAAGCCGGCGGCATCGACCTGCGCGGGCAGCCGCAGCACGAGCGTCGAACCAGGCTCGAGGCGCTGCTGGACAAGCAGCCGCTGGCGCTGTCGCCCCTCGTCGATGCCGAAGACTGGCCGGCGCTGGCCAGGTTGCGCGAGCAGTCGCGCTCGCGCGGCGTCGAGGGCTTCATGCTCAAGCGCCGGCAGTCTCGTTACGGTACGGGCCGCACCAAGGCCGACGGGACCTGGTGGAAATGGAAGATCGACCCGCTGTCGGTGGACGGCGTGCTCATCTATGCGCAGGCCGGTCACGGCCGCCGCGCCAGCGTCTATACCGACTACACGTTTGCCGTGTGGAGCCGCCCACCGACCGACGCGGCCGAGGCCCAGGGCGTGATCGACGCGATCGCGCGGCGCGAGCCGGCGCAGCCGGGTGCGTTGCAGCTGGTGGCCTTTGCAAAGGCCTACTCGGGCCTGACCGACGACGAATTTGCCCGTGTCGACCGCGTGATCCGTTCAACCACGCTGGAGAAGTTCGGCCCGGTGCGCAGCGTCAGGCCCACGCTCGTCTTCGAGCTGGGGTTCGAGGGCATCCACGCCAGCCCGCGCCACAAGAGTGGCGTCGCCGTGCGCTTTCCGCGCATGCTTCGCATCCGCAGCGACAAGCCGCTGCACGAGGCCGATTCGATGGACACGCTGAGGCGTCTGATGGCGGGCTGACGCACAGGTTCAGAATGAGGCCATGGCACACACTGCAGGCACGGCGGGCACGAAGATTTCGAAGGGCCCCACACGCACGGCGCGCCGGTTCCGCGGCCCGTCGATCGATATCGCGCTGCAGGGCGGGGGCTCGCACGGCGCCTTCACCTGGGGGGTGCTCGACCGCCTGCTGGAGGACGGCTCGTTGGCCTTCGACGGCGTCTCCGGTACGAGTGCCGGTGCACTGAATGCCGGCGTGATGGCCACCGGCTGGCATCGCGGCGGGGCACAGGGTGCGCGCGATGCGCTGCGTGCGTTCTGGCTCGACGTGGCGTCGAGCGGGGCGTGTTTCGGCGTGCACGGCAACCCGACGCCGTGGAACGGCATTGCCGGCTACAACCTGGACGCCAATCCGTTCTTCGACATCCTGAACCAGTGGCTGCGCATGTTCAGCCCGCAGCAGCTCAATCCGCTCGGTTTCAATACGCTGCGCGAGGTGGCCGCGCGGCATGTCGACGAAGCTGCACTCGCGCACGGTCCGCTGCGCCTGTTCGTGACGGCCACTGCCGTCACCACGGGCCAGCCCGAGGTCTTCATGGGCGAGCGGCTGAGCCTCGACGCGCTGCTCGCGTCGGCCTGCCTGCCGCAGTTGTTCAAGGCGGTCGAGATCGATGGCGTGCCTTACTGGGACGGTGGCTACACCGGCAATCCCGCGCTTTGGCCGCTGATCTACAACACGCGCTCCGCCGATCTGCTGCTGGTGCGCATCAACCCGCTCGTGCGTCCGGGTGTGCCCGACACGGCGGCGGAGATCGCCGACCGCGTGAACGAGATCACCTTCAACGCGGGGCTCGTCGGCGAGATGCGGGCCATCCACTTCGTACAGGAGCTGCTGCGCAAACAGGCGCTCGACCGGCGGCGTTACAAGAACCTGCGGCTGCACATGGTGGCCGACGATGACGGCATGGGCCCTCTCGACCCGTCGAGCAAGCTCAACACGGACCGCACGTTCCTGCTCGAACTGCACCGCCTGGGCCGCGCCGCGGCGCAGCGCTGGCTGGACACCGATCGCGCCCAGGTCGGGCACGCGTCGTCGTTCGACATCGAAGGCACGTTCCTCGCCAAACGCGAGGCTCGGATGCGGCATCTGGCCGCCATGGCACCGGGCAAGGTCACGGGCGGATTGCCAGGCCCTGCCTGACTGACGAGACCTTGCGCACTGGGAAAGGCGGCCGTTCCGACGGCGACTGCACGAAACGGGGCAAAATTTCCTGGTGCCGTGCGACCTGCAAGCGGCCGAACCGGCGCCCGGGCTGGGACAGCGCGAGTGGGAGCTACGCGACGCCAGGCGCGCGGAAGGCGCCGGGTGGATGCACGGGGCGCTGGAGGCCCCGTGGCGATCAGATCTTGCTGGCGGCGTCGGCCTCTTTGCAGGACGGCGAGCACACCGACTGCGAGCGACCGAGCAGTTTGCGCGACATGAGCTGCGAGCGCGGGCGATGTTTGCCGCACAGGAAGCACGACATGGTGGCGGCCCCGAAGGAGCCATTGGCGGAGAAGGGGGAGCCGGGAGCCTTGCTGCGGTAGCGCAGGCCGTCGGCTTCGATGGTGGTCTTGACGTCGTCCTTGGCCATAGTATTGGGAGCTTTCGCCCCTGCTTGGGTAACTCTCTATTCTACTGGATACATCATCAGCGCGCTCATGGGACCAACCCCCTCAATGAGCGTAGACGACGAGCCGGTTTTTTGCGGCACCCAGGCGCGGCGCCAAATCGGCCATCCGGACCTCCGCGCCGCCCAATCGATAGGGGTTATGGCCTCGTACGAAGGGCAGGTCGCTGCCATCCAACTCGAGCCGGGTCGGGCCATGACCCCGCTCGCCGATGCGGTATTCGATCTCCAGCCTGTGCTCGCCCAGGGGCACCGTCGCGACGAGGCCGTCCAGCGACGCGGGCATGACGGGGTCCACGACGAGCCTGTCGAACTCGCGCCGGATGCCGAGAAAACTGCCTACGAGCAGCCCGACGGCGATGCCCGGCCCGCTCGAGTAGATGCGCCAGCCGCCATCGAGTGCCACCGTCCCATCGGCCACGCGCCCGTAGTGCGCGTTGGCCTCGTAGCGGTCGGCAAATGCCGCGTCGGAACTGGAGTAGTAACAATTGGCCTGGCGCGCGCTGGCCGATGCGACGCGCTCGCGCAGCCCGATCGGGTGCGCCAGCGAGAGCGCATCGAAGAAGCGCTGGGCCAGCCCCAGGTGGGCCAGCATCTCCGCGAATCGCAGATGCGCATGCATGTACATGACGCCGATTTCACGGCCGAAGTAGGCGCTCGTCTCGGCACGCTGGAAAAGCACCTGCGGGCCGCCGCGGTAGGGCAGCGGCCGGTCGAATAGCCTGGCCCCGTCAGGGCCCGTGAGGTGCGCGTCGATCAGCGCCAGATGCGAACGCGCCTGTGCCGGGCTGAGCATGTCGTCGAGCACGGCGTGCATCATCGGCAGCAGGCTGTGGTGCACACCGGTGCGGGTGTCGGCGGGATGCAGCAGGCATTCGACGGCGCGTGCCGGCGGAAATAGCGCGTACCCGCTGACCACGCCGTCCACGACCAGAAGGCGCTGGAAGTCGGCCAGCACGCAGCTCGCCTCGGCCGACAGGGGCGCTGCGAGCCCCGGACGGCCCGTCTGCCGCAGCGCACGCGCCAGCGTGCCGAGCATCTGGTGGTGCAGGGTCACCGTCCACGCGCTGCACAGACGCTCGCGCAGTGCCGGGTCGGCGGGCTGCAGAGAATCGTTCCAGTCGCCATGTCCGTACGCCGCCAGGTGGGTGCCCTCGATGCGCCGCCCGGCGATCACCGCCAAGGCGCGCTCGACGTGCTGCCACACGCTGCCCGCCTGCGCGGGCTCGCCCGGTGCGGCGTGGTACGGCACGGTCTCGTCGAGCATCGCGGCGTCGCCACTGGCGAGCAGGTAGCGCGCCAGGCCGAGCAGCGGCCAGAAGACGATGTCGCCGTGTGAATCGCCGGCGCGGATGTCGCGCTCGCGCTCGAAGAACATGAACCACTGCGGCCAATCGCCGTCGGCGTTCTGCGCGGCAAACACCCGCAGCAGCAGGTCGCGTACCGGCGCCGGGCGATCGAGTGCCAGCAGCATCTCCAGCGGCCCCTGGCAGACGTCGCGTGTGCCCCAGCCGCCGCCGGAATATTGCTCCAGTCCGCGTGGCGAGAGGTAGTGGACGAGGGCGTTGTGCAAGTACCAAGGGGCGATCTCGGCCAGCCGATGGGCCGGCGTCGCCAACACGCTCTTCGCTGGCGCTGCCCACCGGGGCATGGTCAGGTGCCCCGGTTCCGTGGGCGGTACGTCGACGAGACGGCCCATCAGCCGAAGGCTGAATTCGCGCACCTCGCCGCTGTCGATGCAGATGTACGGCAGCCCCCGTGTGTGGCCGTCGTCGAAGAGCAACCCGTCGCCGCCCGCTTGCGCGAACGCCGGGCCAGCGCAAGCGCCTGTGCCGGCGTCGATGCGCAGGCCGCCACCGGGGAAGCGCCGGCCGAGCGCGCTGCCATCGGGCACGCCGACGAAGATGCCTTCGGCGTCTGCATGCCATGGCGGCGCCGCGGTGAGCACGTCGCTGCCCGCCACCAGGCCGTCATCACCGGCGTCGTCGCCGCCGAGTGCCACATGGTGAACGACCCGCAGCTGCACCGCGGCACCGTCGATGACCCGCACCTGCAGTCCGAGCGCGTGCGGCGCAGGTTGTGCGTCGCTTCGTACCTCGATCAGCCCGCCGCCGTGGGCATACAGCCAGCGGCAGCGGTCGGGCTCGATCTCGAAGGCCGATGGCACACCGAGCTGCTGCCAGACGCCTCCTTGGGCGCGCACGAAAATGCGCTGCCCGTGTGAGCGGTACTGGCCGAGGGCCCCGCGCACGGTGGACAGACAGCGATTGATGCTCACGTGACCTTGTGTGACCATCGAGTGGAAGACACCCGCCATCCACGTGGTCGACGTGAGCGCCGCCTCGTCGGGCACGAGGTGCCGGCCGGTGCGGAGGATGTGGCCGTGCGGCCGCTGCACACGCAGCTCCTTGGCGCGCAGCACCACGTGGGCATTGGCACCGTGGAAGAACGACAGCAGTTCACCGTCATCGGTCTCCTCGTGCCGGCGCGCCGACCCGAACAGCGTGCCCAGCTCGGCCGGCGTCAGATCGCGCACGGGCAGGAACGGTGCCGTGGCGAAGAGGCTGTGGCCCGGCGCCGGTGCTTGCGGGGCGGTGGCCGCCGCAGGGAGTACGGGCTGCGCCTCGGGCCGCGAGACGATGGCGTCGACCAGCGCCAGATCGTCGTCGTGCGTCGCTTGCGGGTGATCTGCCCGCACGTGGACGAAGAAACCGAGGTCCACGCCCGCGCCGGGGTCCAGCGTCACGGCGTCGTCCTGGATCGCGAGCAGTGCATGTTCGTGCTGCAGGCGGCGCGACGGCAGGCCCTGCACCAGCCCTTGCGGCGGCGCGCCGGCCCGTGCGTGCAGGCCTTGCACCTGCAGCGCATCGGTGGCAAAGGCGGCACCGCGCCGCAGCGAACCCATCAGGCACCACGGATGCCGACCATCGACGGCGAGGTTCTGGCGCGCGGCCAGCACCCAGCCCTGCCGGTGGTGGGCCAGCTGCGCGAGGTCGATGTAGTGGCTCACATAGTGCTCGTTCAGGCGCGAGGCGCCCCAGGTGGAGAGGCCGATGTCCTGCACCGAGACGACGTCGATCCTGCAAGGCGCAGGGCCGTCGTTGTCGACCCGAACGTGCCAGAACCAGGTGCTGTCGACGCGGGACAACCGAAGCTGCACCGTGATGCGCAGTCCACGCCAGAGGCCGCGCAAGTTCGGCGCCGGCGCCTCCGCATCCGAAGACAGCGGAGACAGCGGCGACAGCGGCCCGAGCAGCGGCGCAAGCTCCACGCCCGACGGGCCGTGCAGGCGCAGCCACAGATTGGCCGGGCCGCCTTCGACCGTATTGCCCGGAAACAGGTTGACCATCACGCCATGGGCGTCCACGCGACCCAGCGCACCGTGGGCCAGCCAATCGATGCTCAGGCCGGCGCCGTGGTCGAGGTGCCGCGCACTTCGGGGGGCGGGAAGGTTGTTGGTGGTCACGGGTGGGCCGTCGTCGCCATCGGGCGGGTGCGCCGGCGGGCCATCAACCACGGCACGAGCGCGGGGTCTTGGTAGGCCGGCTCCCAGGCGCCGTGGCCGACGTGGGGGTAGACCGTGAAGCCGACCGTGCCGCCACAGGCGCGCAGCGCATCGATGCTGGCCTGCTGTGCGGCCAGCGGCACGACGTCGTCGTCGGCACCGTGGTACGCGCGCACCGGCACGTGGACCATGCGGCATTGATCTTCGGGTTCGCCGGCGCCACACACCGGCGCGATGCCGGCCAGGTCGTTCGGGTAGCCGGTGGCCCAGTCCCACACGCCGTAGCCACCCAGGCTGAGCCCGGTGGCGGTGACGCGGTCGGCGTCGATACGCAGGCCGGCCCGCAGGCACGCGAGCATCGCGTGCAGCACGCTCGCTTCCCAGCGCAGGCCGTCGGGCAGTTGTGGCGACACCAGCACGAACGGGTAGTTCGCGCCGCGCGCTGCGAGCTTGGGCAGGCCGTGCGCCGTGACACGCGCGAGATCGTCGCCGCGCTCGCCCGAGCCGTGCAGGAAGACGACCAGCGGCCAGTCCTGGCGTGAGGCCAGATAACCCGGTGGCAGGTACAGCCAGCCGCGCATCGGCGCCTCCAGTCCGGGAATGGCCGCAGACCACGGGTGCTGGCCCTCGGCCAACGGCATGGCTGTATTCAACGTCATGGCAGACCGTTCGTCAGGGGGTGGGTGGGCGCAGCTGGCGAGCAACAGCGGGCTCGCCAGCGCGGCGCGTCGGGACGTCATCGCTTCGGCTCCGGCGGGGGGGCCCACAGTTCGACCGTGGCGGGTCCGTCGGGCAGGCGCAGTTCGCCGTCGTCCTGCCAGCGCAGCGCGTGTCCGCCGTGCAGCGCCTGCGGACGCGGCAGGCCTTCGGGCCAGCGAAGGCGGACACCGCCAGCCAGGCCGGCCAGTGCGCGCGGAACCTCCAACGTCCAACCTGCGCCGCTGTGCGCGAGGCGCAGGTCGAAGGGCCCGTGCGTCGTGACCAGGCCACGCACCTCGATGTCGCCGGCACGCAGCCATTCGGCCGTCCAGCCGGCGCCGATGACGAGCGCATCGTCCGATTCGCGCTCCCATGCAAAGAGGTCGAGCACCGAGCGGATGTAGTCCGACGACACCCACGCGTGCGGCATGTCGCCCAGGAAGCGTGGCTCGCGGGCATCGGGCAGCACCACCTCGGCCCATTGGTTCCAGCCGGCAGGGCGCTGGTGCGCGAAGAAGAAGTCCAGCATCGCATGCGCGCGGGCCGGCTCCGACAGTCGTGCGAATGCGCCCACCGTGCGCAGCTCGTACGGGGTGTAGTCCTTCCATGCCTTCTGCCCCGCGGCACGGTCACGCGACGCCTGCCAGTAATGTTCGAAGGTCGCTGCAAGCAGGTCCGCAGGCACGTCGGCCTGCACGGGATTGAGGGCGACCGTCGTCGACGTCGCGTCGAAATCGCCACGGTCGGCGGCGCCGGCGATGAAGTCGATGCCGTAGTGGCGCGCCGTGGCCGAGATGGAACGTGACAGCTCGACCTGGAACTCGTCACGAGCGGCCGCCCAGCGGGCGGTCTGCGTCTCCTGGCCCAGCGCCTGCGCGATCACGACGGCGTCCTTGAACCCGCGCAGCGCCCAGAAGTCGTCCCAATACGCGTACGCCGGTTTGTCCGAATAGCCTTCGTGGCTGATCGACGGCGGCATCAGTCCGAACAGGCGTGCCCGGTCCGCCGTGCGGTTGGCGTCGCCGCGCTCCTGCTGGCGCAGCGCGTCCATCCAGGCGACGACCCGCTGCACCTGCGGCCAGTGGCGCTCGAGCAGAGCGTGGTCATGGGTATGGCGCCAGACCTCCGCCAACGCATAGAGGTACTGGCCATGGCTGTCGTTCTCGACCACCGGGTCGGCGCCACGCCGGTCGACGCAGCACGGCACCTTGCCCGATGCAAAGATGCGGCCACCGAACCAGTCGACGAATTCGCGTGCGGCGTCCACTTCGCCGAGCCGCACGAGCCCGGCCACCATCATCGCGCCGTCGCGGATCCAGCTGCGTGCATACGAGCGTGTGCCGGGTTGCAGCGCCGGGCCATCGCGCGACATCAGGATGTGAGCCAGCGACGTGCGCAGCGTGTCGACAAGGGGCTGAGCGGGTGCAGGGACTCGCAACACGACGCGATTCAGGCGCTCGCGCCAGTGGTCGGCGGCGGCGTCGAACCGGGCGTCGAGCCGCTCCGGCGTGACGGCCGGCGCCTGACGAGCATCGGGTCCGAGCGGCGCCGTCCAGCCGACCACCTGCGACGTGCCGGGTGCCAGCGTGAAGCGCCATTGCACCGCCGCCGAGGCGTGCTGTTGTGGGTCATGGCGCTGCACGAGCGGCGGTGCGTCCATCAGCGCGGCGAGCCCGAGGCCGCCGTCGAACGACCGTGAGGCGACGCGCGCCGGCGGTGTGGAAAAAGCGATCGGCACGCGGCCGTCGACGCGGAGTCGATGGCCGTCCCAGGCGAGCGCGCGCACGGGGCTCGCACCCCCTTGGGTGGACAAGAACTGCTGGGGTGGATTCACCTGCCAGGGCCGCACCGCCAACAGGAGCGCGAAATCGCGTGGACGGCTGCCCGTGTTGCGCAGGCGGTAGCGTGCGAGCAGTTCGGGCCTGTCACGCGGGCCGTCAGCAGCGGCTTCGACGTCGAGGGTGAAGTCGGCATGCCGCCAATGCACGGCCGGCTGCGGCAGGTAGCCCTCGCGCAGGGTCTGCGTCAATGCCGCACCGGCCCAGGTGACGCGGCTGCCATCGTCGAGCTGCACGGCGGGCTCGATGCTGAAGCCGCCGCGGCCGACCTCGATCGCGCCGTCCTCGCTGATCAGGCCGGACCGCGGACCGCCGCCGTCCACGCCCACGAGCGTCCAGTAGTTCTGCTCGCCGACGAAGGCACGCGGCAGGTCGCCACGCGGCGCATCGGCCGCCTGCGCGCCGAGCATGGCATTGAAGCTGGGCCATTCGTCGGCGCTGCGCAACACGACCTCGGGCATCGGCACGCCGGGCTTGGACCCTGTCGGTGCCGTCGACAGCACGTGCATCCGCACCCGCAGGTAGCGTGCCGCCTGGTCGGGCAGCCAGAGCGCGTCGAGCCCGCCATCGCTGCCGCGCACGCTGCGCAGAGGATGCCATCGGCGCGCGTCGCTCGACCCGAGCAGGTCGTAGCCGAGACCGTGCGCGCCGGCCGGCCAGCGCAGCTGCACGCCATTGAACTCACGCACATGGCCGAAGTCGACGGTCGTCGTCCGACCCGCCTGCACCAGGCGCGGCGCGGGCCATACCGGCGGATCGGGTGCACGCTCGACCAGCGTGAGCCGGGCCAGACAGAGCGTGGTGCGGCCACCGTCGCGCCCGGCCGCGATGACGAATTCGACGTAGCGCGTGCGGCGCAATACAGGGTCGGGCGACGGGCCCCACGCGAAACCGATCTGGCGGCCGCGGATCGTGACATCCGTGAGCGTGGCCGGCAGCGATGCATCGGGCCGCTTCATCCACCAGACGTTGTCACCGCTCGTGTCGACGAGCTTGAACTGGAAATCGTTCGTCGCCCCGCTGGCACGAAGACGCGCCACGAGGTCGAAACGCTCGGGCCAGTCCACCGGCAGCTCGCGCCGCATCACCGCATAACCCGATACGCCCGCAAAGTCGACGTCGAGACAAAGGCTGCCGTCGCCTCCGTCGCGCAGGCGCGCTTGCACCTGGTCGGACGCGGAGGCTTTCCAGGGCGCGGCGTCGCGCAGGTCGTCCAGCACTTCGCGGCGCAGCGGCCCTGCGGCGGCCGCATCGACGAGCAGCGCCGCGACCGACACGGCGGCCAGGGCACGGAGCATCCGGCGCACGCGATTCATCCCTTCACGCTGCCCATCAGCAGCCCCTGCATGTAGTGGCGCTGCAGCAGCAGGAAGAGCAGCAGCACCGGCAGCACCGTGACCACCGCGCCGGCCATCATCAGCTCGGTGTCCTGCACGTGCTCGCGCGACAGCCCGGCGATGGCCACCGGCAGCGTCTGCAGGTCGTGGTCGGTGAGCACGATCAGCGGCCACATGAAGTCGTTCCACGCGCCCAGGAACGTGAGCACGGCGAGCGTCACGATCACCGGCTTGAGCAGCGGCAGCACCACCGAGCGGAAGATGCGGCCCTCGCTCGCGCCGTCCATGCGTGCGGCCTCGATCAGCTCGTCGGGGATCGTGAGCGCGTATTGGCGCACGAGGAAGATGCCGAACACACTCGCCAGCCACGGCACCAGCGCACCGGCATACGTGTTGACGAGTCCCATCTGCTTGAGCATCAGGAAGAGCGGCATCATCGTCACCTGCGCCGGGATCACGAGCGCGCCGAGCAGCGTGCGGAACGCGCGGTCGCGGCCGTTGAAGCGCAGCTTGGCGAAGGCATAACCGGCGCTCAGGTTGAAGCCCAGCGACAACAGCGTCGCGCCCACCGCGATGAGCAGACTGTTCAGGATCTGCCGGCCGATGCCCACGGTGGCGAAGAGTTCGCGGTAGTTGGCGAGGCTCGCCGCGCGCGGCAGCAGCGGCGGCGGGAAGCTGCTCGCCTCGCCCGGCGCCATGAACGACGCCGACACCATCCAGGCGAGCGGAATCAGCGTCAGCACCGCCAGCACGGCGAGCCCCGCATTGACGGCCACGGCCGGCAGCGGCGATCTCATCGGGCCCCCCTTCGCGCGCAGCGCTGCGGGACAAGCGCTCGGGAGCGGCCCTTCGCTCTCATGCGGCCTCCGTGTGGCGCGCCACGCGCAACTGCAGCAGCGTGAACAGGAACATGAAGACGAACAGCACGAACGCGACCGCCGACGCCGAGCCCAGGCTCCACCACTTGAAGCCTTCGTCGTACATGAAATAGAGCACCGTCACCGTGCGCTGCGCCGGCCCGCCCTGTGTCATCACGTAGGGCTCGGCGAAGAGCTGGAAATGCCCGGCCATCGTCAGGATGCTCACCATCAGCAGCATCGGTGCGAGCGTGGGCAGCGTGATGTGACGGAACTGCTGCCACGCGTTGGCACCCTCGATGCGCGCGGCCTCGTACAGCTCCTTCGGCACCGCCTGCAGGCCGGCGAGCAGGATGATCATGTTGTAGCCGAAGTTCTTCCAGACCGACAGCAGCACGATCGCCGGCATCGACCAGCGCGGGTCGCCGAGCCAGTCCACCGGCCCGATGTCGAAGGCCTCCAGCGCGTGGTTGATCAGGCCGTAGCGGGTGTGCAGCAGGTAGCGCCAGACGACGGCCACTGCGACGAGCGTGGTGACCACCGGCGCGAACAGCGCGGTGCGGAAGAAGCCCTTGAATCGCGCGAGCGGCGAGTTCAGCAGCATCGCGGCGCCGAGCGACGCGCCGATCGACAGCGGCACGCCGATGACCACGAAGTACAGCGTGTTCAGCAGCGCCTGCCAGAACAGTGGCGTGTGCAGCAGCTGCACGTAGTTGGCGAGGCCGATGAACCGCACGTTGTGCAGGTCGGCGAGCGCGTAGATGTCGAAGTCGGTGAAGCTCATCAGCAGCGCGGCGGCCACCGGCACGACGAAGAACACCGCGATCGCCATCAGCGCCGGCGCGACGAAGAGCCAGCCTGCCCGCGAGGACGTCATGCGCGCCGCCTCGCAAGTGGCTTCGCGCCGTTTGCGACGTTTGCGACGTTCGCGATATTCATGCCGCGCCCTGCCGGTCGAGCATCCAGCGGCGCTTCTCGAGGATGCGGTCGGCACGCAGGTCGAGCTGCACGAGCCCTTGTTCGGCACCCATCTCGCGGCGCACCACGGCTTCGGTGACGATGCGCAGTTCGGTCGCGATGCGCTCCCACTCGGGCACCTTGGGCACCGTGCGCACACGTTCGAGCTGCTCGCCGAACGCACGGGTCGGCGCATCCTGCGCCAGCGCCGCGTGTGCCCAGGCCGAGCGGCGCGGCGGCAGGTTGCCGGTGATCGCATGGAAGCGCTGCTGCACGGCCGGCCGCGACAGATATTGCACGAGCTTCCAGGCCGCGGACTTGCGGCGCGAGCGGCGGAAGATCGCCAGGCTCGAGCCGCCCGCGATCGACGCGCCCGGCCCATCGGGGCCGGGCAGCGGCGCCGTCGCCCAGGCCGATTGCAGGTCGGGCGGCAGCCGGCGGCGGAACTCGCCGATCTGCCACGGCCCGGTGATGTAGAAGCTGAAATAGCCGCGCGCGAATTCGTTCCAGAGGTTGGCGATCTCGTTGCTGCTGGCCGGTGGTGCGAGATGACGCTCGAACATCGAGAGGTAGAACGCCCACGCGCGGCGGAACCCCGCGCCGCGGAAGTTGCCGAATCGTCCGCCGTCGCGCAGCAGCGGCTCGCCGGTCTGCAGCGACAACGCCACCAGCGGGTCGTATTCGTTCAGCGGCAGCAGGATGGCGTAGCGGTCCTCACCGGCTCTGCGTTTCACGGCGTCCATCACGCGCAGCCACTCGGGCCAGTCGCGCGGTGGCGCGTCGAAACCGGCCTGCGCGAGCAGGTCGCGGCGGTAGAACAGCAGCCGCGTGTCCACGTACCACGGCACGCCGTGCACGGCGCCGTCGAACCGGTTGCTGTCCCAGATGCCTGGGAAATAGTCTCCGGCGTCCACCTCCGGGGACTTCTTCAGCAGGTCGTCCAGCGGCTCGACCGCACCGAGCGCCACGAACTCCGGCAGCCAGCTGTTGCCGAGCTGCGCAATGTCCGGCGTGGCGTCGCCGGCAAACGCGGTGAGCAGCTTTTCGTGCGCGGCGCTCCACGGCAGCTGCTCGATCCGCACGTGGATCCCCGGGTGCTCACGCTCGAAGCCGGCCAGCAATTCGGCCGCCACTTCGCCCTCGCGCCCCATGGCCCAGAAGCGCACGGTGTCGTCGTCGGCGCGGGTGCACGCCGCCGCGCCGGCGGCGGCGGCCACGGCCAGCCAGCTGCGGCGGGTCAGCGTCATCGGATCGAGGCCCTCATGCGGCGTGTGCTTCGGCGGCGCGGCGTCGACGCAGCGCCGCGACCGGCTTCGCGGGCTCGGTCACGGGCGGCAGCGCATCCAGCCAGCCGCCGCTGAAACCCGCGCGCTTCAGTCCGCGCTGCAGGTGCACGTTGCCGCGCATCGCCTTCCACACCGTCTCCCCGTCGTGATTGCCCAACATCGCCAGCAAAGGCCCCACCTCGATGCCGAGATAGTCGCTGTCGACCCAGCCGAATCCCGGGATGACCCGGCCGTGCGTCAGCTTCACACTGCCGAAAGTGAAACTGCGGTTGAAGGCAAAGAATCCATAACGTCCGAGTATGTGCGCACCGTATTGTTCGCGCATCGCCGCCAGCGCCGGCAGCACGATCTCGGGCGCGAAAGGCAGCGACGAGCCGGCGCCGTAGGGTGCGATCGTGCCGTCGTCGTAGCGGCGCGCGCCGCCCATGCCGCGTCCGGCGTAGCTGATGAACCGGCGGCGCACGCCTCGAAAGTCGCGCCGAACGTCGGCCGGGCCGTCGCACGCCGTCACGCCCCAAATGTCGCGCCCGTAACCGGCCCAGCCTTCGGGGTTGGCGATCGCATAGGCCTGCTGTGCATAGGTGGCGCGGCGCGAGTTCTCGAAATAGTCGATCCCGCGCTCGCGCAGGTAGGCGTCGCTCAGTCCGCGAAAGTCGACCCAGCAGTGGGTGAACTGGTGCCCGAACAGCGGCGCGAAGCGCAGGTAGGTCTGGCCGTAGTGGGTGCCCCAGCTGGCGCGGTCGTAGGTGCTGGTCCAGGCGCCCCAGGCTTCGGGGTCGACCGCATGCGTGGGCGAGCCGAGTGCCAGCAGGTACAGCAGCATGGCCTCGTTGTAGCCCTTGTAGTCGCTGGCGAGATGGCCCTTCTCGGGCGTCCAGCCGTGGCCCATCGCGGGCGGCCTCACCTGGGCCCAGGGCCAGTCCACGCGGGCGTACAGCGCGTCGGCGAGACGCCGGATCTCGGCTTCCTGCGCATCGTCGCCGTCGAACCACTCGCCGCAATAGAGCGCGCCGGCAATGAACAGGGCGGTATCGATCGTCGACAGCTCGCACTTGCCGAAGCGTGCGCCGGTCTTCATGTCGAGGAAGTGGTAGAAAAAGCCGCGGTGCCCGGTCATGCCCTTGGCTTGCGGGCCCTGTGGCGCGTCATGGAAGAAGCGCAGCGTATCGAGCACCCGCTGGCGCGCCTGTGCCCGCGTGACCCAGCCGCGGGTTTCGCCGATCGGGTAGGCAGTGAGCGCAAACCCGACCGCCGCGACGCTGGCGAAGCTCGGCGTGGGCCAGCGGTCGGGCACGAGGCTGGTCGCCGCGTCGGCGGTGTCCCAGAAGTAGCGGAAGCTGCGCTGCGCCAGATCGTCGAGCAGGATCGACGGCTCGATCGCCGGCAGGCGGGCCGCCAGCGCGGCCGACTCCGGCGACTCCACCGACGACTGACAGCCCGCGCCCAGTGACACCAGGGCGACCGCGCCGGCCAGTTTCAGGAGTTGCCGCCGCTCGGGGTCGAGAAGGGGATCGTCTTGCATGGTCTTGGTGCCGGGCCCCGGCGCGAGCGCCGGGGCCCGAGAGCCCGCGCCGCGGAGTCCTCCGCGGCGCGGGCGGTGGGCCAACGGTCAGAACTTGTAGCTCAGTGCCAGGCGCAACGTGCGCGTGTCGCCGCGGATGCTGTTGGGCTTGCCGAGGTTCAGGTTGTCGCCGCCCACCGCGTTGGCCGGTGCGCCCGGCGCGACGGGACCGCCACCCCAGTCGTCGAAGCCGCCGTAGTTGGTGGTGTTGAAGACGTTCAGCACGTCGGCCCGCAGCGCGATCACATTGCCGAAGACGTTGAAGTCGCGCGCCACGCCCAGGTCGACCTGGCGGAAGCTCGGGGCGTCGCCCTCGACCGAGATGCAGTCGCCCCAGCCGGCCGCGCAGCTCGTGATGCGGCGCGGCTGCCCGCTCGCCCAGGTGGCCTTGTACGACAGCTGCAAGCCGAGCGGCAACAGGTTGTCGGCCACGCCGGCGGCGACCAGGCGGTGCTTGTCCACCAGTGTCGACGGGTTCCAGCCACGCGCGCCCGGGCGGCCGTAGGTCCAGTCGAAGATGTCGTTGTTCCACTCCTTGCTGGTGGTCTGCGCATCGCTGTACGTGTAGGCAAAGTGCGCCGACCAGCCCGAGCTGCGGGTGTACGGCTTGACCAGGCTGGCGAACAGCGAGCTCGTCCTCGTCTGGCCGACGAAGTCGCCGAGGATCAGCGTGCCGAAGCCGACAGGGCCGCCCCACAACGGGTCGATCTTGCTCTGCGTCGCGTAACCGCCGTTGGCGTCGCGGTTGCCGCCGAACCAGATGAACTGGTTCTTCGCCTCCACGTAGCTCAGCGCGACCTCGCCGTTCCACTGTCCCAGCGCCTGGCGCAGGCCAAGGGTGAACTGGTCGGCGAACGGCATCTTGAACTTGTTCCGGATGAGCCAGATCTCGCCGCCGGGCTGCGCATTCTTCTGCAGCTCGTCGAGGGCGTGGTTGGCCATCGTGCGGTCATAGGAGCGGCCGAAGCCGCCGAACACCACCGAGTTGCGGTCGCCGAAGACGTCGTACGACGCGCCGATGCGCGGCGCAAACGCACCCTTGAAGGTCTTGCGCGAATTGCCGGTGCTGATGTAGTCGCCGATCGTCACGCCGCCCTTGGCCAACGACTCGGCATAGGTCTGCCCCGGCGGCGGCGTGATGCCCCAGCGCTCGCCGTCGACCGCGTACAACGCCGTCACGCGGTCGGCCGGCGTCACGTAGTCGTTGTTCAGCATGTTCGTCTCGTAGTCGTAGCGCACGCCGAGGTTGAGTTCGAGCTGCTTCGTCACGGCCCAGTCGTCCTGCAGGTACAGGCCGATCTGGCTGTTCTTGAAGTTGGCCGCGGCGCCCGGGATGGCGCGGCTGATCTTGCACTGGTCGCTGTTCAGCCCCGCATTGATGATGTTGGTGCCCGTGCACAGGCCGCCGGCGTAGTACGGCACGCCCGTGGCGTTGTCGACCAGCGTCTCGACCGTGTCGACGCCGAAGGCCGTGCCCGAGAGCTCGTACTTCATCGCCTTGATCTTGGCGCCGCCCTTCAGCACGTGGTCCTTCATGCCGGTGAAGGTCAGCTCCTCGGAGACGAAGAACCCCTTCTGGCCGCGGTTCTGCGCGTCGGGCGAGCCGCCGACGAACAACACATCCGACGAGGCGTCGAGCCGCTGCGGGTCGGCGGTGGAGACCTTGTACTTGATGAACGGGTCGGTCGACGCCGACTTGGGGTTCCACACATAGTCCTCGTAGCCCACGCGCGCTTCGCTGAGCCAGGCGCCGCGGCTCAGCTCGTGCTTGAGGTCCAGGCGGGTCTCGTCGTTGGTGCGCTTCTTGTCGTTGCCGGGCGCGCTGAGATCACGGCTCTCCGGCGCGCGGTCGTCCTCGCGCCGGATGCGCACGCTCGCGCTGACATGCTGGTCGCCGCCGATCTCGGCGTCGATCTTGCCGAACAGCAGGTGTTCGTTGAAGCCATCGACCTGGCTGCCCTGGGCCGCGATCAGCGAAGGCACGATGCCCAGGCCGGCGGGCAGCTTGTCGAGGTCGCGCGGCACGATCTGGCGCGAGTCGTCGATCTTCTTGCCGTCGTACGCGAAGAAGAAATGGATCTGGTCCTTCACGATCGGCCCGCCGACCGAGACGCCGTATTCGTACTTCGACGACGGCGGGAGCTTGACGCCGCTGGCTTCGCGCTGCTTCTCGAACTCGGACAGCGCGCGCCAGTTGGTGCCGGTGCGGTCGAGGTAGACCTCGCCGTGCAGCTCGTTCGTGCCGGACTTCGTGATCGCGGTGACGGCCGCGCTGCTGACCTGCTCGTATTCGGCCTTGTAGTTCTGGGTGAGCACCTTGTATTCGGCGATCGCCGACTGCGGGAACGGGTTGCCGCGCGAGGTGTCCTGCCCGCTCACGCCGCCGCGCAAAATGTTGTTCTTCTGGCCGATGCCGTCGATGAACACGTTGACGTGGTCGAAATTCTGCGCGCCGGCCTGGATCTTGGTGTTGCCTGCGGCGTCGGTGGAGAACGCGACACCCGGCGCGAGGTCGGCCGAACTGAGGAAGTTGCGCGTGGTCTGCGGCAGGCTCTCGATGAGCTTGCGCGAGACGTTGGTGCCGACCTCGGAACTCTTCACGTCCTTGCGCAACGCCGAGCCGACGATGGTGATCTGCTGCGAACCGGCGATCTGCAGGTCGACGGCGGCGGTCTCGCCCACCTGCACCGTGATGACCTGCGATTTCTGGCCGCCCACCTGAATCTCGTACGAGCCCGGGGCCAGGCCGGGGAAGACATAACTGCCGTCCGCCAGCGTGGTGGTGCGGTAGGTGTTGCCGTTGGCGATGTTGACGGCCGTGACCGCCAGCCCGGCCTGCGCCGCGCCGCCGCTGATCTGGCCCTTGATCGTCGACGTGCTGAGCTGCGCGAGCGCGGCACCCGACAGCGCCAGCATCACGGCCGTGGCAAGCGCGTGGCGGCGAAAGGCACTTCGGGCATGGGTCCTGTTCATGGGGGTCTCCTGGTGTTGCAAAGGTCGTTGTGGTGGTTCTGCGTCTCTGGGGGCGAAGCCTGCGCGCGGCGTCAATGCGCGGTGGGCGGGGACGGGGACTGCGGCCGCGGTGGCGGGCCGGCGCCGCACGAGCGGCGCACGACCAGTTCCACGGGCAGCACGGTGGTGAGCGTGGCCTGCAGGGCCGGTGTCTCGACGGCCTTTGCCAGCGTGTCGAGCGCGGCGGCGCCGAGTGCCGCGATCGGCACGCGGATGGTGGTCAGCGTGGGCGTCACGTAGCCCGCGATCGGGATGTCGTCGAAGCCCGCCACGGCGATGTCCTCCGGCACACGCAGCCCGGCTTCGCCGAGGGCGGCCAGGCAGCCGATGGCCGTCATGTCGTTGGCCGCGAAGACCGCGTCGGGGCGCGGCTTCATCTGCGCGATGCGCCGGCCGGCGGCCCAGCCGGCTTCCTGCGTGAAATGGCCCTCGAGCACGATTTCGCGTTGACCGCTGCGCAAGGCACTGCGGTAGCCACGCAGCCGCTCGGCCGCTTCGTGGTTGCCCTGCGGCCCGCCGATGAAGGCGATGCGCTTGCGCCCTGCGGCGGCGAGGTGGCGGGTCATCGCCTGCGCACCGCCGAAGTTGTCGATCACGAACCGGGCGTGGCCGGGCAGGTCGCTGCCGGTATTGAGCAGCACCGCCGGCAGGTTGCCCGGCAGGTTGTGCGACAGGAAGTCGGCATCGGCGTGCGGCGACATCACGAGCAGGCCGTCGACACGCCCGTTCATCGCGCGCAGCGCGGCGGCGGCCTCGTCCGCGTCGCCGTGCGAGCTGGACACGAGCAGATGCAAACCGCGCGCGCGCGCCGCCTGATCGACGCCTCGGATGAGCTCGGAAAAATACTCGCCGTACAGGTCGGGCAGCAGGGCACCGATGGTGTCGGTGCGGCGCGTGATGAGGCTGCGCGCGGCACCGGACGGCATGAAGCGCAGGTCGCGCGCGGCGTCCAGGATGCGCTGGCGCGTCTGCGGGAGCACGTTGTCCGCGCCGTTCATCGCACGCGACACCGTGGCCACCGAAACGCCGGCGGCACGGGCGACATCCCTGATCGTGGCAGGCATCGTGGGTGGGCTTTCAGCGGCGGCTGGATGCAGCATGTAAAGGTTTTCATGATTGGACAGCCGGCCATTTGCGCGTCATGTAATCGTTTCCACCTACCGAACAACACCTTGTCGCACTCGTGGGATACGAGCCGCCGTGGCGCCTGCCCACAATCCGGCCCATGGCGCGCAACGGCATCTCCCGCCCCTATGACATCGTTCTCTACGGCGCCAGCGGCTTCGTCGGCCGCCAGACCGTGGCGTATCTCGTGGAGCACGCGGCGGCCCTGCGCTGGGCCCTGGCCGGGCGATCGAAGGAGCGGCTCGATGCGGTGCGAAAGGCCTGCGGCGCCGACGGCGCCAAGCTCATCGTCGCCGACGCGACCGACGAGCGGGCGCTGGACCAGCTGGCGTCGCGAGCGCGGGTGGTGCTCAGCACCGCCGGGCCGTTTGCGCGATACGGCAGCGAGCTGGTGGCCGCCTGCGTGCGCCATGGCACGCACTACGTCGACATCACCGGCGAGACCCCGTGGGTGCACCGGATGATCGTGCAGCACCACGCGGCCGCGGCGCGCCATGGCACCCGCATCGTGCCCGGGTGCGGCTTCGACTCGGTGCCGTCCGACCTGGGCGCGTGGCTCGTGGCGCGTGCGCTGTGGCAGCAACACGGCGAGCGCTGTGTCGACGTGAAGGCGTGTTTCTCGATGCGTGGCGGGTTGAACGGCGGCACGCTCGCCTCCGCCCTCAACGCGCTCGACACGGGCGACGCCAAGCTGATGGACGACCCTTTCCTGCTCAACCCGCCGGGCACCGCGCCGACCGATGCCGGCGCGCACGCCGATCCGCTCGCGCCGCATCGGGACACCGACTTCGGCGCCTGGGTGGGGCCGTTCGTGATGGGGCCGATCAATACCCGCGTCGTCAGGCGTTCGGCAGCGCTGCTGGGCGCCGCGCCGTCCGCGGATGCGAGCCCGTTTGCGCCGTCGTTCCGTTACCAGGAGTACTTGCGCTTCGGACGCGGCGCTGCGGCCGCATTGGCTGCGGCCGGCGCCAGTGCCGCGATGCAGGCCGGGCGCGGCGCGATGAAGCTCAAGACCGCGCGCCGCCTCGCCGCCGCGCTCGCACCGGCGCCCGGCGAAGGCCCGTCGCAGCGCACCATGGACCGTGGCTCGTTCCGCTGCGAACTGGTCGCCCGCGGTGAGCGTGGCGCGGTGGTGCGCGGCCGCATCGCCGGCACCGGCGACCCCGGCAACCGCGCCACCACGCGCTTCGTCTGCGAGGCCGCGCTCGCCCTCGTGCTCGATGCCGACGCGCTGCCCGGTGGGCACGGCCTGGGAGGTGTGCTCACGCCGTCCACCGCGTTCGGCGACGTGCTCGTGCGTCGCCTGCAGGCCGCAGGCATGACGGTGGAAACATCGTGATGCCGCGCCACAAAGCCGCAGCGCATTGGCAGGGGAATGTGTCGCAGGCGACACGAAGATCGGCCATCATCGGTGCTTCCACGTGGGCCCCACCTGACCCCTCATGAGCCGCACCGACCTGGCCTCCTTCATCGCCCGCGCCTCGGCGCTCGTTCGCAGCCACCCGGAGCCTGCCGACTGCGTGCTCGCGCTCGCGCCGCTGGTGCTGGACCTCGTCGACCGAGCTCCTGAGTTCCTGCAGCCCGAGCACTACCGCAGCGACCCGAACCACTACGCGCGCAATCTCGTGCACGACGCGCCGGACGCAAGCCTGTCGCTCTACACCCTCGTGTGGATGCCGGGCCAGTGGACGCCGGTGCACGACCATGGCAGCTGGGGTGTCGTGGGGGTGCTGGAGGGTGTGCTGGAGGAGCGCAACTTCGTGCGCCTGTCGCCCGACCGGGGGGCCGACGACGGCATCGAACTCGCGCGCGGCGGCGTGATCCTGCTTGGCCGCGGCGCCGTGACGAGCTTCGTGCCGAACCCCGACCACATCCACGTGACCGGCGTTCCCACCGGACGCCCGCGGGCCGTGAGCCTGCACCTGTACGGGCGCATGATGAACAGCTTCAACACCTACGACGTTCAAGCGGGTACACGCCAGCGTGTATCCGTGGCGCACAACGAGAGCTGAACCCTGATGGTCTGCGTCCCATTCGCGCCGATGCCGCGGCTGCAACCCGCACGGGAACCGGGCCGGTGAAGGTCGAGCGCATCTTCATCCGGCCGCCCGCGGGCGGCCTGCAGCAGGACATGCCCAGGGTGCGCATCGTGGCCGGCGCGGGCATCGAGGGCGACCGCTACTTCGGTTGTCACGACGAGCCCGGGCAGAACGTGACCTTCATCGAGGCCGAAGAGATCGAAGCCTTCATGGCCGACCACGGGCGGCCGCTCGACTGGTCGGCCACGGGGCGCAATTTCGTCACCCGCGGCGTGCGCCTGAACACATTCGTCGGGTGCGAATTCGTGGTCGGCGCGGTGCGCTTCGTCGGCGTGGAGTTGTGCGAGCCCTGCCTCGGCCTGGGCGAGGCGCTGGCGTCGCCGGACCTGCCGCCGGCACAGGTCGTGCGGCGCTGGGTGCGGCGCGCGGGCCTGCGCGCGACCGCGCTGACCGACGGCATGGTCGAGACCGGTGCGCCGTTTGGCGCGGCCTGATCAGACGCCCGCCCGCTGCTCAGCCCGCGTCGAACTGCGCCGCGTTCTTGCCGCGCAGCGGTGCATAGAAGGCCTTGATGGCGGCCAGATCGGCGGCGACGTCACCGCTCGGGTGGAACAGCGGGCCCAGGCCCACGCGTTTGTGCGTGTAGTCCATATAGGCCATCACGATGGGCAGCTTCGCACCCTGCGCAATGAAGTAGAAGCCCGTCTTCCACTCGCGTGTCCGTCCACGGGTGCCCTCGGGCGGCACGATGAGCTGCACCGGGCCGTCGGCCGCGACGAGTGCAGCGACCGACGCTGCGACGAGGTTGTTCGACTGCTCGCGCCGCACCGGTATGCCGCCGAGCCAGCGCATCACCGGGCCGAACGGCCCCCGGAAGATCGACGCCTTGCCCATCCAGTAGGGATGCAGGCGCAACGCAAAGGCAGCCATCAGCGTGTACGGCAGGTCCCAGTTGCTGGTATGCGGCGCGGCGATGAGCACGCTCTTGTGCGCCTCGGCAGGAAGTCTGCCCTCGACGCGCCACCCCGCGAGCTTGAGGAACGCGATCGATGCGCCGCACAGCAAGGTGTTGACCAGCGGCGTGTCGAAGATGGTGTGGTGCATGCGGGCGAGGATAGCCCGGCCCGATGACGTGGCAGATCAGGGCTTGCCGTCGACCACCAGCCAGAGCTCGTAGTGGCAGGGTCGCACGGTGGTCGAGTCCTCGTAGCCGCGCACATAGCGGGCCGGCACGTTGGGCATGCCGCCCGAGGACAGGGCTGCCGTGGCCGCGAGTGCACCGGCCTCCTCGGCCTTGCGGAAGTAGCGCACCTCGGTGGTCGAAGGCATCCTTTCCCGACCGACCACGTCGGTCCGCGGGACGGTGAAGCCCGCCGCGCGAAGCACGGCGGCGGCGGGGTCGACGGCCGCGACATCGCCGGCGCCGCCGACCTGCGGGTAGATGCGCCGGCCCGACGGGCACGAAAGCGCGGCGCTCGTGTCGCGTGCCGCGGTCTGGTAGGCCGTGCTGGCCCCCGCGAGCAGGGCACTGGCCTGCGATCGCTCGGCGGGCTGGTTGCTCTGCAGCAACTCGGCGGCCGCCAAGGCCTGGCTGGCCGCCAGCTGCGCACTGATCGCCGCGGCGGCGCTGCGCTCCGCCACGACGGCCTGACGCTGTGCCTGCTCGGTCGCCGCCTGCTGCGCAAGCAGGGCGTCGGCCGTACGCTGGCGTTCATTCAGGGCCCACCACATCGCCAGGATCGCGGCGGCCGCCAGCACCGCCAGCGCAGCGGCCAGGCGGCGCACGCGGCGCGACGCGGCCAGCGCTTCTTCGGCGCGCTCGTCCTTCAGGCGCACGGCTTCCTCGGCCAGTTCGACCGCGCGCGCACGTTGCTCGATCAGCTCGGCCTGCGCCGCCTCGTTGGCACGACGCAGTCGATCGGCGGCTTCGGCCCGCTGCTGCGTGGCGTCCGCGCGCTGCCGCGCGACCGCGGCCAGCCGGTCGTGCACGAGTTCGACCTGGTCGCCTTGCTCGGTGTTCTCGATGCGCAGCAGCCGACGGTCGACGAGTTGCCGCACCGACGCGCGCAGGGTGTCGTCGATGTCCACCAGCGGATAGGGCCGGCGTGTGCCGCCCTCGGTGATGAGATTCGCTTCGACCCACTGGCCGGCGGCCTCGCGCTGCGTGTCGGGCAGCGCGGCGAAGGCATCGTCGTAGAAGCGGTCGAGGATCTGCGCGCCGCGGGCTTCGATGTCGGCCGCGTCGAGCCGTGACCCGGCGGGGTTCAGCGCCAGGCGGTCCGCATTCAGGCTGGCGCACACCAGGCTGAGCAGCGCCGGCTCGATGCGGCGCACGTCTCTCGGGACACGCGCCGTGCCGGGCGCGCCGGCGGCACGTGCCGGTGATGCCTGCCGCCCGAGAAAGTCGACGATGCGCTGTGCCGTGTCGCCGTCCACGAGCCGGCCACCGGTCTTGAGCACGGCGTCCAGCGCCTGCTCGCGCGACATCGGCAGCAGCCGGTAGCGGTTGAGACCGAGGCGCGGGATCAGGTCGGCCCAGGTCTCCAGCTCGGGCAGGTAGTCTTCGCGCAGCGCCACCAGAAAGCGGTAGGGCTGGCTGTCCTGGTCGATGGCGTCGATGAGCTCGTCGTGCGCTTCGAGCCGCGCGGCCACCGCCGGCGGGACGCGGTTTTCCAGCAGGTCGCCCAGTTCCTGGAAGGCTTGCCGACGCAACTGCTCGTCGGGCTGCAGCGTGAAGATCTCCTCGAACTGGTCGAGCACGAAGACCGGTGTCCAGCGCCCGCCCTCGGCATCGAGCAACGGCCGTCGCCGGTCGTGCAGCAGCTCCCAGAGCGCGGCCGGATCGTCGGCGTCGGCCTCTGACGGGGCGGCGGGCTGGGCCCAGTGCAGCCCGGCCTTTTGCACCGCTTCGCCGAGCACACGCAGCAATTGCGCCGACAGGCTCGGCGCGCCCGCGCCGTGCTCGATGCGACGCAGCGCCACCGGCAGCAGCGTACGCGCGCGCAGCAACGGGAAGAGCCCCGCCAGCAGCAGCGAAGTCTTGCCGAGCCCCGACTTGCCGAACAGCACGCAGACCGGCGACGCCAGCGTGCCGCGCAACAGTGCCTGCGCGTCGTCGTCGCGCCCGTTGAAGAAGCTGCTCGCGCTTTCGGAAAACGGGTCGAGCCACGGCCAGGGATGGTCGGCGTCGATCGACGGGCGCTCAGCCACGTGCAGCCTCCAGGAAGCGGCCGACCCGGGCACGCAGTTGCGCCTGGTCTTCGTCGGACAGCCGGCCCTGCGGCGCATGCAGCAGATGGATGCGACGGAAGTCGCTCGTGAAGCCGTTGAAGATGCGCTCGTAGCCGCTGCGGTCGGGCGCCGTGCCGTCGATGCCGACGGGCAGCAGGAACGCATCGTTGACACGCATCGCGCGCACCACGGCCTTGCGCCACTCTTCCCAGAAGACCCCCTCGCGCCGCTGGTCCGCCTGCAGCGACAAGACCGGCAGGAAGAAGTCGCAATGGTCGATCGCATCGTCGATGCGGTCGGACCAGTCGTCGCCGGCGATCAGCTTGTGCTTGTCGAGCCAGACGTCGCCGAAACCGAGGCCGACCAGCGTATCGGCGATCGCCCGCGCGGCGGCGGTGTCCTGGCTCGCATAGCTGACGAAGACGGTGGGCCCGCCGGCCGGTCCGGCCGCGCGCTGCGGCGTCGGCGGCGCGGCCACGCGGGCGCCCTGCGGCACACCACCGCGTGCCGAGACCAGCGCTTCGAGCTCGCCGATGAACTCCTGCGGCGACCACGGAAAGACACTCGCATTCGGGTTGAAGCGCGACAGGAACGAGTTGAGCGACGGGTCGCGTGCATCGGCCGCGAAGAACTCCATCTTCTTGTCCTGCGACGACAGGCGCGACTCGTTGGTCAGGCGCAGCAGGCTGCGGCCGAGCCAGTCCGGCAGGTCGCAGCCGAGGTACAGCAGGTCGCGGCTGCGCAGTTCGGTCAGCAGGTTCGGCGCGCGCCGTGCGCCGTCCTCCTGGAACTTGTACAGGTACTCGAGCGCGTCTTCGTCGTGTATGGCCAGCCGCGTGCCGGCCGCGCTGCGCCCGAGCGGGAAGAACACCCGCGCGGCACCACCGCGTGCGGGGGCGATGTCGGCCGGCTGCGTGCTGTCGGCATTCGGTGCGTAGGCCACGATCTCCACCGCATCGGGGCCGAGTGCACGGTGCAACGCCTCCACGAGCACGTCGTCGGGTGTGAGGCAGACGAAGAGGTCGAAGACACCCAGCGCGGCCAGTCGGTCGAGCAGCGGCGAGCTCGGGCAGCGTGTCGCCACGTTCCGGACGATCGCCGAGACCGAACGCCGAACACGTTCGGTGCTCACCGTGGCACTGTCGGCCAGCACCTGCGCCACCGCACGGTGCAGCAGCCACCCGCCGCCCAGGTTGCCGCCGTCGGACGCGGGCAGCGAGACGCCGTAGGTCTGGAGCAGTTCTTCGGCGACGAGACGGTAGAAGGGCACGCTGGTGCGTGTGCCATCGGGCGCCTCGCTGTCGACGAGCACCACGTCGGGGCCGAGCACCGGCACCACGCCGCGCGACTGCAGGGCCTCGCTCAGGCTCTGGCGGCTGGCCAGCAGGCGGTCCATCGTCACGGGAGCGACCTCGTCGAGCGCGTGCGTGCGCCGACGCGGCGCTCAGTCATGCACGCCTTCACAAGGCGGGCACGGTGGGAATGTGGGGCTGCGCAGCGGCTTCATGGTCGATGCATGGTAGTGGCAGGCCCTGCCGCTGTCGACGCGCCGCCGTCGCATGGCGCGCGGTGCGCGGCCTGTCTGTATGCCTGTACAGTATTGGCTCGAGCGCCCCAGACCATGCCCGTCGATACGCCGACCCGCCAAGACCCGTTTGCCACGTTGAACGATGAGCAGCGTGCTGCCGTGGAGCACGGCGTGGGCGTGGCCGGGCGAATCGAGGCCGCGCCGCCGTTGCTGGTGATCGCCGGCGCGGGCACGGGCAAGACGATGACGCTTGCCGCACGTGTGGCGCGGCTCGTGCTCGCAGGCGCCGACCCGCAGCGCATCCTGCTGCTCACCTTTTCGCGCCGCGCGGCGCACGAGATGGCCCGCCGCGCCGGCCGCACGCTGCACGCGGCGCTGGGCTTCGGCGCGGCGCAGCCGGCGCCGGCGCTGCCGTGGGCCGGCACCTTCCACGGCATCGGCGCGCGCCTGCTGCGCGAGTACGCTTCGTCGATCGGCCTGGCCGAGCAATTCACGATCCTCGACCGCGCCGACGCCGAAGACCAGATGGGCCTCGTGCGCCAGGAGCGTGGCCTCGCGTCGACCGAGAAGCGCTTTCCGATGAAGGGCACCTGCCTCGCGATCTATTCGCGCGTCGTGAATGCATGCCTCGGCGTCGACGACGTGGTGCGCGACCTGTACCCGTGGTGCCTGGGCTGGGAGTCCGAACTGAAGGGCCTGTTCCGCGCCTACGTGCAGGCCAAGCAGCAGCAGCAGGTGCTCGACTACGACGACCTGCTGCTGTACTGGCAGCACATGATGGCCGAGCCGGCGCTGGCGGCCGCGGTCGGCGCGCGCTTCGACCACGTGCTGGTCGACGAATACCAGGATACGAACCGCCTGCAGGCGGCCATCCTGCACGGCCTGCGGCCCGACGGGCGCGGCCTCACGGTGGTGGGCGACGACGCGCAGTCGATCTACGGTTTCCGTGCGGCCGAGGTGCGCAACATCCTCGACTTTCCGGCGCGCTTCGACCCGCCCGCACGCGTCCTCACGCTGGACCGCAACTACCGGTCGACGCAGCCGATCCTCGAGGCGTCGAACGCCGTCATCGCCCTGGCTGCAGAGCGCTTCACGAAGAACCTGTGGAGCCCGCGTGGCGGCGAGCGTCCGCGGCTCGTGACGGTGGAGGACGAGGCGGCGCAGGCCCGCTTCGTCGCCGACGACGTGCTGGTCCGGCGCGAAGGCGGCCTGCGCCTGAAGCAGCAGGCGGTGCTGTTCCGCACGGGCCACCACAGTGCCGCGCTGGAGCTGGAACTCACGCGGCGCAACATCCCTTTCGTCAAGTTCGGCGGCCTCAAGTTTCTGGAAGCCGCGCATGTGAAGGACCTGCTGTCGGTGCTGCGCTGGGTGCAGAACCCGCGCAGCCGGCTGGCCGGCTTCCGTGTGGCGCAACTCGTTCCGGGCATCGGCCCCGCCGCGGCGCGCAAGCTGCTCGACGCGATGGAGCAGGCGGCCGATCCGGTCGCCGCGATGCAGGCCTTCAAGCCACCCGCGGCAGCGGCCGCTGCCGCCGACTGGCCGGCGTGGATCGCAGCCAGCGACACGCTGCGCCACGGCACGTGGCCCGAGGACGTGGCGCTGGCCGCACGCTGGTACCAGCCGCACCTGGAGCGGCTGCACGACGACGCTGCCATCCGCGCCGGCGACCTGGCGCAACTCGCGCGCCTGGCCGGTGGCTACCCGGACCGGGAACGCTTCCTGGCCGAGCTCACGCTCGATCCGCCGGAGGCGACGAGCGACGAGTCCGGCGCGCCGCACCGCGACGAGGACTACCTGATCCTGTCGACGATGCATTCGGCCAAGGGCCAGGAGTGGACGGCGGTGCACGTGCTCAACGTCGTCGATGGCTGCATGCCGGCCGACATGGCGACCGGCAGTGCGGCCGAGATCGAGGAGGAGCGCCGCCTGTTGTACGTGGCGATGACCCGTGCGAAGCAGCACCTCACGCTGATGGTGCCGCAGCGCTTTCATGTCACCCAGCAGCGGCAATACGGCAGCCGGCACCTGTACGGCGCGCTCAGCCGCTTCGTCCCGCCGCCGGTGGCCACCCTGTTCGATCAGCCAGCGCCGGCGGCCGATGAAGGACGGCCGCCGGCCGGGGCGCAACCCCTGCCGGCGGTGGATCTGATGGCACGGGTTCGCCAGGGCTTCTGACTATTTCGAGAACGTCGGCACCACTTTCACGTCGGCGTTCATCGTGATGTTGCAGGTCGGCGCGACGCCGCTGCAGCCGCCGGTCCAGCCGAGGAACGTCTTGCCGGCGGCCGCGGTGGCCGTCAGCGAGACGGCCGAGCCCGCCGCGAATTTCGCCGTGCAGGTACCGCCGCAGCTGATGCCCGCGGGCGTGCTCGTCACCGTGCCGGTATTGCTCTTGGCGATCGACAGCGTGTAGGTCGTGCCACCGCCGCCACCGCCACCACCACCGCCGCCACCACTTCCACCGCCACTGCCCGCCGCGGCGACGAACGTGGCCGTCACGCTGCTTTCCGCATTGACGAGCACGGTGCAGGTCGTCGCATTGCCGGCGCACGCGCCGCCCCACATCGAGAAGGTGCTGCCCGACGCCGGCTTGGCCGTCAGCGTGACCGATGCGCCCGGGTTGTAGACGCCGTAGCACTTGTTGCCGCAGCTGAAGACCTTGTCGCTCGAGCTGACCTGACCGCTGCCGCTGCCGCTGAGGTTGACCGTCAGCGCATTGACGTTCAGGTTGGCGGCCGCGTTCTGCGCACCGATCGCGTCGCCCAGTTCACCCGGCCCCGGCGCCGTGCAGGTGAGGTCGGCACACAGTGCCTCGTGCGTGACGGGGTCGTAGTTGCCGGCGTACTTGTAGAACTCGTAGCGGCGCACGACCGCGTGCCGGCCGTTGCCCAGGTTGCCCTGGTTGACCAGCTTGCCGCGCTGGCGCTTGCGGCCGCCGTCCGGCGGATCCTGCTGCAGCAGGCTCCAGCTCACCTCGATCTCCGCGGCGTTCTCGGGCACGACGTCGCGGTTGTCGCCCATCAATCCGATCAGCTCGACCGGCGGCGCCATCTCGCGCTTGTAGACCCGCACCCACTGGGCGTCGCCGAAGACCGCGGGCGCGGGAGGTGGCGGCGCCGGCACCTCCGCAACGACGACCGGCGCGACGCCGGGGTTGGCCGGCGGCACGGCCTGCCAGACCGGCGCCGGCAGCGCGATGTCACTGCCGGCGGCCATGACGAACCCCGGGCGGGCCGGGTCGGCCACGAGCCAGCGGTAGTTGATCCGGGTCGGGTTCGCGTTCGCACTGATGCCGAAGTGCTCGCAGCCCGCCGTCTGGTACCCGCCGTTGGGCATGCCGATCGTCCAGCACGATTCGCCGGGCACGGTGGTGCGCGACACCGGCACCGGCGTGGCCGTCGCGAAGCGGCCGGCCGCGGCGTCCCAGGGCGCGATCCAGCGCACGTAGACGCCACCCGGGAAGTCGGTCGCGGTGCCGGTGCCGTAGCGGATCACGGTGTCCCATGGGCTGCCGGGGAAGATGCGCGTCAGCTGCGACTTGCTGATGCCGTAGACCTCCATCTCGAAGCCGTGCGTCGGCGCGCCCGTATTGTTGAGGACGTCGAAATTCTGGTAGCTGCCGGCCATCACGACGGCTTGTGCGTGGGCGCTGCCCGCGGCGCCGGCCAGCATCATCGTGAAGGCCAGGGCCGTCGCGCGGCGGGCCCGTCTCGGGTCGAACATCGTCATGGGTTGCTCCTGCGGGCAGTGGTTTGCGAACCCATCGACGCACACGCCGTGCCATGCGCCCGGCGCGCCCCAAGTCCTTGATTTCAAAGGCTTCAGCTCGAGCGAGGCCACGCGCTTCGGGGCCACCGGTTGGGTCACCACACCCAGTGCGGGTGGCTGCACCCACCGGCATCGATACTTGCCCCATGCCGACAAAGCCGCCCCCAACGTCGCCGGCTGGCGACACACCGACCGAAACCGTCACGCTGCCGAACGGCGTGCGCATCGTCACGATTCCGATGGCCGGCCTGCACACCGCCGGCGTGGGTGTGTTCGTGCGCACGGGCAGCGCGCACGAGACCCGGGCGCAGAACGGCATCAGCCATGTGCTCGAGCACATGGCGTTCAAGGGCACGCGCGAGCGCGACGTGCTGCGCGTCAATCTCGATGCCGAGCGGCTCGGCGCGGAGGTCAACGCCCACACCGACAAGGACCACACGGCCTACTACATGCGCGGGCTCGGCCGCGACGCGCCTGCCTTCGTGCGCATGCTGGCCGACATCGTGCGCCACGCCACCTTTCCCGCCGACGAGCTGGAGCGCGAACGCGGCGTGATCCTGCAGGAAGTGGCCGAGGTCGAGGACGACCCTGTCGGCGTGGCCTACCAGCTCTTCGACCATGCCTGCTGGGGCCTGCATCCGGCGGCGATGCCGGTGATCGGCCAGCGCCGCCACATCGAGCGTTTCACGCGCAGCGACCTGGCGGCCTACGTCGAGCGGCAGTACACCGGCGCCAACGTCGTGATCGCCGCGGCGGGCGACATCGATGCCCGCGCCGTGCGCCGCGAGGCCGAGGACGCCTTTGCCGCGATGCCCGCCGGGACACCCAACCTCGTGTCGCGCGCCACCTACGAAGGCGGCCTGCGCAGCCGGCGCATGGACGGCGGCAGCCAGACGCATCTGGTGATGGGCTTCCCGATCGCCGCGCTCGGCGACGAGAGTGCGGCCGGCGACGTGGCCGCGGCCGTGTTCGGCGACGGCATGAGTTCGCCGCTGCTGGCCGAGCTGCGCGAGAAGCGCGGCCTCGTGTACCACGCCGCCTGCGCGGCGGACCGCTTCGACTTTGGTGGCCAGCTCGCGATCGAGGCGTCGTTTGCGCCGGCCAAGCTCGACGAGGTGCTGCGCGAAGTGGCGCGCCTGCTGCGCGGTCTGGCCGAACATGTGCCGCCGGTGGACCTGGAGCGTGCGCGCAACCAGCTGGCCGTGCGCCTGCTGCGCAACGACGAACGGCCGGCGCGGCGCATGGAGGACGCGGCGCTGGATCTCTTCGTGCACGGCCGTGTGCGTTCCGGCGACGAGCGTGTGCAGGCCGTGCAGGCCGTCAACGGCGCGCAGGTGCGCACCGCCTTCGGCCGCATGCTGGCCGCCGGGCCCGCGGTGGCCGTTGCCGGCAGCCTGGGCCGCGGGACGACGCTGCGGCTGCAGGACGCGCTGGCCGCGCTGCGCTGACCGGTGGCCCCGCGTACCGGGAGCAGGGCACCCGGGCGCCTGATCTCAACGTCCGACTTCACGGCCCCGGCCAGGCGATCCCCGTGCTTGCACCCAGATTCGCGCCGCTCGCGTGGTCAGCGGGGGCGCGCGCGAGGGTCAATCGCTGATTCGGCCTCGGGGCTGCGCGTGTGTTCATTCATAGCGCGCCGATTTCTTGGCGGCATACATCGCGGCGTCGGCCAATTTCAAAAGTTGCTCGCCATCCGAGGAGTCGTCGGGATACAGCGCCACACCGATGCTCGCTGACACCCTGCCAACGGCACCTTCCCCGACATCGAACGGCTTCGCCAAGGCAGCCCTGACTCTTGCCAGGATCTGGTCGCATTCGCCACGGCTCTGCAGGTGTGAAAGCAGCACGACGAACTCGTCGCCCCCGAGGCGGGCGACCGTGTCGTTGCCGCGCACGCACTCCTGCAGACGGTTCCCGACGATCTGCAGCAGCCTGTCGCCGACCGCGTGCCCGCTGGTGTCGTTGACAGCCTTGAAGCCGTCCAGGTCGATGAAGCAGACGGCAAAGAGGTCGTGCAGCCGCTCCGACGTCGAGACGGCCTGGCGCAGCCGGTCGGCCAGCAGGATGCGGTTCGGAAGGCCAGTGAGCGCGTCGTGAAATGCGATCTGTTCGACCTCTTCCTGGCGGTCCTTCAGCGCGGTGATGTCGAGCATCATCCACATCGACTCGTCCGTCTCGACAGAGATCATCGAGCCGCTCACGTCGATCCAAACGGCGGTGCCGTCCTTGCGCTTCATGCGCAACTGGGTCCGGTAGGTGCCGCCCGAAGCCAGTGCGGGGTACGCGGCCGCTCCGACCGCCTCGTAGGCCGCGTCGTCAGGATAGAGCGTGCGTGCAGACTTGCCCTCCAGCTCACCGGGCCCATAGCCGAAGATCCGCTCCATCGCGCGGTTCGCCCACGACGCTTGGCGGTCTTTGAGCTTGATGATTCCGACGAGTTCGTTGTCCAGCATCGCAGCCTGCTGCCGGTTCAGCAAACTGAGTTTGCGCCGCACCCGGTCCAGTTCGGTGACGTCGTACATCACTGAACGGCTGCGAAGGAATGTTCCGTCGGCGTCCATGATCGCCGTGGCCGAAACGCTGACTCGCCGCTTGGCCCCGTCGCGGCCGATCAGGTCGAACTCGACCGGACCCACGTGGCCTTGCGACAAGAACTCCGCGAAGTTGCGCTCGAATTCGGCCACGCCATCGGGGGTGAAGAAATCCTTGGGGCCCAGCGTGCCAATTACCTGCCCGGCGGTGCAACCGAGCCACGCCAGGCACGTCGAATTGATCTGTACGAACGTGGCCTGTGCATCGACCGAGTAATAACCACAGGGCGCGCGGTCATACAAGTCCTGCAGCCTGGCCGTCACCTCGGCAAGCTGGACTTGCAACGCGCGCCGCTCCGTGATGTCGCGTCCGACCGTCTGCACCTCGCTCAGCTGCCCGTCCGTGTCGAAGGTCGCGCGGTGCACGAACTCGCCCCAGCGGGTCTCGCCGCTTGGACCTGCAAACTGGGTTTCCGTCTGGACCTGGGGACGGTCGGGGGTGAGCTTGCGCAGAAGCTCGATCACGCCGGCCCGCTCCTCGGGAGTCCAAAGTGCGTGCCACGTCTGGCTTGCCATGGATTCGTCGGTGAGACCGAATGCGCTGCGACCAGCCGGATTGGCGAACACGAATCGGCCATCGCGCCCAAAGCGGAACAGCATCTCTGTCTGATCGCCGACCACGGTCTTCAACATGCGCTCGCTCGACCTCAAGCGGTCGTGAGCATCGCGCAATCGTTCGGAGGTCGTTTGCAAGCGATGAACGACCCAGCCGATCATGGCGCTGGCAAACAGGTAAGCCGATGCCGCCAGCCGGCCGGCCGAGTCGGCACCCCAGGTGAAATACGGCGGGCTGAAGTAGTAGATGCCCACCAGCGCGCCGAGCACCGCGACCAGGGTGCCCGGGCCCACGCCGCAAAAGTACATCGCCAGGACCACGGCCGGGTAGAAGGCGGAGAAGGCCAGCCGCGCCTCCACTGGCAGCAAGGCCAAGCGCGCCGCAAGCGCAAGGCCGAACAGAAGCAAGCCGCCGGCATATCGAGCCCATGGGGAACCGAGGAACTTTTGCGTGAGGCCGACTTCCACACAAGCATTTTGCCCATTCGGCTCACGCGTGCCCGGTGGGCGCGTCGATCCGAGACCAGGTTACCGTGGCCCCAGCGAGTCTGGTCGAGCCGTCACACCGCGACGACGCCGCACGATGGACAGGGATACGCGGACGATGCGCCCCGCTGACCGGCATAGCCCGGCCGATGTCGAATCCGGGGCTCCTTCAGGAGCCGCCGACGATGCGCGCATCGCGCAGCAGGGTGCCGTCGGCCGATTGCACCACGGGGCAGTTGGCGACGACGCCGGTGAGTTGCAGCACCACGTCACCGCGGTCGGCTGCTGCGAGCACGGCTTCTTCGCTCGTGAGGTCGCGCCGCGCGCGGCCCGGCGCCCATCGCACCTCGACCACGCGCCACAACGGGCTGTACGCAGGGTCCGCGTTGTCGGCGCCCGCCGGCTGCGGGGCCGACGCGAAGACGCTGATCTGTGCGCCGTCGGCAAAGGCATAAACACGTTCGAGTGCCGAGCGCGCCGGCGTGCCGCTGGTGCCGGCGGACGGCAGCGTGAGAGCAAGGCGCGGCACGTGATTGGCGCCCATCGCGCGCGCCATCGCCGCGTCGGACACGTCCGTGGTGACATACGCCACCAATCGACCGTCGACCCAGGCCTGCCTGAGCGGCAGAAGAGCGCCCGATGGGCCGCCAGGCATGGCCGGCCCGGCCGCGCAGCCCGACAGCGTGGCCGCGATCAGCACCATCCCAACCAGTCGGCACCATGACATCGATTCGCCCCTCCCTGTGCCGCCAGTAGACCCGATCGGCGCGCGCCGCACCGGCAAGGCGCCGGGAGACCCGCCGGCCTGCGTGGCGGCAATGGCGCGGCTCACCGCGCGGCACCGCCCACAGGCGTGGGCCGGGATTCGCGGACACTTCCGGCATGTCACCATCCATTCGCTGTCGGTCCGCGGAGGTCGGTTTGCACCGGCGCCCATGTGCCGGGCTGCGGCGCGCCGCCGGGCAGCCATGAACCTGCGGTTCGTCGAGGCGTTCTACTGGGTCGTCACGCTGCGCAGCGTGACTCGCGCGGCCGAGAAGCTGCATTTGACGCAGTCGGCCATGTCCAGCCGCATCGCGGCGCTCGAGCAGGAACTCGGCACGCTGCTGCTGGACCGGCGCGACCGGCAGTTCCGCGTCACGCTGGCCGGCCAACGTTTCTTCGGCCATGCCGAGCGGTTGCTCGCGTTGCAGCGCGAGATCCGGGCCGAACTCGGCGCCTCGGTCGCCGAGCCGGTGCTGCTGCGGGTCGGCGCCTTCGAGTCGGCCTTGCATTCGTGGCTGATGGACTGGGTGCGCCAGGTGCACGAGGCCCAGCCGGGCATGGCGCTGGAGCTGACGGTCGAGACCTCGCCCGTGCTCGTCGACCAGCTCGCTCGCGGCACGATCGACCTGGCTATCGCGGCATTGCCGGCCGACGGCAGCGGCGTGCGCGCGATGGCGCTGCCGTCGATGGCGATGACCTTCGTCGGCCATGCGCAGCGGCACCGTCGGCGCCAGTGGCAGCTGGCGGATATCGCCGCGCAGGACCTGCTGACCTTCCAGCGCGGCTCGCAGCCGCACGTCGCATTGCTCGACCTGCTGAGTCGGGCGGGCCTGGCGTCGCCGCGCATCCACACCGTGTCGTCGATCAGCGCCCTGGCGCAGCTGGTGGAAGACGGCCTGGGCATTGCGACGCTGCCGGCCGCCGTGGTGCAACGCCTGAGCAAACGCATGCCGCTGCGCACGCTGGCCTGCGACGCCGTGCTGCCGCCGCTGCCGGTGCACCTGAGTTGGCGCATCGATCCCAGCTCGGCGGCCCAGCGGCCGGTGATCGACAGCCTGCTCGGCCATCTTGGGGTGAACCCTGTAAATCGAAAAAATCGATGAGCTGAGAGAGAAAGTTTTCGTTTGTCGGATCGCGCCGTGCGTTGCACGATGGGGCCATGTTGAATTCGCTCTCGTCCCGTTTGTTCGATGCCGGCGCTGCTGCACGTGGCGCCGAGGCGCGGCAGCGCTTCCGCGGCGGCGCGTCTGCGGCGCACACCAGCGGCCTGGCGGACGACCTGGTGCAGGCGAATCTGGTGATCCTGCCGCGCGACGCGGCGCACGACTTCCTGCTGTACAGCCAGCGCAACCCGCGCCCGTGCCCGGTGCTCGCCGTGGGCGACCCCGGCAGCCCGGCGCTGCCCGCGCTGGCCGCCGACCTCGACCTGCGCACCGACCTGCCGCGCTACCGCGTCTGGCGCGACGGCGAGCTCGTCGACGAACCATCGGATGTCCGCGCGCTCTGGCGCAGCGATCTCGTGGCGTTTGCCATCGGTTGCTCGTTTTCCTTCGAGTGGGCGATGCGTGCCGAGGGCATCCCGATCCGCCATGTGGAGCAGGGCTGCAACGTGCCGATGTACCGCACCTCGATCCAGACCACGCCCGCGGGGGCCTTTGCCGGCCCGCTCGTCGTGACGATGCGCCCGCTGCTCGCCGCAGACGCCATCCGCGCCGTGCAGATCACGTCGCGCTTTCCCGCCGTGCACGGCGCGCCAGTGCACATCGGGGACCCGTCGCTGATCGGCATCGCCGATCTGGCCCGCCCCGATTACGGCGACCCGGTGGACGTGCGCGCGCACGAGCTGCCCGTGTTCTGGGCCTGTGGCGTGACGCCGCAGGCTGCGCTCAAAATGGCGCGGCCCGCGTTCTGCATCACCCACGCGCCCGGTGCGATGCTGATCACCGACCTTCTCAACCACCAGCTCGCCAGCAGCTGATCCACATTCCGTTTCCACAACCGAAGAGGTAGCCCCGATGAAATCCTTCGTGCTCGGCCTGACCGCCATCGCCTTTGCCTCCACCGTCAGCGCGCAGACCAAGTGGGACCTGCCCGGCGGCTACGGCAGCAACACCTTCCAGACGAAGAACCTGGAGCAGTTCGCTGCCGACGTGAAGGCCGCCACCGGCGGCAAGTTGCTGATCACCGTGCACCCCGGCGGCTCGCTGTTCAAGCAGCCGGAGATCAAGCGCGCCATCCAGACCGGCCTGGCGCCGGCGGGCGAATTCATCATCTCCGGTCTGGCCAACGAGAACCCGCTGTTCGGTGCCGATTCGATTCCGTTCCTGGCGACCAGCTATGCCGACGCCAAGCGGTTGTACGAGGCCGCCAAGCCGGTGCAGGCCAAGGTGCTGGCGGCGCAGGGCATCAAGATGCTGTTCTCGGTGCCGTGGCCAGGGCAGTCGCTGTACTCGGTCAAGCCGATCGACAGTGCCGACGACTTCAAGGGCACGAAGATGCGCGCCTACAACCCGGCGACGACCAAGATCGCGCAGATGCTGGGCGCCTCGCCGGTGACGATCCAGCTGCCGGAACTCGGCCAGGCGCTGGCCACGGGTGCGGCCAGCAACTTCCTCACCTCCAGCGCCAGCGGCGCCGACGGCAAGCTGTACGAGCAGGTGAAATATTTCTACCCGGTCAACGGCTGGCTGCCGCGCAACGTGACCGCGGTCAGCCAGAAAGCCTTCGACGCACTCGACAAGGCCACGCAGGACGCCGTGCTCAAGGCCGCGGCCGATGCCGAGGCGCGCGGCTGGAAGGCCAGCGAGCAGGTGGACACCGATTCCATCAAGATCCTGGCCGACAACGGCGTCAAGGTCGCGCCGCCGTCCGCCAGCGTCAAGGCGGCGCTGCAGAAGATCGGCGAGCAGATGACGGCCGACTGGCTGGCGTCTGCCGGCGCCGACGGCAAGGCCATCGTCGACGCCTACCGCAAGCAGTGAACCCGGCCCGCCGCCCGGTGCGCCGGGCGGCTCCATGACCCACGAAGGGAGTGAGTGATGCTGAACCGCCTGGCCTTCGGCTTCTACAAGATCCTGCTCGTGCTGTCCGGGCTGGCGATGGTCGGCACGTTCGTCTCGATCATGCTCAACATCCTGGCGCGCTTCTTCGGGTGGAATCTGCCGGGGCTCGACGGTTATGCGGGTTATGCCATCGCGGCGGCGCTGTTCCTCGCGTTGCCCGCCACGCTGCAGACCAACGAGCACATCCGCGCCACGTTGCTGCTCGACCATGTGAGCCCGGGTGTGAAAGGCAAGCTGGAATTGCTGTCGCTGCTGCTGGGCCTCGGTATCTCGGGCTACCTGGCGTGGTTCGCGGTGCGGCTGGTTTGGGTGTCGTACACGCTGCACGACGTGGCGCCGACCGGTGACGCGACGCCGCTGTGGATCCCGCAGCTGAGCATGGCGCTGGGCTGCGTGGGCTTTGCGCTGGCTTTCGCGCAGGCGCTGTGGTCGCGACTGTCCGGCACGGCCTTCTTTGCCGAGGCGTCGGCCGAAGCGCTGCACGCGGACTGACCGGCGGCGCCCCGCACCTCCAACGAGACTCTCCATGGACATCCTGGTCGCCACCGGTCTGATCGTGTTGCTCTTCGTCGCGCTCGCGTCAGGGCTGTGGATCGGCATGGCGCTGGTCGCCGTCGGACTGGTCGCGATGGACCTGGCCACCACCCGGCCAGTCGGCGACAGCATGGTGCTGACGATCTGGGGCTCGACCTCGAGCTGGACGCTGACGGCGCTGCCGCTGTTCCTGTGGATGGGCGAAATCCTGTTCCGCACCAAACTCAGCGAAGACATGTTCAAGGGCCTGGCGCCGTGGCTCAACAAGCTGCCCGGGCGGCTGCTGCACGTCAACGTCATCGGCAGCACGATCTTCGCCGCCGTGTCGGGCTCGTCGGCCGCGACCTGCGCCACCATCGGGCGCATCTCGCTGCCCGAGCTGCGCCAGCGCGGTTACCCCGAGTCACTGGCCGTGGGCTCGCTGGCCGGTGCCGCCACGCTGGGCCTGCTGATCCCGCCGTCGATCATCATGATCGTCTACGGCGTGGCGGCCGACGTGTCCATCGCCAAGCTGTTCATCGCTGGGGTCGTGCCGGGCCTCGTGCTGGCCACGCTGTTCATGGGCTACATCGTCGTCTGGTCGCTGCTGCATCCGGAGCAGATCCCCGCGGCCGAGGCCGACATGAACCTGCGCGCCAAGCTGTATGCGTCGCGCCACCTGATTCCGGTCGTGCTGCTGATCGGCGCCGTGCTGGGCTCGATCTACTCCGGCGTGGCCACCGCCACGGAAGCCGCGGCAATCGGTGTGCTCGGCTCGCTCGTGGTGGCCGCGGTCGAGGGCAGCCTGAGCTGGAAGAGTTTCGTCGAAGGGGTCGGTGCCGCTTGCCGCGTCTACTGCATGATCGGTCTGATCCTGGCCGGCGCCGCCTTCCTGACGCTGGCGATGGGCTTCGTCGGCCTGCCGCGCCACCTGGCCGAGTTCATCACGGCGCAGCACCTGTCGCCGTTTGCGCTGGTGCTCGCGCTCACGGTGTTCTACCTCGTGCTCGGCTGCTTCCTCGACGGCATTTCGATGGTCGTGCTGACCATCGGCGTGCTGCTGCCCACGGTGCAGGCCGCCGGCTTCGACCTGATCTGGTTCGGCATCTTCACCGTGCTGCTGGTGGAGCTGGCGCAGATCACGCCACCGGTGGGGCTGAACCTCTTCGTGCTGCAAGGCCTCACCAAACACGAGCTCACCTACGTGGCCCGCACCGCGATGCCGATGTTCCTGATGATGCTGCTGGCCGCCGTGCTGTCGTATTTCGGGCAGGACGTGATCCTGTGGCTGCCGAGCCGGATGTGAGCGCGCGGCCGCGCCTGCTCGATGCCGGCGACGCCGCCTTCACGGTCGAGTTCGGTGACCAGGTCGATCCGGCACTGTTGGCCGCGGTGCAGGCGCTGGACGCTGCGATCGCCGGCTTGCACGCCGCGGGCCGCCTGCCGGGCCTGATCGAGACGATGCCGACCTTCCGGTCGTTGACCGTCTTCTTCGACCCGCTGGCAACCGGCCGTGCCGAGTTGATCGACGCGATCGAACCGTTGCTGGAGGCCTCGGCGCATGCGGCGCCGGTCGCCGGCCGCCGCTGGCGGCTGCCGGTGTGCTACGAAGGCGACGCTGGCCCGGACCTGGCCGAGATCGCCGCGGCCATCGGAGGCACGGTCGACGAGGTGATCGCGCTGCACAGCGGCACCGAGGTGAGTGTCTACATGCTGGGTTTCCTGCCGGGATTCCCGTTCATGGGCGACGTGCACGAGCGCCTGCGGCTTCCGCGGCGCACCGAGCCGCGGGTGCGCGTGCCGGCCGGCAGCGTGTCCATCGCCGGTGGGCTGACCGCCATCTACCCCTGGGAAAGCCCCGGCGGCTGGCACCTTCTGGGGCG
>JAHECD010000114.1 GCA_024641945.1 Rubrivivax sp. | reverse complement strand
CAGGGGCCGGCGCCGCGCGCGATCAGCGCCGCGCCGGCGAACAGAACTACGACCGCGGCGCCGGTGCGCCAAGACGGCAACAGTTCAGACCATGACAGGGCACGCGAGTCCATGGCGCGACATTAGCGCATTCGCAGAACCGACACCGTCGTGTCACGCCGCTGCCATTCGCGCTGCCTACGCTGGCGCCTCCCGCATTCGATCGAGGAGGTTGCCTTGTCCCAAGAGCCCCACGCCCGCCGCCGCGCCTTCATGCGCCTGGGCAGCGCCGCATTCGGCGCCGTTGCATTGCCGAACTGGTCCGCCGCGCAGGCGGCCCCTTCCGTGGTCAGCGCCGACAGCGAACGGCCCGCGGCCGCACAAGGCCTGCAGTTCGGTGATCCGTTCGGCGACGCCGTCATGGTCTGGAGCCGCAGCGACCGGCCGGCGCGCATGGTTGTCGAGTGGAGCCTGGAGCCGAGATTCCTTCAGCCCACGCGGGTGCTCGGCCCGTATGCGCTGGAGAACAGCGACTACACGGCGCGCGTGGATCTCGCCGGCCTGCCGCAGGACCGCGAAGTGTTCGCGCGCGTGATGTTCCAGTCGCTCGGCAATGCGCGCGCACTGTCCGAGCCGGTGTCTGGCCGCTTCATGCTGCCGCCGGGTGGGCGCGACGACGGCGACGACCCGGCGCGCCGTCGCGGCGCGCGCGATCTGCGCTTCACGTGGGGCGGCGACACCGCCGGGCAGGGCTGGGGCATCAACCCTGCGTTCGGCGGGATGAAGGTCTACGAGTCGATGCGCCTGCGCCAGCCGCAGTTCTTCATCCACAGCGGCGACAACATCTATGCCGATGGACCGATTCCTGCCTCGGTGGTGGCCGAGAACGGCCTGGTCTGGAACAACCTGGTCACGCCCGAGGTGAGCAAGGTGGCCGAGACCCTGGACGAGTTCCGTGGCCGCTATCGCTACAACCTGCTCGACGAGAACCTGCGCCGCTTCAATGCCGAGGTGCCGCAGATCTGGCAATGGGACGACCATGAAGTCGTCAACAACTGGTCCGATTCGAAGGACCTCTCGGCCGACGCACGGTACGCCGAGAAGAACGTGCCGCTCCTCGTCGCGCGTGGCGCGCGGGCCTTTCTCGACTACGCGCCGATGCGGCCTTTCGACGCGCGTGAATCGCAGCGTGTCTACCGCAAGTTCTCGTACGGCCGGATGCTCGATGTGTTCGTGCTCGACATGCGCTCCTACCGCGGCCCGAACAGCGACAACCTGCAGCCCGCACCCGGCGCGGACACCGCATTCCTGGGCCGTGAGCAGCTCGAGTGGCTCAAGCGCGGGCTGGCGCGGTCCAAGGCGGTCTGGAAAGTCCTTGCCGCCGACATGCCGATCGGCCTGAACGTGGGGGACGGCACTACGGCGTCGGGCCAGCCGCGCTGGGAAGCGATCGCCAACGGCCAACCCGGGCAGCCGCTCGGCCGCGAGTACGAGACCGCGGAACTGCTGCGGTTTCTCAAGCGCGAGCGGGTGCGCAACACCGTCTGGCTGACCGCCGACGTGCATTACTGCGCAGCGCACTACTACGACCCGAAGCGGGCCGCCTTCGACGACTTCGACGGCTTCTGGGAATTCGTCGCCGGCCCGTTGAACGCTGGCTCCTTCGGCCCCAATACGCTCGATGGCACGTTCGGGCCCCAGGTGGTGTTCGTCAAGGCACCACCGGCCGGCCAGGCCAACTTGTCGCCGTATGCCGGCCTGCAGTTCTTCGGCGAAGTGAATATCGACGCGAAGAGCGCGGCGCTGACGGTGGATCTGCGTGACCTCGGCGGCACCTCGGTGTTCAGCCGGACGCTGGCCCCGCAATGGCGCTGAGACCTGTCCTGCCTCCTCAACCGGATCTGGAGAACCCATGATGCAAGTTCGCTTCCCCCTTTGGACGGCCGCCGCCGTGCTGGCCGCATGCCCCTGGATAGGCGCCAGCGCGTCCGACGCCCGCGACCGCAACCACGACCACGACCGCGGCGAGCGTGACGCCGCCATGTCGTCGTCGCCGACCGTGCAACTCGGGCCGCGCCCCTTCTTCCTCGTCGAGGACATGAGCGCCGGCCCGCTAAAGACGGAGTTGCAGGCCTGCGCGCGCAAGCGCACGGCCTACCACCCGACCCCGTTCGCGATCGGCCACCGCGGCGCGGCGCTGCAGTTCCCGGAGCACACACGCGAGTCCTACCTTGCCTCGGCGCGCATGGGCGCCGGCATCATCGAATGCGACGTCACGTTCACGAAAGACAAGGAACTCGTCTGCCGCCACGCGCAGAACGACCTGCACACGACGACCAACATCCTTGCCACGCCGCTGGCAGCCAAGTGCACGCAGCCGTTCACGCCGGCCATCTTCGACGCCGACGGCAAGCTGTTGACGCCGGCCACCGCCGAGTGCCGCACGAGCGACATCACGCTGGCCGAGTTCAAGACCCTGCGCGGCAAGATGGATGCCTCCGACCCGCGCGCGCGCACGGTGCAGGAGTTCCTCGGCGGTACCCCGGACTTCCGCACCAACCTCTACGCCGGCCCTTCGAGCGGCACGCTGATGACCCATCGCGAGAGCATCGAGCTGTTCAAGTCGCTTGGTGTCGGCATGACGCCGGAACTGAAGTCACCGTCCGTCGTGATGCCGTTCGACGGCTTCACGCAGCAGGCGTACGCGCAGAAGATGATCGACGAGTACAAGGCAGCCGGCGTCGCGCCGCGCCGGGTCTGGCCGCAATCCTTCAACAAGCCCGACGTGTTGTACTGGGTGCACCACGAGCCCGCGTTCGGCCGTCAGGCCGTCTACCTCGACGATGCCAACACGGTGGGCGAGTTGCCCGGGCTCGGCGAGCTGGGCAGCTACAAGGCCGACGGCATCAACATCTGGGCGCCGCCGATCTTCGCGTTGCTGACGGTCAACGCTGCGGGCCAGATCGTCGCGTCCGACGCCGCGCGCAACGCGCGCGCCGCCGGCCTGGACATCATCACGTGGACGCTCGAACGCAGTGGCGTGCTTGCCGACGGGAGCAACGGCTTCTACTACCAGAGCATCGACAGTGCGATCCGGCGCGAAGGCGATACGCTGAAGGTGCTGGACGTGCTGGCCAAGGACGTCGGCATCCTCGGGATCTTCAGCGACTGGCCGGCGACGGTCAGCTTCTACGCCAACTGCATGGGGATGGGCGAGGGCCGTTGAGCGCCGGCGCGGCGATCCCGCCGTGTCGCCGGCCTACGGCGCGACGGTCCGATACGTGGCGCGGAAGAGTGCCTGGTCGACGATCCAGACATCGGACGGGTAGGCCACATCACGATCGCTGAAATTCTTCACCAGCAGGTCACCCGGCTTGCCCGTGAGTGACCCCCAGGCGGCCCGAACGGTGAAGGAGTGGCCCATGCGTGCGGCGAGCACACCCAAGTCGTCCGGGCGGGGCACATATTTGCGCCAGCCGTCGCCCGCGACTTCGTCCGTCGCTTCGTACTTCGCCGCCAGCCGGTCTGCTGCCTGCGGCCAGATGTCGCCCGCCTCGCCCCGGCAGACGAAATGGCCCGCGGGCACGTCCTCGGTGCCTTCGAGCGTCTTCACGCGCTCCGGCTGCTGCAGGCGCCGGGCCCAGATCGGGCGGGTCTTGCGGGCATGGAACCAGGCCCGCGCGGCGTTGACTTCATCGAGCAACGCCTGGTTCGGGCGGGCCTCGGCGGATGGTCCCGCCGCGGGTGGAGCGGCCCGCTCCGCCGCGTGCGAGCAGCCGGAAAGCTGCGCCGCGAGCAGAGTCAGCAGCACGGCAGCCAAGCGGAGCAAAGTCATGCGCGATTCCCCTCGTCGACCGTGACGCCCGGAGGTTCGCAATTCATGCCGGAAATTGCAAGCGACGAGCGGGGGCGTTGCCGCAGCGGGCAGCGCCCGCCGCGATCACGCGAGATCGAACCGGTCCAGGTTCATCACCTTGGCCCAGGCCGCGACGAAATCGCGGACGAACTTCTGTTGCGCGTCGGCGCTCGCATAGACCTCGGCCAGCGCGCGCAGTTGCGAATTCGATCCGAAGACGAGGTCGACCACCGTGCCGGTCCACTTGAGCTCGTCGGTCACGCGGTCGCGACCCTCGAGCACACCGTCGTCCGCGGCGGACTTGCGCCACTTCGTCGTCATGTCCAAAAGATTGACGAAGAAGTCGTTGGTCAAGGTCTCGGGCCGCCGCGTGAAGTGGCCGTGCTTCGACGGCGCGGCCGTGGCGCCCAGCGCACGCAGGCCACCGACCAGTACCGTCATCTCCGGCGCGCTCAGCTTCATCAGCTGCGCCTTGTCGACCAGTCGTTCGGCGGCCGAGCCCTCGAGCCCCTTGCGCACGTAGTTGCGGAAGCCGTCGGCCATCGGCTCCAGCACCGCGAAGGCTTCCACGTCGGTCTGTGCCTGGGTGGCGTCCGTGCGGCCGGGCGAGAAGGGCACGTTCACGTCGTGACCGGCCTTGCGCGCCGCGGCCTCGACGGCCGCGCAACCGCCGAGCACGATCAGGTCGGCCAACGAGACCCGCTTGCCGCCGGACGCGCTGGTGTTGAACTCTTTCTGTACCGCTTCCAGCCGGGCGATCACCTGGGCCAGGGCGGCCGGCTGGTTGACCTCCCAGTCCTTCTGCGGCGCGAGGCGGATGCGTGCGCCGTTGGCACCGCCGCGCATGTCGCTGCCGCGGAAGGTCGCGGCCGACGCCCACGCGGTCGTCGCCAGCTGCGAGATCGAAAGCCCGGCGTCGAGCAACTTCGTCTTCAACGCCGCGATGTCCTGCGCGTCGATCAGCGCGTGGTCGACGGCGGGCACCGGGTCCTGCCAGATCAGCGCTTCCTTCGGCACCAGCGGGCCGAGATAACGCGCGATGGGGCCCATGTCGCGGTGCGTCAGCTTGTACCAGGCGCGCGCGAAGGCGTCGGCAAACGCCTGCGGGTCCTGCATGAAGCGGCGCGAGATCTTCTCGTACGCCGGGTCCATGCGCATCGCCATGTCCGCCGTGGACATCATCGGCGCGTGGCGCCGGGCCGGGTCATGCGCATCGGGCACGGTGCCGGCACCGGCGTCGCCCTTGGGCTTCCACTGGTGCGCGCCCGCGGGGCTTTTCGTCAGTTCCCATTCGTAGCCGAACAGCGTCTCGAAATAGCCGTTGTCCCACTGGATCGGGTTGGGCGTCCAGGCGCCTTCGAGGCCACTGGTGATCGTATTCACGCCCTTGCCGTCGCCCAGGCTGTTCATCCAACCGAAGCCCTGCTCTTCGATGCCGGCACCTTCGGGCTCCGGGCCGACGTACGTCCCGGGATCGGCGGCGCCGTGGGTCTTGCCGAAGGTGTGGCCGCCGGCAGTGAGTGCGACGGTCTCCTCGTCGTTCATCGCCATGCGCGCGAAGGTCTCGCGGATGTCGCGTGCCGAGCCCAGCGGGTCGGGGTTGCCGTTCGGGCCTTCGGGGTTCACGTAGATCAAGCCCATCTGGACGGCGGCCAGCGGGTTGTCGAGTTCACGGTCGCCGCTGTAGCGCTCGTCGCCCATCCACGTGCTTTCCGGGCCCCAGTCGATGTCCTGCTCCGGTTCCCAGATGTCCACGCGGCCACCGCCGAAGCCGAAGGTCTTGAACCCCATCGATTCCAGCGCGACGTTGCCGGTCAACACCATCAGGTCCGCCCACGACAGCTTGTGCCCGTATTTCTGCTTGATCGGCCAGAGCAGGCGGCGCGCCTTGTCGAGGTTGCCGTTGTCCGGCCAGCTGTTCAGCGGCGCAAAGCGCTGCGAGCCCGAGCCGGCCCCGCCGCGGCCGTCGGCCACGCGGTACGTACCCGCCGAATGCCACGCCATGCGGATGAAGAACGGCCCGTAGTGGCCGTAGTCTGCGGGCCACCAGTCCTGCGAGTCCGTCATCAGTGCATGCAGGTCCTTGATCACCGCGTCCAGGTCGAGGGTCTTGAACGCCGCGGCGTAGTCGAACGCCTCGCCCATCGGGTTGGACGGCGGGGCGTGCTGGTGCAGGACTTTCAGGTTCAGTTGGTTCGGCCACCAGTCGCCGGTGTCCTTGCCCCCGGCGCGGGTGTGCTGCAGCGCGTGGCCCGAGAACGGGCACTTCGATTCGTTTGACATGACTGGCTCCTTGTGTGGTCTGCGTCTGGGCGATACGAACGAGTCTAGGGACCAAGCCCCCTCGGCACAAACCAATCGCTGCTATGTCGTCGATAGCGTGCGCCGCTGCGCGGCCGGCAGCGCGCTCATTCGTCGAGAAAGCCGCCCTTGAAGAAGCTCCACGCGTTGCCGTCGTGCAGGTAGAAATAGCCGTCGGCACAGAAGTCCTTGCCGGGAAAGTATTCACGGTACGCCTTGGGGACGAGCCGGGCGAGTTGCTCGTCCGACAGTTCCTCGAATTGCTCGGGCGTGATGGATTGCCCCACGCGCAGTCGTTGTCGTTCCATCGGATGTCGTTCCACGTCGGTCGGTTGCGCCAGCGTCGGCCGGCGGGTGCGCCATTCTGAGCTTGCGCGCTTGTCATTGATCCCTGTCGGCGGTTGCAGCCGTCTCGGGCGGCTCGAGCGTCGGGCCCCTCGTACCCAGGCGATGTCGAGCCGGATTGACTTCAGTCAGGCGGCCACGCGTCGGCGGGTCCTATAAAGGGCGACGTACGCGGGGGATGGCGCGGCCCCACCGGCCCGGCGCCATCGCGCGGGCGGCTTGGAGGATTCGGCGCCGTGCCTGGCCACGAGACAGCATCGCACGCAGACGTTGCACCGCCCGCGCGGGTGGTGATGCCTGCCCACATGGGCGTGGTGGCGGCCGTGCGCGGCAGCGTCGTCGACGTGCGTTTCGATGCCCGGTTGCCGCCGATCCAGTCGATATTGCATGCCGGTGCGCAAGGCGAGATCGTGGTCGAGGTGGTCGCGCAGATCGACGCGCACCGTGTGCGCGCCATCGCGCTGACGCCGACACAAGGCCTGGCGCGCGGCACGTCGGTGCGGGACAGCGGCGGGCCGTTGCGTGCCCCCGTCGGCCCCGCCATCCTGTCGCGCATGTTCGACGTCTTCGGCCGTGCCATCGACCGCGGGCCGGCGCTCGCAGGGGTGGAGTGGCGTTCGGTGCATGGCGCGCCGCCGCCGCTGTCGCAGCGGTCGACGCAGTCGGAAATCTTCGAGACCGGGATCAAGGTCATCGACGCGCTCGCGCCGCTCGAGCGGGGTGGCAAGGCCGGCCTCTTCGGTGGGGCCGGCGTGGGCAAGACCGTGCTGCTGACCGAGATGATCCACAACATGGTCGGCCACCAGCAGGGGGTGAGCATCTTCTGCGGCATCGGCGAGCGCTCGCGTGAAGGCGAGGAGCTGTACCGCGACATGCAGCAGGCCGGCGTGCTGCCGGACATGGTGATGCTCTTCGGGCAGATGAACGAACCGCCGGGTGCACGCTTTCGCATCGGCCACGCGGCGCTGACGATGGCCGAGTATTTCCGCGACGACCGGCACCGCGACGTGCTGCTGCTCGTGGACAACATCTTCCGCTTCATCCAGGCCGGCGCCGAGGTGTCCGGCCTGATGGGGCAGATGCCCTCGCGCCTGGGCTACCAGCCGACGATGGGCACCGAACTCGCCGGGCTGGAGGAACGCATCGCCAACACCGCGGCGGGTGCGATCACGTCGATCCAGGCCGTCTACGTGCCGGCCGACGACTTCACCGACCCGGCGGCGGTGCACACCTTCTCGCACCTGTCGGCGTCGATCGTGCTGTCGCGCAAGCGGGCCAGCGAGGGCCTGTATCCGGCGATCGATCCGCTGCAGTCGGCCTCCAAGATGGCAACGCCCGGCATCGCCGGCGAGCGCCACTGCGCGCTGGCGCAGGAGATCCGGCGCACGCTGGCGCAGTACACGCAGCTCAAGGACATCATCGCGATGCTCGGACTCGAGCAGTTGTCGGCGCAGGACCGGCGCGTCGTCGCGCGTGCGCGCCGGCTCGAGCGCTTTCTCACCCAGCCCTTCTTCACCACCGAGCAGTTCACGGGGCTGAAGGGCCGGCTCGTCACCGTGGCCGACACACTCGAGGGCTGCGAGCGCATCCTTCGCGACGAATTCGAGGCGGTGCCCGAGCAGGCGCTCTACATGATCGGCGCCGTGGCCGAAGCCAAGACCGCACCCACCGACGTGCGCGATCCGATGGCCGCTCACGCCCCCGCGAAGGAGGCTGCCCATGCGCCTTAGGGTGCTGCTGCCGTTCCAGGTGTTTGCCGATATCGATGGCGTGACCCGCATCGTGGCGCATACGCCGGCGGGCTCGATCGGGCTGCTGCCGCAGCGGCTGGACTGCGTCACCGCGCTGGCCCCCGGCCTGCTGGTCTATGCCACGCCAATGCTCGGCGAGGTCTGCCTGGCGGTCGACGAAGGGGTGCTGGTCAAGGCCGGCCCCGACGTGCGGGTATCGGTGCGGCGTGCGATGGGCGGGGCCGACCTGGGGCGCCTGCGGGCCGTGGTCGAGCAGGAGTACGTGACGCTGGACGCCGACGAGCGCAGCCTGCGCCAGGCCAGCGACAAGCTGGAGAGCAGCTTCCTGCAACGGTTGGCGAGCCTGCAGCATGGCTGACGAACCACGTCCCGCAACACCGCCGCCCACGCTGGCCGGCGAGGTCGGCGCGCAGGCCGAGCGCAAGCTGCATGCACGTCGGCATGCCGACTCGCAGGTGTGGTTCGGGCTCGGGATGATGGGGCTCGTGGGGTGGTCCGTGGTGGTGCCCACTTTGCTCGGGGCCGCGCTGGGCCTTTGGCTGGACAGGGCCCATCCTGGGGGCCGCTCGTGGACGCTGGCGCTGCTCGCGGCAGGGCTGGTCGCCGGCTGCGCGATCGCGTGGCACTGGGTCGCCAAGGAAGATCGGGCGATGCGCGACGAACGGGAGAACGGCGATGCATGACGCCGGGCCGCTCGTGCTGGCCTTCGTGGCCGGTGCCGCACTGGGCGCCGTCTACTTCGGCGGCCTGTGGTGGACGATCCGCCGTGGTCTGACGTCGGCGCGGCCGGCGCTGTGGTTCCTCGGCAGCCTGGTCCTGCGAACGGGCATCGTGGTGGGCGGCCTGATCGTCGTTGCTGGCGGGCGTGCAGACCGACTGCTGGGGGGGCTGCTGGGTGTGGTGCTCGTGCGCACGGTGATGACCCGGCTTGCGCGCAAGCCCTTGCCCCGCGAGGCCCGCCGTGCGCCTTAGCCCCGACGAGATCGTTTACTGGCAGCAGGGCTGGCTGAAGCTCAATGCCACCATCGTGTTCACCTGGGGTTTGATGGCGCTGCTCGCAGTGGGCTCGAAGCTCGTCACGCGCGGCCTGACGACCGAACACCAGCGTTCGCGCTGGCAGAACCTGCTGGAGATCGTGGTCTCGGGGATCGACAAGCAGATTCGCGACGTCGGCTTGCGCGAGCCGCGCCGGTATCTCGATTTCCTGGGCACGCTGTTTCTCTTCGTCGCGGCCTCCAGCCTCTTCACCATCCTGCCGGGTTACGAGCCGCCGACGGCGTCGCTGTCGACCACCACGGCGCTGGCGCTGTGTGTCTTCATCGCGGTGCCCTACTACGGCGTGCGTGACCAGGGCCTGCGAGGCTACCTGCGCTCGTACATCGAGCCCACGGCGCTGATGCTGCCCTTCAACCTCATCAGCGAACTCTCGCGCACGCTGGCACTCGCCGTGCGGCTGTTCGGCAACATGATGAGCGGGGCCATGATCCTCGGCATCCTGCTGGCGATCACGCCGTTCGTCTTCCCCATCGTGATGACGGCCCTCGGGCTGCTCACGGGCATGGTGCAGGCCTACATCTTCAGCATCCTGGCGGCGGTGTATGTCGCTGCCGCCACCCGCCGGCCCCGGCCCGGCCCACCCGGAAAGCCCGGCAAGTCCGGCACCGAAGGCAAGGACCCCCCATGGACAGCATGACCCTCATCGCAGTGGCTTCGATCATCGTCGCCGGCATCACCACCGGTTTCGGCTGCATGGGCCCGGCGCTCGCCGAAGGCCGGGCCGTCGGCACCGCGCTCACGTCGCTGGCCCAGCAACCCGATGCCTCCGCCACCATCACACGCACGCTGTTCGTCGGCTTGGCGATGATCGAATCGACGGCCATCTACTGCTTCGTCGTGTCGATGATCCTGATCTTCGCGAACCCGTTCTGGAATCACGCCATCACGCAGGCAGCGGGCAAATAACAATGCTCATCGACTGGTTCACCGTCGGGGCGCAGGCCCTGAATTTCGTCATCCTGGTCTGGCTGATGAAGCGCCTGCTTTACCAGCCGATCCTGGACGCGATCGACGCACGCGAGGCGCGCATCGCCGAGACGCTCGCCGACGCCGCTGCGAAGCAGGCCGCTGCGGCACAGGAGCGGGCCGCCTTCGCCGCACGCAACGAGGCCTTCGACCGCGAACGGGCGCGCCTGATGAGCCAGGCCCACGACGCCGCCGACGCGGAGCGCCGTCGGCTCCTGGATGCCGCCAGGAACGCAGCCGCAGCGCTGGCCGCGCAGCGCGACGAGGCGCTGCGCCACGAGGCGCGAAACCTCGACCAGGCCATCGGCCAGCGGGTGCAGGACGAGGTCCTGGCCATCGCCCGCCAAGCGCTCGCGGAGCTGGCCGGCACCGACCTGGAGGCGCGCATGTGCGAGGTGTTCATCGAGCGCCTGCGGGCCCTCGACGGCCCCGAGCGCACGCGTCTGGCCGAGGCCCTGGGCACGGGCCCCGAGGCGGCGTGCGTGCGCAGCGCGATCGAGTTGCCGGCGGCGCAGCGCCAGGCCCTTCAGGATGCCGTGCGCGACACCTTGTCGCCGGACATCACGCTGCGTTATGCGACCACGCCCGGTCTGGTGAGTGGCATCGAGCTCGGCGTGCCCGGCCAGAAGGTCGCATGGAGCCTGTCGGACTATCTGGCGTCGCTCGAGCGCGCGGTGGGCGAATTGTTGAAGCCGCAGGCGGGTCAGGGAACGCCCGACGCAACGCATGACGAATCGCCCGGCGAACCGACCCGCCGCACAGGCGACCTCGTGCCGAATCCTGCGGCCGGCACGACAGGTGGGCCGTGAGCACCGAGGCGCTGAGCCTGCAGGGCATCCTGGACCGCACCTTCAACGGCCTGCGGCAGGCACGGTCGGGCTTGGCGCCCCGTCTCGTACCGCGCGAGATCGGCACGATCGTCTCGGTCGCCACGGGCGTGGCGCGGGTCAGCGGACTGCCCGGCGTCGGCTCGGACGAGCTGATCCGCTTTCCCGGGGGCCTGCGCGGCATTGCGTTCAACCTCGACGAGGGTGAGGCCGGGGTCGTGCTGCTGGGCGACCACGTCGGGCTGCAAGCCGGCGACGAGGCGCAGCGCGAGGGGCGGGTGATGGACGTGCCGGTCGGCGACGCGCTGCTCGGGCGCGTGATCGACCCGCTCGGCAGGCCGCTCGACGGCGGCGGCGCGGTGATCACGTCGCAGCGCCTGCCGATCGAGCGCCCGGCGGCGTCGATCATGGACCGCGCGCCGGTGACGGTGCCGCTGCAGACGGGGCTCAAGGTCATCGACGCGCTCATTCCGATCGGCCGTGGCCAGCGCGAGCTGATCCTCGGCGACCGCCAGACCGGCAAGACGGCGATCGCGATCGACACGATCCTGAACCAGCGCGGGCGCGATGTGCTGTGCGTGTACTGCGCCATCGGCCAGCGCGCGTCCGCCGTCGCCAAGGCCGCGGCCGTGCTGCGCGAGCAGGGCGCGCTGGCCTATACCGTGATGGTCGTGACCGAGGGCAACGACGCGCCTGGCCTGGCCTACATCGCACCCTATGCCGCGACCAGCATCGCCGAGCACTTCATGGACGCGGGCCGTGACGTGCTGATCGTCTACGACGATCTCACGCAGCACGCGCGGGCGTACCGCGAACTCTCGTTGCTGCTGCGCCGTCCGCCCGGCCGCGAGGCCTTTCCCGGCGACATCTTCTACCTTCACGCGCGCCTGCTCGAGCGTGCGACGCACCTGCGCGAAGAACTCGGCGGCGGCTCGCTGACGGCACTGCCGATCATCGAGACCGAGGCGCAGAACCTTTCGGCCTACATCCCGACCAACCTGATCTCCATCACCGACGGGCAGATCGTGCTGTCGCCCGCGCTGTTCGAACTCGGCGTGCTGCCGGCGGTGGACGTGGGGCAGTCGGTGTCGCGTGTGGGTGGCAAGGCACAGCGCGCGGCCTACCGCGCGGTGGCCGGCGACTTGAAGCTCGCCTATGCGCAGTTCGAGGAGCTCGAGACTTTTGCCCGGTTCGGTGCGCGCGTGGACACCGTCACGCGCGCGTCGATCGAGCACGGCCGGCGCATCCGCGCGTGCCTCAAGCAGCCCGAGGGCGCGCCGGTATCGGTGCCGGCGCAGATCGCCACGCTGCTGGCATTGACGGGCGGTCTCTTCGACGCGGTGCCGCTGGACCGCATGCCGCAGGCCGAGCGCGCGGTGCAGGCGGCGGCGGAGCAGTTGCCGGGCGATCTTGTCGACCGGCTGGAGACCGCGAAGACCTTGAACGATGCCGACCGCGCACGTTTTGTCGGGGCGGCCGGCGAGGCGCTGAAACGCTACCGCGCCGAGCCCCAGGCCGGGCCGCCGGCTTCAGGGCCCGCATCGGTGTCCCCGGCCGACATCGGCCACCCAGGTCCGATGCCGCCATGAGCCTCGGCACGGTGGCCTTGCGCCGCAAGATCGCCAGCGCAGGCGATCTTCAATCGGTCGTGCGCACGATGAAGGCCCTGGCCGCCGCGAATATCGGCCAGTACGAGAGGGCGGTGGCGGCGCTCGGCACCTACGCCCGCACGACCGAGCTCGGTCTGGGTGAATGTTTTCGGCAGGCCGGGCCGGCGGCCGTGCTCGACCAGGCGAGGCACCCACCGGCGGGAGGCACGGCGGCGTCGATCGCGGCCGTCGTCTTCGGCTCCGACCAGGGGCTCGTGGGGCGCTTCAACGAGGTGGTGGCCGAGCACGTGGTCGGGGCGCTGGCCGCCCTGCCCGGCACGGCGGTGGTCTGGGCCGTCGGCGAGCGCGTGCATGCGCACCTGGCGGATGCCGGACTGACGCCGCGCGGCTTGCACGCGGTGCCGGGGTCGGTGCAGGCGGTCACGCCGCTGGTGGCGCAGATCCTGGTCGATACCCAGCGGCTCGACCTGCCCGACCGGCCGGCCGAGCTGCACCTCTTCCACAACCGCCCGGTCGCCGGCGGTGCATACGTGCCGGTCTCGCAACGATTGCTGCCGCTGGACGACCGCTGGCGCCGCGAGCTCGCGGCGCTGCGTTGGCCGACGGCGTTGCTCCCGCAGGTGCTGGGTGCCGGTGGTGCGACGCTCAGGACGCTCGTGCGTGAATACCTCTTCGTGTCGATCTTCCAGGCCTGCGCCGAATCAATGGCCAGCGAGAACGCGAGCCGGCTCGCGGCCATGGAACGCGCCGAGCGCAACATCGGCGAGTTGCTCGAGGACCTGCATGCACGGTTTCGGCGCGAGCGCCAGAGCGCCATCGACGAAGAACTCTTCGACGTGATCGCCGGGTTCGAGGCACTCCGGCCGGCCGGTGGCCGGCCAGGGCCCGGCGCCGACGGAAGGGTTCATGATCGCGATGTCGACCCGGCCTCGCCATCTGGCGGGATGCGGCAGACCTTGCACAGAACAACGAAGGAGAACCCATGATGAATCTCAGAGCCCTGGCCGTCGTGCTGGTGCTGGCCGCATCGGCCCTGTTCGCCATGCTGAACTGGCCCGCCTTCACGGCACCGACCGACCTCAAGCTCGGATTTGCCGAAGTGAACGCGCCCCTCGGCCTGATCATGCTCGTGCTCATGGGGCTGGTGAGCGGCGTCTTTCTCGTCTACATCGTGTTCCAGCAGGCCGGCGTCATCCTCGAGGCGCGCCGCTACGCCAAGGACCTGAAAGCCCAGCGCGAACTGGCCGATACGGCCGAGGCTTCGCGGTTCACGGAATTGCGCAACTTCCTGGACGGCGAGTTGCGCCGCATCGAAGCGCAGGGCGCCGCCTCCAGCCGCGAGGTCGTCGCACGCCTCGAACGGCTCGAAACGCAGATCCAGGACAAGCTGGCCGAATCCACGCGCACGCTGTCGGCCTATGTCGGCGAGGTCGAGGACAAGCTCGACCGTGCGCTGCCGCCACCGGCGCGTTGACGGAAAAGTCGCTAACGCTGAAGTTGCGGCAACCTCAGGCCGCCGTCACGCGCCAGACCACGTCGCCCACGTCGTCCGCCACCAGCAGGGCGCCGTCGGCCGCGACCGCCACGCCCACCGGCCGGCCGTAGGACTCGCTTTCATCGGGTGCCAGAAAGCCCGTCAGGATGTCGCGCGGCGGGCCTGCGGGGCGCCCGTCGACAAAGGGCACGAAGACGACCTTGTAGCCGCTGAGCTTGCTGCGGTTCCACGAACCGTGCTGGCCGATCACCATGCCGTCGGGAAACCCCGGCAAGGTGCCTGCGGGCAGCCAGCACAGACCGAGCGATGCCGTGTGTCCCCCCAGCGCGTAGTCGGGCGTGAGGGCCTTGGCCACCGCGGCGGGATCCTGCGGCACGCGGTCGTCCACCGTGCGGCCCCAGTAGCAGTAGGGCCAGCCGTAGAAGCCGCCGTCGCGCACGGAGGTCAGGTAGTCCGGCGGCGTCTCGTCGCCCAGGCCGTCGCGCTCGTTGACCACGGTCCAGAGCGCGCCGGTCGTCGGTTCGTGGGCCAGGCCGACCGGATTGCGCAGGCCCGAGGCGAAGGTGCGGCAGGCGTTGGTGGCCAGGTCGAGCTCGTAGATGCAGGCGCGGCCCGCCTCGACGTCGAGGCCGCTCTCGCCGATGTTGCTGAGCGAGCCGACACCGACGAAGAGCTTGCGCCCGTCGGTGCTCGCGAGCAGGCTGCGGGTCCAGTGCCCGCCGGGCTTGAAGGTGGTCAGCCTGCGCCCGGGCGCGTCGATGCGGGTGGCACCCGCGGTGTATGGGAAAGCCACCACGCCGTCGGTATTGCCGACGTAGAACGTATCGCCCAGCAGCGCCATGCCGAAGGGTTGGTTCAGGCCTTCGAGAAACGGCCCGCGGGTCTCGGCCACGCCGTCGCCATCGGAGTCGCGCAGCAGCGTGATGCGGTTCGGGCTCGGGCCGATGGCCGCGGCGCGCCGCATCGTGCTGACCATCGCATAGCCGAAGAGGGACCGCACCGGGCCGGGCATGAACAGCGCCTCGGCGACGGTGACATCGCCGTTGGGCAGCACGTGGATCCAGCGCGGGTGCTTCAGGCCGGTGGCAAACGCATTCACCTTCAGGCCGGGCGCCGCCGTCGGCTGGTGGCCTGGCGCCCATCCCCTGGCCGTGGGCATCTTGAGGGTCGGAATGCTGCCTTGCGGCCGCGCATCGGGAATCGTCGGCGTGGCGCCCACGGCCTGCACCTGCGGGCCGCCCTGCATGCGCCGCCAGAGAATCGCCCCCTGCCCGACGAGCGCCACCACCTGCGCAAACGCACCCGAAAAACTCATTGCATCCCCTCGTAGTTGACGGATGTTAAGCAGGTTCCGGGCGCAGCCGGTCGCGCAGGGTGTGCGGCCCTAGGCCGAGGGTCGTGCGTCGAAGGTGTCGAACTCGCCCACGCCGGGCGAGACGTCGACCGCCGTGACGGCTGCCGATGGCGGGCCCTTGCGCGCCCAGTCGATCATCTGTTCCAGCGCCTGCGGCGCACCGGCCACCATGGCCTCGACCGAGCCGTCGAAGCGGTTGCGCACCCACCCCCGGACACCCAGCCGCCGCGCCGCCTCGACCATCGACCAGCGGTAGCCGACACCCTGGACGCGCCCGCGGATCGCGAGACGGAACACGGGGTCAGGCATCGTGGTGTCCCCGCGGTGGCATGCGCATCAGCGTAACCCATTGGTCGGCAGGTGTCCTTTGGCACCTCAGCGTCGACTTTCGCTGGTCTGCGTCGACGCCCCAACACCTGAAACGAGGGCATCGTCGCAACGCTGTGTCGACGGCTCGGCAGTACCCCACCAGTGAGGACTTGACTCAACCCCTCTGGAAATTGCTTCGACGATGGTCACTGCACACCGGTTGCTGACGTTCGGGAATCGGCGTTCACCGGCCGTATCCGACCCGGAGCGGCCGTTCGTGGTCAAGCCACGCCTGAGGTTCAACGTTGCAAGCCAGCCTGGTGAGCAGGCCGAGGGCCGGTGCCCGACGGGGCTCAGCCCCCGGCGGTCGGCGCTGCGCGCCGACTTCGCTGCGATGCTCGCTCCGCGGGGGCGGCTGCGATGCCTCCGCGCCGACGCTCCCGCGTCGACGCATA
>JAHECD010000196.1 GCA_024641945.1 Rubrivivax sp. | reverse complement strand
TCGTGCGCCAGAAATGGCAAGGGCCCGCACGCTGGCGGGCCCTTTGGGAGATGGTGCCGGTGAGAAGAGTCGAACTCCCGACCTTCGCATTACGAATGCGCTGCTCTACCAACTGAGCTACACCGGCGGAAAACGCGCATTATAGCGAGCCGGCCGGGCGCCAAAGTCGGGGCCGCAGTGCCGGATAGGTGGGCGCCGCGTGACGCGCTGCACGGTCGGGCCCGAGACCGGTCGACAGGGCCCCGCCGCCGCGCCGCCCGTGAAACTTCGTCTTGCCCGAGGCTGAAAAGGTTTCGTTTGCGGGTGTCGTCGCGGCGGCAGACGATGTGCACTCGCGCTGCGTTCACCGATGCGATGCAGCGCTCATCGAATCACCTCGGTTGCCGCCCATGTCCCTTCGAACACCTCACGAATCCCGCCGCCCGTGCGCCGAGCGGCTGCCGTGCACCGCGGCGCGTCTCCGGTCAGGCGCAGGCGTCGATCAGCCACTCGACGAATGCCGCCACTTCGGGGCGTTGCGCGGCGTCGCGGTCGACGAGCGCGAAGTACGTGCTCGTCGCCGGCACCGCCACGCCGAAGAGCGGCTCGAGCTGCCCGCTCGATGTCCAGTTGGCGGCCACGCGGCGTGTACAGACGGCCGCTCCCAGGCCACTGGCCGCCGCCTCGAGCAGGATGCCCAGATCGGTGAAGACCGGCCCGCGGGCGGGCTCGGGCCAGTCGAGGCCGGCCGCGCCGAACCACGCGCGCCAGGGCACGAGCGGGCTGCGCAGCAACTCCGCCCGCGCCAGGTCCGCGGGCACTGCCAGCGTGTGCGACTCCAGGTAGGCGGGCGCCGCCAGCACGATCTCTTCGTCGTCGAAGAGCCTGGTCGTGATGCGCTCGTCGAAAGTGCCGCGGCCGAAGCGGATATCGACATCGTGGCGCTCGGGGCGGTCCTGCAGTGGCGCGGCCACCGCCACCTCGATCTCGATGTCCGGCCATTGGCGATAGAACGCCGGCAGGCGCGGAATCAGCAGGTTGCGCGCAAAGGTCGGCGGCGAGCCCACGCTGAGGCGCAGCGCATCGGCACCGTCGTCGCGCGACAGGTGCGCCAACCGGTCGAAGGCCTCGCGCACGCCGAGCAGCGTGCGCCGCCCGGCGTCGCTCAGGCGCACCCCGGCAGGCGTGCGCTCGAAGAGCTGTTCGCCGAGTTGCGATTCGAGCAGCCGGATGCGGTGGCTCACCGCGCTCGGCGTGATGCACAGCTCGGCGGCGGCGGGCGCAAAGCCACCCAGCCGCGCGGCGCTTTCGAAGGCGGCCAGTGCGTGGATCGGCGGGAGTCGTTGGAGGCGGGCCATGGCGCTTTGGCGGTGCCGCTGTCGGCGAAAAATCATTCTAGGTTCGCGGGCGCGTCCCGCGTCCGTCCGGTGTCCATCGGTCGACCGCACAACGCAGGAACGAATCGACGATCGGTATCCGAGGAGACCCCATGACGAACCCAAACCCTGGCACTTCGGCAACGCCGCGTCACGTGTATTTCTTCTCCACTTGCGTGGTCGACCTGATGGCGCCGGGCGCGGGCATGGATGCGATCGGGCTGATCCGCGCCGCCGGCATCGAGGTGGACTTTCCTTCGGCGCAAAGTTGCTGCGGCCAGCCGGCCTACAGCAGCGGGTTCACCGAAGAGGCGCGGCGTGTTGCGCGTGCGCAGATCGATCTCTTTCCACAGCCCTGGCCGGTGGTCGTGCCATCGGGCTCGTGCGCGGGGATGATGGTGCACCAGTGGCCCGAGCTGTGGGCGGACGACGCCGCGCTGGGTGCCCGGGCGCGTGACGTTGCGGCGCGGGTGGTGGAGTTCAGCGCCTTCGCCCGCGACGTGCTCGGCCTGGCCGACACGATGGCCAACCCGCCCACCGCCACCGCGCCCGGCGCCCCGCATCGCGCACCGGTGCGTGTGGCGCTGCACACCTCCTGCGCCGCACGGCGCGAGATGGGCACGCACGTGCCCGGTGCGGCCCTGCTGCGTGCGCTGCCCGGCGTGCAGCTCGTCGAGCCGCAACGCGTGGCGGAATGCTGCGGCTTCGGCGGCACCTTCTCGGCGCGCCACCCGGCGATTTCCGGGGCGATGGTCAACGACAAGCTCGACGCCGTGCGCGACAGCGGCGCCGACGTGCTGGTGAGCGCCGATTGCGGCTGCCTGCTCAACCTGCACCACGCGGCCGAGAAGCGCCGCGCCGCCGGCGAGGCGCTGCCGCGCTGCGTGCACCTGGCGAGCTTTCTGCGCGAGCGCCTGGGCGCGGCCGATGCCGCGCGGCAGGTCACCGATTGAGCCGCGGCCGCACAGGAGACCCATCATGAGCACCCCCTTGCCCGACACCCGCGCGGCGCGCGATTCGATCCTGCGTGCGCTGCGCACCGGTGACGCCGCCGAAGCGGTCGCGCTGCCCGACCTCTCGCCGTATTTCGCCGGCCCGTATGGCCGGGGCAGCGTCGGCCCGCGCATCGACCCGGGTTCGCTCGTCGGCATGTTCGAGGCCGCCGCGCGTGGCTGGCGCGCGGACGTGCTGCGTGCCGGCACGCACGACTGGCCGCAGGCCGTGCGTGCGGCGCTCGATGCCCGGGGTTGCACCTGCGTGGCGGTCGGCGCGGCGAGCCCTCTGCAGCCGGCGCTGGGCGCCGCGCTCGACGGCCTGGACGTGCGCCGCTTCGTCCGTCCGCTGGCGCAGTGGAAGGGCGAGCTCTTCGACCGCGTGCAGGCCGGCATCACCGCGGCCGATGCCGGCATCGCCGATACCGGCACGCTGGTCCTGCGCCCCGGCGCGCACGAACCGCGCACGCTGTCGCTCGTGCCGCCGGTGCACGTGGCAGTTCTGAGGGCGAGCCGCCTGTACGCGAGCCTGCCGGCGGCCATGCCGGCGATGCAGCCCCCGGCCGGCCTGCCCACCAACCTGCTGCTCGTCACCGGGCCGTCCAAGACGGCCGATATCCAGCAGGTGCTGGCTTATGGTGCCCACGGGCCGAAGGAACTCGTCATCGTGCTCGTCGACGACGTCGCTGCGCCCACCGGAGTCGCGCCATGAACGCGCCGCTGCATTTTGTCGACCCGCGCCACTTCAAGACCCATTCGCAGGCGGCCGTGGACGATGCGCACCTGCGCAGCAGCTTCCGCAGCGCGATGGATTTCCTGCAGGACAAACGCGCGGCGCACTTCGGTGGCGTGAGCGCGGCGGCACCGCACTTCGAGACCCTGCGCGGGGTGGGCGAGGCGATCCGGCGCTACAGCCTGGCGCGCCTGCCCGGGTTGCTGGAGCAACTGGAAACGCGCCTGGTCGAGCGCGGCGTGCAGGTGCATTGGGCGTCCACGCCGGAAGAGGCGAATGCGATCTTCGTCGCCATCGCGCGGGCACACGGCGCCAGCGGCATGGTCAAGGGCAAGTCGATGGTCAGCGAGGAGATCGGGCTGAACCACCGCATGGCGGAGCAGGGCCTCGATTGCCTCGAGACCGACATGGGTGAGTACATCGTGCAACTCGCCGGCGAGCGCCCGAGCCACATCATCATGCCGGCGATCCACAAGACGAAGCAGCAGATCGGCGCGCTGTTCGCGCAGCACTTGGCCGACACCGGCTACACCGAGGACGTGGACGCACTCATCGCGATCGGCCGGCGTGTGCTGCGGCATCAATTCCGCGACGCGACCATCGGCGTTTCGGGCGTCAACTTCATGGTCGCCGAGACCGGCTCGCTGGTGCTGGTGGAAAACGAAGGCAACGGCCGCATGTGCACCACCGTGCCCGACGTGCACATCGCGATCACCGGGATCGAGAAGGTGGTCGAGCGCTTCGAACACGTGCTCCCGCTGTTCGGCCTGCTCACGCGCTCGGCCACCGGGCAGGCCGTGACGACGTACCTCAACGTGATCACGGGCCCGCGCCGCACCGCAGAGCTCGACGGCCCGGCCGAGATGCACCTGATCCTGCTCGACAACGGCCGCAGCCAGGCCTATCGAGACGCCGACTTCCGTGCCACGCTGCAATGCATCCGCTGCGGCGCGTGCATGAACCACTGCCCGGTGTATGCGCGCATCGGCGGCCTGGCCTACGGCACCACGTACCCGGGCCCGATCGGCGCCATCATCTCGCCGCACCTGCTGGGCCTGGAGCCGACGCAGGACCTGCCCACCGCGAGCAGCCTGTGCGGCGCCTGCGCCGAGGTCTGCCCGGTGCGCATCCCGATCCCCGACCTGCTGGTGCAACTGCGCCGCGCGGCCGCGCACGACGCTGCGCCGGGGCGGCCGGCGCTGGCCAGGCAGGGCAGCGCACGGCACTGGACCGAGGCTCTGGCCTGGAAGGCCTGGGCGTGGCTC
>JAHECD010000113.1 GCA_024641945.1 Rubrivivax sp. | reverse complement strand
CAGGCGGACATCACGGCGCCGACCGTGCAGGTCACCAATCCCGGTTATGCCGCGGCGGGCGTGCTCAGCGGACTGGCCGGTGCGGCCGCAGACAACGTCGCGCTGCTGAGCGTGACCTGGGTCAACAGCCTTGGCGGCAGTGGCATCGCGTCCGTGTCCGGATCGACCGCCGCGTCCACCTGGACGGCGGGCCCGGTGGCGCTGCAGGTGGGCACGAATGTGATCACGGTGACGGCCACCGATACCGTCGGCAACAAGAGCACGGCCGTCACGACCGCCGTCGTGCTGTACCCAACGGCGCCGCGCCTCGACCTCGCCGCATTGACGGGCGCGCTCACGCTGTTCGAGATGCCGTGGAACGACACCGCGGCATCGCCCCTGAGCCCGTCTTCCGCCACCATCCAGCCGGCAGGCTCCGCGGGCCCGATCGTCGTGAACAACGGCCACTTCGTCGTCGGTGGCAACCGCATACGGCTGTTCGGCGTGAACCTGACGCTCGGCACGTTGACGCCTACCTACGCGGAGGCCGACGCCATCGCGGCCAACCTGGCCAAGCAGGGCTTCAACGCGGTCCGGCTGCACGGCCTGGACCGGCCGTACATCGGCCGCACCTACAAGCAGCAGGGGATCCTGAATGCCGACTGGGCCACCGTGGACCCGACCGCCGGCGACCTCTTCGACTATTTCATCGCCAGGCTGATCCAGAACGGCCTGTACGTCAAGATCATGGCGCACTCGGACCGCGTCTACCCCGAAGCGCCCGACTGTTTCGAGCATTGCGAGGGTCTCGACATCTACCTGCCTGCGCTGATCGCCTCGCAGAAGAATTTCCTCGCGATGCTGCTCGGCCGCGTCAACCCGTACACCGGGCGCAGCTATGGCAACGAGCCGGGCATCTTCGCGATCGAGATCAACAACGAGGACGCGCTCGTGCAACGCTGGCGCAACGGCACGATCGACAAGTACGTCAACGATGCGGTGCTCGGCCCCAAGTACGCCGCGCCGCTGAAGAGCCTCTGGAACGACTGGCTGGCGGCGCGTTACACGACGCCGGAGGCACTCGCGGCCGCCTGGGGAACGTCGGTCGCCACGTTCTCCGATATTGGCCTGCCGCTGAAATCCGCCGATGCCACCACCGGAGGCGTCCGCATGACGGACTGGTGGAAGTTCGCTGGCGCCACCGAGGAGAGCTACTGGAGCGGCCTGACCGACTACATCAAGGGCCCGCTGGGGTTCAAGGGTCTGGTGAGCGGCGGCCAGATGAATTACAGCCCCACGTTCTTCAAGCCGAAGTCGGATTTCACGGACATCCACTACTACTGGCACAGCCTGCCGTCGGTCGTGGGCACGTATGCGCCGGCGGCGAGCCAGCCGAACAGCGGCTATCCGATCTACGCTGTGCCGGACGACCGTGCGCAGTACTACGCGACCGACCCGGCCAACAGCTTCTTCGCGTCGGCCAACCGCGTCAACGGCCGCCCGCACGTGATCTCGGAATACTCGGTGCGTTTCCAGAACACCTACGGCTCCGAGGGCGAGATGCTGATGCTCTCGTATGCGCTGTTCCAGGACTGGGACGGCATCTTCCTGTTCACCTACAGCGACCAGAACCTCGTCGCGCCGGAAAAGAAGCAGGGGTATCTGTTCAACGATGCGATCCGCAAGGTCACGCGCGTGCCGGCCTCGATCATGTTCCGGCGCGGCGACGTGGCCCCCGGCCTGACCGAGAAGGTCTATGCGATCAGCAAGGAGCGCACCTTCGACCGGCTCGCCAGGGGCCAGTCGTTTTCGAGCGCGCATTTCGACCTCGGCAGCAACCTGCGCGAGCCGTTCCGCTCGCGGGTGTCGCACACGGTGGTCGATACGCTGGCGCAGGAGGCCGTGCCGCCGTCGTACAGCTTCACGGCGCCCAACTACAACACCGACACGAATGAACTCCGCTGGAAGGCAGGGAGCAGCTTCACGATCGACACGCCGCGCAGCCAGATGCGCACGGCCGTGCTGGACGGCCAGTCGACCGCGCTCGGCACCGGCGTCAACGTGTCGGTCGGCACGACGATGCTCGGTCGTGCGCTGTTGACCCTCACCTCGCTGTCGGACGCGCAGAATATTCCGCAAGCGGCGACGATGCTGCTGACCGTCACCGGCGACGAAATGGCCGAATACGGGTGGCGCAGCTCCGACCGCCTGCAGCGGGTGATCGGCGTCGGCAGCAACCGGCTCGAGGCCGTGCCGGCGCAGGTCACGATCGACAAGGCCTCGCTCGACGTCGGCAAGCGGCTGCGTGTCTATGCGCTGGACGACACCGGCAACATCAAGCTGGAGGTGCCGGTGGTCGACACCGGCACGGCACTGAGCTTCGTCGTCGGCCCCGGCACCGACTCGCCCTGGTACTTGCTCGAGCAGCGCTGAGCGTGCGTCGCCTGCCGCCGCGGAGCATTGCGGCGGTGCGTGGCTTCGGGCCAGTCGGTCGGTCGGCCGTGGCCTGACGGCCGACCCCATTTGCGGGGCCACCGCGCGCACGCCGTGCTGCGATCGCGCGCCGCGTGAACGGCGGCTGAAATCCTTGCAGTCGCCCCTCGGGGGCCGAGATTTCGCGGCTTGAGCAATATTTACGCGAAGGAATTCACACGCGGTTACGTCGCATTACGGCCCGTACGCGGCAATTACACCTGGGCACTCCACGGGCTCGCCTTGCAGGCCGATCCCAAGGTCTAAGGGGTCGAAGGGTTGCTTTTCCTGCGATGCCGTGGTGACCCGATGTTCGGGGGAGCCCGGAGCGGTTGAATCCGACACGCAGTGAAGGCCAGGTCGGCCCCGTACAGCCACGGGAAGCCCGACCATGAACCGCCTGCATCCGACCGCCAAGATTCTCACCAACGCTCAAGCCAGGCCTGACAGGGGTTGCGGCATCCGCGCCGCGTCCATCGCACGGCGCATGACCGCGCTGGCCAGCGTGGCGCTGGCCGCCTGCGGGGGCGGAAACAACGACGGGGCGACGGCGTCGAGTGCCGTGGTGACGATGGCGTCGCCAGCGCCGACCGAAGTGGCCTTGGGCAAGGGTCGCTTTGCGGGCGATACGCTGCCGCCCACCGTTGCGGTCGACGACGCGCCGACGACGACCACGACCGCACTCGCTGCACTGGCCGGCACGGCCGTCGACGATACCGACCTGCGCAACGTGACCTGGGTGTCGGACCGCGGCGGCAGTGGCAGCGCCAAGCTCACCGGGTCGGGTGCCTCGGTCAACTGGTCGATCGCGCAACTGGCGTTGCAGTCCGGCGTCAACAAGATCACCGTGAAGGCCACCGACCGTGCCGGCAACGTGGGATCGGTCACCACCGCGATCTGGCTCGATACGGCCACCCCGCCCCCGCCGCCGGCCGACACCAGCGCGCCGACGCTGCAGATCACCAATGGCGGCGCGGCCGCGGCGGGCGCGTTGACGGGGCTCGCGGGCACGGCGGCGGACAACGTCGCACTCCAGGGCGTGGCGTGGTCGAACAGCCTCGGTGGCAACGGCGCGGCCGTGACGCAGGGGACGTCGACCGCCGTCAACTGGTCGGTGGCGTCGCTGCCCCTTCAGGTGGGAACGAATGTCATCACGCTGACGGCGACCGATGCGGCGGGCAACAAGACCACGACCACCACCACGGCCACGGTGGGCGCCGGCCCGGTCGATACCGCGCCGACCTACCCGATGGCGCCGCAACTCAGCCTCGCGAGCCTGACCGGCGCGCTGGTCAAGTTCGAGATGCCATGGAACGACACCTCGACGTCGCTGCTGAACCCGGCCGCCGCGGCGCCGGTGCCCGCCGGCTCGGCGGGCCCGATCGTCGTGAAGAACGGGCACTTCTACGTCGGCGCCAACCGGATCCGCCTGTACGGCATCAACATGAGCCTGGGTGCGCTGACGCCCACGCACGCCGAGGCCGACGCGATCGCGGCCAACCTCGCCAAGCAGGGTTTCAACGCGGTGCGCATCCACGGCTTCGACCGCCCGTACATCGGCCGAACTTACAAGCAGCAGGGCATCCTGAACAACGACTGGACGACGCTCAACCCGGTGGCGGCCGAGCTGTTCGACTACTTCGTCGCGAAGCTGATCCAGAACGGCATGTACGTGAAGCTGATGGCCCACACGGGCCGCCGCTATCCGGAGTCGCCCGACTGCATCGAGCGCTGCGAGGGCATCGACAACTACATGCCCGCGCTGATCGACTCGCACCGCAAGTTCCTGGCCTCGGTGCTCGGGCGCGTGAACCTGTACACCGGACGCACATATGCCAACGAGCCCGGCATCTTCGCGGTGGAGATCAACAACGAGAACGCCCTCACGCACCGCTGGCGCAACGGCACCATCGACACGTACGTCACCGATGCCACCCTGGGGCCGAAGTACGGTGTGCCGCTGAAACAGCAATGGAATGCCTGGCTGACGGCCAAGTACGCGACGCCGGCCGCGCTGTCGGCCGCGTGGGGCACGACGATCGCCAGCATCGCCGACGTGGCGGTGCCGCTGCGCACGCAGGCCACCGCGCTCGGCGTGGCGCGCATGACCGATTGGTGGAAGTTCATCGGTGCCACCGAGGAAAGCTACTGGAGCGGGATGCAGGACTACATCAAGGGCCCGCTCGGCTTCAAGGGTCTGGTCAGTGGCGGGCAGATGAACTACAGCCCGCAGTTCTTCAAGCCCAAGTCGGACTTCACCGACGTGCACTACTACTGGCATGGCCTGCCGTCGATCGCGGGCACGTATTCGGCCGCCGGCGCGCCCAACGATGGCTACCCGATCTACGCCACCACCAACGACCTGCCACAGTACGTGGATGCCGACGCCAAGAACACGTTCATCGCTTCGATGAACCGGGTCAACGGGCGCCCGCAGGTGATCTCGGAGTATTCGGTGCGCCACCACAACTCGTATGGCGCCGAGGCCGAGATGCTGATGTTCGCGTATGCGTTGTTCCAGGACTGGGACGGCATCTTCATGTTCACCTACAACGACCAGAACATGGTCTCGCCGGAGAAGAAGCAGGGCTACCTCTTCAACGACTCGATCAAGAAGGTCACGCGCGCCGCGGCGACGATCATGTTCCGCCGCGCCGACGTCTCCGCCGGGCCGACCGAGAAGGTCTACGCGATCAGCAAGGAGCGTCTGTTCGACCGGCTCGCCAAGGGCCAATCCTTCTCGAGCGCGCACTACGACCTCGGCGGCAACGTGCGCGAGCCTTTCCGCACGCGCATCTCGCACACCGTGGTCGACACGCTGGCGCAGGAGCAGCTGCCGCCGTCGGCCAGCTTCAGCGGCAACGACTACAACACCGATACGAACCAGCTGCGCTGGAAGGGCGGCGTCAATTTCACGATCGATACCCCCAAGACGCAGATGCGCACCTCGGTGCCCGACGGCCAGGCGACCGCGCTGGGTGGCGGCGTGAGCGTGACGACCGGCAAGACGATGCTCGGCCGCACGCTGCTCACGCTCACGTCGCTTACCGACACGCAGGCGATTCCCGCCGCGCCGTCGATGCTGCTCACCGTCACAGGCGACGATCTCACCGACTACGAATGGCGCAGTGCCGATCGTCTGCAGCGTGTGGTCGGCATCGGCAACAACCGCCTCGAGGCCGTGCCGGCGCAGGTCACGATTCAGAAGGGATCGATCGACACCAGCAAGCGGCTTCGGGTCTACGCATTGGACGACACCGGCAACGTCAAGCTCGAGGTACCGGTGGTGGACAACGGCACGACGTTGAGCTTCGTCGTCGGCCCGGGCACCAACTCGCCCTGGTACGTGATCGACCAGCGCTGATGCGCGCCGGACGACCCCTCACTCGTACTTCATGTGCCTGAAGCGCGGGTCGTCCGGTGTGCCTTCCAGCGCCGAGTCCGGGTCCGTGCCGGGTTGCCACATGATGACTTCCTCGATCTTGTGTGCGAGCGCGAAGTCCCGGTCGGTCACGCCCTTGGCGGCGTGGTTCACCAGCTTGACGATGACGAAGGCGTAGGACACGGTCAGGTCGGGGTGGTGCCAGGCGGCCTCGGCCAGATGTCCGACCGTATTGACCACCATTAACGTGCTCTTCCAGCCACTGGTCTTGTACTTGCGCCGGATGAAGCCGTCTTCGTAATACCAGGCCGGCAACTCCGCCGTGAGGCGGGCCTGTATCTCGTCTGCGGCGTAGACGTCGTTGGGGGTGGACTTTCGCCAACTGCTCATGCGGATCTCCTCGGTCAGGACGTGCGGGCATTCGGCGTCGGTTCAGGGCCGGAGCGCCGCGCCGGATCGGCCATCGTATGCGAGTGACGATCACACTGCGTCCATCGTGCCGGCCCGCGGTCAGACCGGCACACAGTGTCCCCCGCACGGTACAGGCGGCGGGCATGCAACGCGCATCGCCACCGCTGGCGGGCGCCTCGGAACGGGCCTTGCTACCCGAGCGCGTATGCTCGATCGCAAAGCCGCCCCCAGAATCCGACCATGGCCGCAGTGACGAGATCCAGTTCGCCGACGATGCCCAGTGCCGACACGCGCGCGGTCGTCGTGCGTGCACCTGCACGGCTGCACCTGGGGTTTCTCGACCCTGCTGGCACGCTCGGCCGGCGATTCGGCAGCGTGGGGCTCGTGATCGACGGTTTCGAGTGTGCGGTCGAGGTCACGGCCTCCGCGGTCGACCAAGTGGTGGCCGCGACGGCCGACGCGCACGAAGAAGTGGGCCGCGCGGCCGCTTGCCTCGAACGCCTGCGTGCCTCCACGGGGCTGCGCGAACCGCTGCGCCTGACGCTGCGCCAGGTGTTGCCGGCTCACGCCGGGTTCGGATCGGGCACGCAACTGGCGCTCGCCATCGGTCGGGCGTTCGTCGGCTGGCACGGCGTCGAGGCGAGCACGCCGACCCTGGCGCATTGGCTGGGCCGTGGTCTGCGTTCGGGCATCGGCATCGGCGGCTTCGACCAGGGGGGCTTGCTCGTGGACGGGGGCCCGGCGGTCGACGGCGCGCCGGCACCGGTGCTGGCCCGGGCCGCGATTCCGTCGGCGTGGCGCATCGTCGTCGTGCAGGATCCCCACCAGCGCGGCCTGTCGGGCGATGCCGAGCGCCGTGCCATCGCCGCACTGGAGCCACTGGCCCGGGCGCAGGCGGCCGATCTGTGCCATCAGGTGCTGATGCGTGTGCTGCCGGGCGCGATGGCGGGCGATTTCGACGCCTTTGCCGCCGGCGTCGACAGCATCCAGCAGGTGCTCGGCGAGCACTTCGCGCCCGCGCAAGGGGGCAGCCCGTGGTCCAGCGCGGCGGTGGACCGGGCGATGCGCGGCCTGCGCGGCCGCGGGGCACCGGCGCGCAGCGCGATCGGCCAGAGTTCGTGGGGGCCCACCGGGTTTGCCATCGTCGCCAGCGAGGCCGATGCGCAGGCGCTGGTGGCGGCCGCGCGGGCCGACGGTCACCTCGACCCGCGTCTCGACGTGCGCATCGTCGCCGGCCGCAACCGCGGCGCCATCGTCAGCGATCGCCGCCCCGGCGCCTGACCTGCCGCACCTGCGGCCCCTTTTTATCCTGGAAGCAGCACGAACCATGGCCTTCGAAGCACCCTACATCCTCCACATGTTCACGCCCGGCCGCCAGATGAGCCCGTTCGACATCAACATGGCCGCAGACGCGGGCTACCAGATGGTGGTGCCTTACAGCGATGTCGGGCTGGACAGCGTGACCGCGCTCACGCAGGACACGATCTTCTCGCGTGGGCCGAAGGGTGTCGCGCGCACCGGCATCTTCATCGGCGGGCGTGACGTGATGGTGGCGGCCGACATGATCGACCGCGCCGTGGCATCGATGGTCAAGCCGTTCGTCGTGTCGGTGATGGCCGATCCGAGCGGCGGGTACACCACGGCGGCGGCGATGGTCGCCTGCGTCGAAGCCACGCTGTTGAAGTCGTCTTCCGGCGGACTGTCCGGCCAGCGCGTGCTGGTCATCGGCGGCGGACCGGTGGGTCGTATCGCGGGCGTGCTGGCCGCCTCGGCGGGTGCCGAGGTGCGTGTCTCGAGCCACCGCGGGCTCGATGCCGCGCAGCGGGCGGCGCAGGAGACGAGCCAACGCTTCGGCGTGAGCATCGGTGGCGTGTCGGGCGCTGACGCCGCCTCGTTGCGCGCCGCGCTGCAAGAGTCCGATGTCGTGCTTGCGTGCGCGGCCGCCGGTCTGCAGGTGGCCTCTGCCGAAGACCTGGCCGGCGCGACGCGGCTCAAGGTGGCGGCCGACGTCAACGCCGTGCCGCCGGAGGGAATTGCCGGCGTCGGCGTGATGGACAAGGGCAAGCCCGTCGCCGGCAGTGGTGCGGTGGGTTGGGGGGCGCTGGCGATCGGCAATGTCAAATACCAGACACAGCACCGGATGCTCGTGCAGATGCGCGAGTCCGACAAGGCGCTCAAGCTGAGCTTTCCCGAGGCGTTCGAGACGGCACGCGCGTTTCTCGCCGAGAGCGCCGCGGCCAGGAAGCCCTGAGACGCCGCGCGTGACCTCGATCGCCCTGGCAGGGCTGTCGGCCCGTGCGCTGGTGCAGGCGGCGGTGCAGGAAGGCTGGAAGGCGGTTGCACTCGACGTCTTTGGCGACGCCGATACGCAGGCAGTGGCGGCGCAGTGGCGGCCGATCGGCTGCCCGGACGCCTTGGCCATCGATGGAGACCGCTTCGTCGCCGCACTTCGTGGCGTGGCGCAACGTGGCGATGCAGGAGGCTGGATTGCGGGCGCCGGATTCGAGCGGCGTGCCGATCTGCTCGATGCCGGCAACGCGATCCTTCCGCTGATCGGCAACACCTCCGAGACCGTCCGGCACGTGCGCGACCCTGCAAGATTCTTCGCGTTCCTGGGCGCCCACGGCATCGCGCATCCGGCCGTGGATGTTCAGCGTGCCCCGATGGGGTGGCTGACGAAGGACCCGCTCGGGTGCGGGGGCGGCCATATCGAGCGCGTGGCGGAGGTGGAAGGTCAGGCATTGCCATCCGGTCGCTACGCCCAGCGCGAAGCCGCAGGCGTGCCGATGTCGGCGACATTCGTGGCCGACGGCCAGTCCGCCGTCGTGCTCGGCATCAACGAGCAGATCGTGCGTCCTCTTGGCACGCGGCCCTTCGTCTTTCATGGCGTCATCGGGCCGGTGTCCGTCACCCTCGGCGTGCGGCGCGCACTCGATGCCGCCGTACAGGCTGCGTCGCGGTCGTTCGGGCTGCGCGGCCTGGGCAGTCTCGATTTCCTGCTCGAGGGCGAGAATGTCGCCGTGCTCGAGCTCAATGCACGTCCGCCTGCCAGTCTGTCGCTCTACCCCAGCGTGGGGGCGTCCGGCCCATTGCTGGCGCACTTGCGCGCCTGCCTTGCGCACGAACTGCCGGTCTGCGCCGACAGCGACGGTGTCGTGCGTGGCATCGAGATCGTCTACGCGCCGTGGCACGTCCTCATCGGCGAAGCCGAGGCCACGGCGATCGCAGACCTGCCCGGCGCGCAGGATCTGCCAAATCCGGGCACGCAAGTCCGCGCGCTCGAACCCCTGTGTTCCGTCACCGTGTGTGCCAAGTCGGTACCGCGGGTACGGGCCCTACTCGGTCAACGGCGTGCTGCGCTGCTGGCCCTGCTGGAGAAGACTGCATGACCGAATCAATCCCCGCAGGAAATGCCACCCCGGATGCACACGCGGCTGCGCTGGCCGGCTGTGCATCGAGCGTGAACCGCGAGGTGGCTCCGTGGGTCGACCGCCTTGTCGCTGGGGCTGCTGCGCTCGGCGCCGACGTTCGACGCGACGTGACGGGTGCGACCGTCGTCGATGCCGGGATCGGCGCTCCGGGGAGCGTGGCCGCCGGCCTGCTCATCGGCGAGATCTGCATGGGCGGTTTTGGCCACGTCACGCTGCGCAGTGCGGCGGCCGACGGCTGGCCGACCTGGATCGAGGTGCGCAGTTCACAGCCGGTCCTGGCGTGCCTGGCCAGCCAATACGCCGGCTGGAGCCTGGCGGCGAGCAAGGAAGAAACGGGCGGCAAGAAATTCTTCTCGCTCGGCTCCGGCCCGGCGCGAGCGCTTGCGGGCAAGGAAACCCTGTTCGAAGAACTGGGCTACCGCGATCGTGCCGAGCGCGGCGTGCTGGTGCTCGAGGTCGACCGCGCCCCGCCCGAAGTGGTGGTTCGAAAGGTCCTGCGTGACTGTGGCTTGCGGCCGGAAGCCTTGACGCTCGTGCTCACACCCACGACCAGCCGGGCCGGCACGACCCAGGTCGTGGCGCGTGTGCTCGAGGTCGCACTGCACAAGGCCCACACGCTCGGCTTCGAGCTGGCGCATATCGTCGACGGGCTGGGCATCGCACCGCTGCCGGCACCGCACCCGGACGGCGTGCAGGCGATGGGCCGCACCAACGATGCCATCCTGTATGGCGGGCGTGTGCACCTGTCGGTGCGTGGCAGCGACGATGCGGCGCGTGCGCTGGCGGCGCAACTGCCTTCACACAATTCGAGCGACCATGGCCAATCGTTTGCCGACATCTTCAAAGCTGCAGGCCACGACTTCTACAAGATCGACCCGGCACTCTTTGCACCGTCGGAGGTGTGGGTGAGCAACATCGACACCGGCAGCACGTTCCACGGCGGTGCGCTCGACATGGGTCTGCTGCAAAAGCTGTGGCTGAACGACAGCGTTTGAGATTGGGTCACCCTCCGCACCGGGCAAACCCCGCATGACTCTGCGCATCGCGATCATGACCGACGAGACGGGCTGGCATACGCGCCAGGTGCAGGCGGCGCTGCGCGTGCGCGCCGCCGTGGGCCGGTGCATCGATCTGGCCGACTGCCGGGTCGACACGGCGGCGTCCTGGCACGGTCTGTCGATCCCCGGCTTCGGCCGCGACCTGCCCGATGCGGCGCTCGTGCGCGGCATCGCTGGCGGCACGTTCGAGCAGGTGACCAAGCGGCTGTCGGTGCTGCACGCGCTGCGCGCGCTGGGCGTGCCGGTCTACAACGATGCGCGCGCCATCGAGCGCAGCGTCGACAAGGCGATGACGAGCCTGCTCTTGCACCAGGCCGGCGTGCCAACGCCACCGGCCTGGGCCATCGAGTCGGAGGCCGAGGCGCAACGCCTGGTGATGCGCGAGAGTGCGGCCGGCCGCGCCCTGGTGCTCAAGCCCTTGTTCGGTTCACAGGGCAAGGACCTGCTGCGCGTGGGCCACGTCGACGGCGCACATGTGCCGCTGCCCGCGCTGACCGGCGTCTACGGCTCATTGGCGTATCTGCAGCGTTACGTGCCGCCAGCGGCGCAACCCGGATTCGACTGGCGCGTGCTGGTGATCGGCGGTCGCGCCGTGTCGGCGATGCGCCGCGTGAGCGCGCACTGGGTCCACAACGTGGCGCAGGGTGCGCGTTGCGAGTCGGCGCCGCTCGCGCCGGCCTTGGCGCGCCTGGCCGAGGACGCCGCACGTACGCTCGACCTGGACTACGCCGGTGTCGATGTCATCCCGCAGGGCGCGTTTCTCGGCCCTCAAGTGCTTGAAGTCAACGGTGTCGCAGCGTGGCATGGGCTGCAGCGTGTGACGCCGTTCAACATTGCGCGGGCCATCGTCGATGATCTGATCGACCGCCGGTTCGCCGCGTCGCCACGCGTTCGGATGGCGACACAGCGGGCATGAGCGCGACGGGCCGCTCCCTGGCGCTCATCCCGAAGCGCGCAGCGCGCAGACCCGTCCCATGAGCCTGTGCCCGGGTCTATGCCTGTCCAGCGTCATGTCGCGTGGAGTCGGCAGGTGATCGAACTGCGTCGCGCGGCCTTTGTCAGTGCCTGCATGCTCGACGTCGCCGTGCGCAAACCGGGCAACGTGAGCGTCGCATCGCCGGGCCACGGCATGGCGGCCGCCCAGTTCGTCGACAGCGCCCGCGCGGCAGCCGGGCCGCTGTTCGAGCCGGGCGCCCGCGTGGGCGATCGCATCGAGCGCGCTGTGGCGGCCAGCTTCGGCGCCGCGGGTTGCAATACGAACCTCGGGATCGTGCTGTTGTGCGCACCGCTGGCTGCCGCCGCCGAAGGGGTGACCGCCGCTGCCGCGTCCCCGGCCGCCTGGCGTGGCGCCATCGCCGGCGTGCTCGAGACACTCGATGTCGACGATGCCCGCGCGGCGTATCGAGGCATCGCGATGGCCCGGCCGGGTGGATTGGGTGCCGTGCCGGTCGAGGATGTCCGTGGATTGCCGAGCATCGGCCTGCGTGAAGCGATGCGGCTGGCCGCCGGACGCGACACGATCGCGCGCCAGTACACCAATGGCTTTGTGGACTTGTTCGATACCGGGCTGCAGGCCCTGCGATCAGGGTTTGTCCCAGTTCTGCGCGACACCGATGGCGAGACCGGTACGCCATGGGCGCAAGCCGTACACCGGGTATATCTGGCCTTCCTCGCGAGTCTGCCCGATGCACATATTGTGCGGAAACACGGCGAGGGCGTGGCACACAATGTCATGTGCACGGCTCAGGAGTGGCTGGGCCGGGAGGGCCTCGATGCGGACCCCGCGTTCGCGGCCTGGGATGCCGGTCTCAAGGCCGGCGGCATCAACCCCGGCACGAGCGCGGACCTGACGGTCGCCACGCTGTGGCTGCATGCACTGCTCGACAACGCCGATGCCGCATGGCATGGATCGTGATAGGTTCTTCGACGCGCCGACCGTCGGGGTCGGTGCGACGCGACCCCGTTAGAACACGATTAGGAGATTGAAAAGCCATGGCAAAGATCAACCACATGATGGTCGGTGAGTCTCTCGTCGGTGACGGCAATGAAGTTGCCCACATCGACCTCATCATCGGCCCGCGCGGTTCCCCGGTGGAATCCGCATTTGCAAACGCCCTGACCAACAACAAGGACGGCTTCACGTCCCTGCTGGCCGTCGTTGCACCGAACCTGCTGACCAAGCCGGCCACCGTGATGTTCAACAAGGTCACGATCAAGGGCGCCAAGCAGGCCGTTCAGATGTTCGGCCCGGCCCAGCGTGGTGTAGCCATGGCGGTGGCCGATTCGGTTGCCGATGGCACGATCCCGGCCGACGAGGCCGACAACCTGTTCATCTGCGTCGGTGTATTCATCCACTGGCTCGCCGAAGACGACAAGAAGATCCAGGACTACAACTACCGCGCCGTGCGCGAGTCGATCCAGCGTGCCGTCGCCGGCTCGCCGACCGCTGCCGAGGTCGTGGCCAAGAAGGGGTCCGTGGATCACCCGTTCCAGGCCAAGTAAGCCGCAGAGTGCGCCGATCCGCTTGCGGAGCGGCGCAATGATGCAGAAGGCCCGCCGGTCTGCACCGGCGGGCCTTTTCATTTGGGCAAGTCGTTGACGCCCGACTTATGGGTGGGCGCCCGGCACCATGCCGCTGCCGATGAGGCGCAGCACCGCCGCGCCGCGTGCCTGGCCTCGCTGGGCCGTGCCCTGCGCGTCACCCGCGTGGCGCTCGATCTGCACCCCCACGGCGTGTACGTCGTCGAACTTGCGCGGCTTGACGACCTTCACGCGCACCCAGCGCGCGCCGAACTCACCGAGCACGATGTCGGCGATGGCGTCGGCAAAGGCCTCGAGCAATTGCAGCCGATGCTCGACGAGCAGCCGGCGCAGGCGTTCGCACACCACGCCGTAGTCGATGGTGTCGCCGATGCGGTCGGTCTCGCAGGCGCGCGCATGCGGCACGCCGGCGTGCACATCGATCACCAGCGGCTGCGGGCGGTGCAACTCGCTGTCGTGGATGCCAATCACCGTCTCGCCGGTGAAACCCTCGATGAAGATCAGGTCCATCGGCGCCGCGTGGCGGTCGGCCTCGGGGGCAGCGGCAACCAGACTCGGTTCGGGCAGCGTCATGGGGTCGAACTCTCCATCGGCAAGGGTCGGATACGGCACGCCTGATGGAGGCCGCGGGTGTGGATTGGAACAGAATGCAAGATGAGGGCCTGCCGTGGCGGCAGCTGATTTACCCTTCTTGCCGTCACGCAGCAAACTCGGACAATCACGGGTCCCGCAAGAGAAGCCGCACCCAACGGCCCGACGGGCGTACTGGAGACAGACATGAACCTTGAAGAGAGCCACGATCACGCCGACCGCGTCCTTGAGCTGGTCCGCGCCGGGGTGCAGGATCGGCGCGACGACGTCGTGGCGCAGTCGTGGATCCGCTGCTTCAATGAGTATCGGCTCCACCCCGAAAAGCTGCGCCTGCCGACGGTGGTTTCGCGCTCGGAACTCGACGAGCGCCGTGAGCGCAATGCCGACATCATTTCGTGCGCCAGCTACGAGATGACGTCGCTCTACCAGCAACTTGCCGACTCCGAAGCGGCAGTCGTCCTGACGGACACCGAAGGCGTGATCCTGCACATGGTGGCCGCGCCCGAGTTCTCGGCCGAGATCGGCCGACTCGGGCTGCGCCTGGGGGGCACCTGGAGCGAAGCCGAGGCCGGCACCAATGGCCTGGGGACTTGCCTGGCGGCGCGCCGTCCGGTGGCCGTGCGGCGCGACGATCACTTCTTCACGCGCTTCACCCAGCTCACCTGCTCCGCGGTGCCGGTCTACGACCCGTCGGGCGAGATCGCCGCGGTGCTCGATGTTTCCAGCCGCTCCAGTCTGATGCAGCAGCACCTGCTGGTGTTGCTCGGCATGACGGCGCGCATGATCGAGAACCGCCTCATCGACGTTCGCTTCAGCCATGCGTGCCCGCTGCACTTCCACAGCCGGCCCGAATTCGTCTATACGCTGCACGAAGGAAAGCTCGCCGTCGGCGAGGATGGCCGCGTGCTGGCCGCCAACCGCAGCGCGCTGTTCCAGCTCGGGCTGCAGACGGCCGCCGAGATCCGCTCGCGGCGCGTCGACGACCTGTTCCAGTCGTCGCTCGAGGACATGCTGCAGCGCAGCTCGTCGGCGTCCTTCCATCCGGTGGTGACGTACCGGGCGAACGCGGCGCTTCGTTTCTTCGCGGTGGCGCGCCGGCCCGCCACGCAGTCCGGCGCGGTCCTGGTGGCCCAGAAGTCCGCCCTGCTGGCGGCCGTGCCAGGCGCGCTGGCCACGCGCGAGCCGTCCGGCCGTCCCGCGGCGTCCAGCCATGTCGTCAACGACCCCGTGATCTTCAAGGACGCGCGACTGGCGGCACGGCTGGAGACGGCGCGGCGCGTGATTGCGCGCGGCACGCCGGTGCTGCTCAACGGCGAGACGGGCTCGGGCAAGGAAGTCTTTGCGCGTGCCGTCCACGAGGCGAGCCCGCACGCAGCGGGCAGTTTCGTCGCGGTCAACTGTGCGTCCCTGCCCGAGACGCTGATCGAGTCCGAGCTTTTCGGTTACCGCGCCGGTGCCTTCACCGGTGCGCAGCGCACGGGGCGTCGCGGCAAGATCCTGCAGGCCGATCGCGGCACGCTGTTCCTCGACGAGATTGCCGACATGCCGCTCGAGTTGCAGGCGCGGCTGCTGCGTGTGCTCGACGAGCGTCAGGTGACGCCACTCGGTACGGAGGACGTGCATCCGGTCGACTTCCAGCTCATCAGCGCCAGTCACCAGAATCTGCCGGCGCTCGTGCGCGATGGCCGGTTCCGCGAAGACCTCTACTACCGGCTCGCGGGCATCGAGCTGGCACTGCCGCCGCTGCGCGAACGCAGCGACCGTCACGATCTCATTCTTTCGGTGCTGGCGTCCGAGTCGGCTGGCAGCGCCGTGCTCAGCGCCGAAGCCGAACACCTGCTGCTCAACGACCCATGGCCGGGCAACGTGCGCCAGTTGCGCCACGTGCTGCGCACCGCTGCGGCACTCGCCGACACCGGCACCATCACCCGCGAGCATTTGCCGTCGCTGGCTGCGCAGGATCCGCTCGGCGCCCCGTCGCCCTCGTCCCAGCCCACGGCGGCCGTACCATCGTCGGGGCGGTCCGAGACCGATCGGTCGACCGAACTGCCGATCAAGCTCAATCCGATCCAGGCCAACGAACGCATGGTGCTGCTCCAGTTGCTCGAGCAGCACCGCTGGAACGTGAGCAATGTGGCCAAGGCGCTCGATGTCAGCCGAAACACTCTCTACCGCAAGCTGCACAAGCTGCATATCGAAGTCTCACATGCCGCCTGACGAGGAGGCTGTACACGCCCCCCGCCCGGAAGCCCGCACACGATTTGCCTGGTGCATCACCGGCTCGGGCCACTACCTCGACGAATCCCTTGCGCTGGCCACGCGCCTGCCGGCGCTCGACCTCTTCGTCTCCGACGCCGCCGAAGAGGTGCTCGCGATCTACAAGTTGCCGCTGGACGACCTGCGGTCGCGTTTCGGCCCGGGCTTCCGGCTGGTGCGCGACAAAACCGCCAGCGCGGTACCGGTGGGCATGCTCTACGACGATGTCTATCACACCGTGGTCATCGCACCGGCCACCAGCAACACGGTGGCCAAGTGCGCGTTCGGGATCAGCGACACGCTGCCGACGAACATGTTTGCGCAGGCTGGCAAGCTCGGCATCCCGGGCATCGTATTCGCGTGCGACACCGAGCCCGTCGTGGTGACCAAGTCGCCGCACGAATGGGTCACGTTGCGGCCGCGCCGGATCGAGCTCGAAAACGTCGAGCGGCTGCGCGAGATCGACTTCTGCCACGTGGTGAGTTCGCCGGCAGCCCTGGAGCAGGCACTGCAGGCACGGCTGGCCGAACTGTC
>JAHECD010000195.1 GCA_024641945.1 Rubrivivax sp. | reverse complement strand
GATCGGCCGGGTTCGCGGCGGTTTTCCTTCGATCAACGAGGCGGGCGGGTCCTTAGTCTCGACGCACGGTCCGAACCGGGACCTGCATCGAACGCAAGACCACCATGCCGACCCGCCCCCATCACGATTCCGCCGCCTCCGCAACCGCGGCAGCCCCGACGCGCCGCCCGCCTGCGCGCTTGCGTGCGTCACAGCGGCTGGCCGGCGGCCTGACTGCCGCCCTCCTGATGGCCGGCCTGCTGGCCGCCTGCGGCGGCGGTGGCGACGCCGCGCCGCCGGAACCGAGCGCAATGAACCAGTCGAATGCCGCGCCGCTGGCAGCCCAGGTGGCGCCGCCGCCAGCGGCGACGGACGTGATCGACCTGCGGTCACTGCCCGATGCGCCGCTCGCCTTCCGGCGCCGCGAGGTGCTGACCGGCATGAGCTATTCGTACGGCTTCGCGGTCGAGGATTTCGACGGCGATGGCAGGCCCGACCTGAGCTTCTTCGACTCCTACAACGGCAGCAGCGCCAGTGCCTCGCGCACCGATGGCGGCGCCATCGGCTACGTGCAGTGGAATGGCGGACAGTTGCAGAAGATCGTCGCCTCCGACAGGTTCGGCGACCTCACCGCACCGCCCACCGAGACCACGCTGCTGGAACGCCACGTCACGATCGACATCAACCGTGACGGGCGGCGCGACATCGTCGGCGTGGCCAATTCACACGGCGCCGTCATCGCCTACCTCAATCCGGGATCGCGCCGCCTCGCCTGGGGCCGGCGTGTGCTGACGTCCAACACACCGGGTGCGGTGAATATCGCTTCCGGCGATATCGACGGCGACGGTGATATCGATCTCGTCGTCTCGATGCGGGTGCAGAACTCCACCGACGCCAATCCCTCCGCACGCGGGCTGGTGTGGCTCGAAAACCCCGGCGCCGCCGGCGGCGCGTGGCGCCAGCACGCCATCGAGGGCTCGGCGGATCTGGTCGACCCGCGAACGCTGCAGTTGGCCGACATCACCGGCGACGGGCATCCGGAGGTGGTGGTCGCCGATGCATCCACCGGCGTCCTGTCCTGGTACGGGCGCGGCCCCGACGGCGTGTGGACGCGCCACGACATTCCCGGCGTATTGGCGATTCACGGGCACTTCGGCATCACACTCGACATCGACCACGATGGCCACATCGACATCCTGCAGCCCACCTACCAAGGTATCACGCTGGCCCGCAACGTGGACGGCGGCAAGACCTGGGAGGTCACGACGATCGCCCGCTTTGCGCGCGAGACCGACCAGATCATCGTCTCCGAAGTCGCGGTGGGCGATCTCGATCTCGACGGCTCGCCCGATATCGTCTTCGGCGTCTCGTCGCTCTCGTTCTCGTTGTCCGCACCGCGGCGCGGCGGGATCTACTGGCTGCGCCAGCGCGAGAGCACGTGGGACGCCTACAAGATCATGCAGGAGCCCAGCAGCACGGTCGGCATCGCGCTCGTCGACTTCGACGGCGACGGCGACCTGGACATCGTCTCGAACAGCGAATATCCGCGCAATGCCGTGACGATGTGGGTCAATCCGGCCCGTTGACGCCGGCCGGGGACGGCGGATGTCGTTCTCCCGCTGACGCCGATGTGCCATCAAGGTTCCGCCGAGTCGCGGACCCATCCAGGAGCGGCAGCAACGCCTGGCGTCCCGCCGCGGTGACTTCCACGGCACGGCCGCCGTCACGCCTGAGCCAGCCTCTGGCGACAAAGTGCAGGTACATCTCGTCGGCCAGCTGGCCGGCAAGGTGGTCACGCCGCTCCGACCAGTCCAGGCAGGCATAAGCGTAGCGTCGACGCCGGACGGGCGGGCCCGCCTCGAGGCCCAGGTCTCGCAGCCAGGCCTTGCCGGCATCGGTCAGCGCAAACCCCGACGCGGCCGCGACCACACGTCCTTCGGCGCACAGCGTGTCGAACAACCTGACGCCGAGCCGCCCCGCCAGATGCCCATAGCAGCAACGCGCCTCGCGCAGCCGCTGGCGCTCGGGATGCGACCAGGCGCGGTCGTGATCGTCGCGCTCGGCCACCAGTGCGAGCGCCTCCAGCGCGTGGGCGACATCGGCATCGGCGAGCCGGTAGTACCGATGCCGGCCACGCGGTTCGCACACCACGAAACGTGCATCGGTCAGCCGCGCGAGATGCCCGCTCGCCGTGGCCGCGGTGACCGATGCGACCCGGGCGAGTTCGCCCGCGCTGGCGTACTCGCCACTGAGCAGGTAGGCCAGCATGCGCGATCGGGCCGGGTCGGCGACCAGCGCAGCGACGCGTGCCAGGCGGGGCTCGTGGGGAGAGACCATCGCGCTCAGAGCAGGGCAGCGAGCGAATCCGCGGGCGCCTGTGCGCGTTCGTGCAGCCCGTAGTCACGCACGACCTGCGCGACACGCAGCCTGTAACCCGCGAACACCTGCGTGCGCCCCGCCTGCTGTGCGTCGCGGTGCAAGCCCTCGCAGCGCCACGCGCGCACGGCCGCCTCGTCCCGCCAGAAGCTCAGTGACAGGTAGTGGCCGGGCCGCGTCACGCTCTCGAAACGCTCGACGGCAATGAAGCCGTCCACACCTTCCAGCGACGGACGCAACGCGGCAGCGAGTTCGAAATAGCGATGCGTGGCCCCCTCGCGCGGCTCGAGTTCGAAGATGACGGCGATCACGGTGACACCTCGCGGGCGCGGTGGCGTGTCGCGGGCACGTCCTCGAGCCAGGAGCGCTCTTCGCTCAGGATGAACCGGCCCGTCCGCGCCATCTCGAAATTGGCCCGGCCTTCGGCATCGGCCTTGAGCACGGCGCGGTAGCGCTCATACGCGGCGAGGCTGTCGAAGCCGACCAGCCCCCAGGCCACGTCGTTGCTGCCTTCGTGCGGTAGGAAATAACCGAGCAGGTCACCGCCGCAGCGCGGAATGATGCGGCCCCAGGCCTCGGCATAGGCCTTGAACGCCTCGCGCTGGAACGGATCGATTCGGTAGCGGATGAAACAGGTGATCGGCATGGCAGACGTCCTTGGCATGCGGAGTGAGGGTCGGGTGCAGGCCCTCACTGTGCACCAGTTGTGATGTGCGACGTTTCGGCACGCGCCGAAACGAGACCGCTGAACACCCCTCGATTCATGCCTGTGGAACCCCTAAGCGTTGGGATGCAGTTGCAGGGTGATGGGACTAAAAAAGATGCCTTGGCGAAGGAGCAGCCCATGGCACCGAAATACCTGCATGAGAACCGCTATGCGTTCGTGATCGACGCGACGCGCGAGTTGACGCGCGCGAGCTATGAAGTGGACTCGCCCGAGACCGCCTTCGAGCGCGACGTTCAGCGCCGCCTGGTCACGGCGCACCGGCTTCTGGCCGCTGGCCGGGCCACTGCCGCGCTCGAGGAATACCGCAGCTTGCGTGGTGTGATCGCCGCCGTGCTGTACCCGAAGATCGCTGTGTTCGTCGGCGTCAAGGCCGACTGGCTCAAGCTCGCCGATGCGGGCGTCGCAGAAGCGACCCTTGCGCTGAGCGCAACGATGCTGGACCGCACGCCGGCGCTGACCAAAACGATCCCCACGGCGTTTTCATCGGGCACGGCGCTGCCGGCCGGTGTCTCCAAGCTGTTCGCGCAGGTCGAGGCCGCGGGCCTGGCCGACGGCGACGCCGGCGTGCGCGTGCCGATGGCCGAGATGCAGACGGCGTTCGACAAGGGCGACTTCGCGGTGGCCGCCAAGGCCGCGGCGGTGGCGGCAAAGCAGGCGCAGGACCCCGAATTGCGCGCCGCGCTGCTGCACGACCAGGCGGTCCTGCAGGCGCGCAGCGGGGATTCCGCCCAGGCGACCAAGTTGATGTCGCAGAGTGCCGATGCGTTTGGCGCCGCCGGCAACCACGCCGCACAGATCGACGCAACGCTCGGACTGGCCGCCCTGCACACCGCGACCGGCAATGCGGCCGGGGCACAGACCGCGCAGGCGCAGGCCGATGCGCTGCGCACCCAGTTTTCAGTCTTCCCGGTCGTGACCAACGGACGCGCCCTGCTCGACACCACCGCGCTCGCGCTGAACCGCGCGACGCTCGCCGGCACCGCGGGCGACCCCGTCGCGTCGGGAGCGGTGATCTCCCGGCCCGCCGGCCGGACCGTGGCGAGTACGCGTTCCAGCGGGGCCGCCGTGGCCTCGACGGCCGCGACGAAAACGGCTGCAAAGACAGCGACAAGTACAGCGACGAAAACAGCCGCGACGACAGCCGCGAAGACAACGGGGTCGACTGCGGCATCGACAGCGGCACGGGCCGCGGCGGCAGCGGCCGAAGTGGCCGCCATGCCCGCCGGCACGGCTGCGGCGGCGGCCGCGGCGGCCACCGGCAGCGGCGCGATGCAATTGATCGCCGCGCAGACCTATGCCGCGCGCGCATCGGCCAAGACGA
>JAHECD010000112.1 GCA_024641945.1 Rubrivivax sp. | reverse complement strand
CAAACTTCGTCGCCAGCACCGACGTGATCGCCGCCGTCAGCGTCGTCTTGCCGTGGTCCACATGCCCAATCGTCCCCACGTTCACGTGCGGCTTGGTGCGCTCAAATTTGCCTTTTGCCATGTCAGTCTCTCCAAGAGAAAAGAGCGTCGCCGGTGGATGGTTTAAGGTCTCCGGGCAGTTGCTTCATCGTTCGTCGCCGGCAACGAACGCCAACCCGCCGAAGACCGGCCGGGCGAGTCGCGCTTTGAGCGCCCGCCCGGAGGTCCTGGTTACTTCGCGCGCGCCGTGATGATGGCGTCTGCGACGTTCTTCGGTGCTTCGCTGTAGTGCTTGAACTCCATCGTGTATGTGGCACGGCCCTGGCTCATGCTGCGAAGCGTCGTCGAATATCCGAACATCTCCGACAACGGAACCTCGGCCTTGATGACCTTGCCGCCGCCAGGCATGTCATCCATGCCCTGCACCATGCCCCGGCGCGACGAGAGGTCGCCCATCACGCCGCCGGCATAGTCCTCGGGCGTCTCGACCTCGACGGCCATCATCGGCTCCAGGATCACCGGCTGTGCCTTGCGGCATCCGTCCTTGAAACCGAACGACGCCGCCATCTTGAAGGCGTTTTCGTTGGAGTCGACTTCATGGTACGACCCGAACGTCAACGTGACCTTCACATCGACGACCGGGTAGCCCGCCAACACGCCATTCGGCAGCGAATCCTCGACGCCCTTCTTGACCGCAGGAATGAATTCGCGCGGAACGACACCGCCCTTGATCGCGTCGACGAACTCGAAGCCCTTGCCGGGCTCCTGCGGCTCGACTGTCAGCACGACGTGGCCATACTGGCCCTTGCCGCCCGACTGGCGCACGAACTTGCCTTCGACGTCGCTCACGGACTTGCGAATCGTCTCGCGGTAAGCCACCTGCGGCTTGCCCACATTGGCCTCGACACCGAATTCGCGCTTCATGCGGTCGACGATGATCTCGAGGTGCAGCTCGCCCATTCCGGAGATGATGGTCTGGCCGGATTCTTCGTCGGTACGCACGCGGAACGACGGGTCTTCCTGTGCCAGTCGGCCCAGCGCAATGCCCATCTTTTCCTGGTCGGCCTTGGTCTTCGGCTCGACAGCCTGAGAAATCACGGGCTCCGGGAACACCATCTTCTCAAGCGTGATGATCGATTCCGGGTCACACAGGGTTTCGCCTGTCGTGACGTCCTTGAGTCCGACACATGCCGCGATGTCGCCCGCCAGGATCTCCTTGATCTCTTCACGCTGGTTGGCGTGCATTTGCAAGATCCGGCCGATACGTTCCTTCTTGCCACGGATCGGGTTGTAGACCGAATCGCCCGACTTCAGCACGCCCGAATACACACGCACGAATGTCAACTGACCGACATACGGGTCCGTCATCAGCTTGAAAGCGAGCGCAGCAAACTTCTCGTCGTCCGAAGCGCGACGTGAGGTTTCCTTGTCGTCATCGTCGGTGCCGGGCACCGGCGGGATGTCGATCGGCGAGGGCATGAAGTCGATCACGCCGTCGAGCATGCGCTGCACACCCTTATTCTTGAAGGCGGTCCCGCAGAACATCGGCTGGATCTCTGCGCCGATCGTGCGCGTACGGATTCCGAACTTGATCTCATCCTCGGTCAACTCGCCTGATTCGAGGTATTTGTTCATCAACTCTTCGCTGGCTTCCGCTGCCGCCTCGACCATGTTCTCGCGCCACTTCTGCGCATCGGCCACCAATTCGGCGGGGATGTCCTCGAAGTTGAACTTCATACCTTGCGAGGCCTCGTCCCAGATGATCGCCTTCATCTTGATGAGGTCGATCACACCGGTGAAGTTCTCTTCGGCGCCAATGGGGATGACGATCGGAACGGGGTTGGCCTTCAGCCGCACCTTCATCTGGTCGTAAACCTTGTAGAAATTGGCGCCCGTGCGGTCCATCTTGTTCACGAAGGCCAGGCGCGGCACCTTGTACTTGTTCGCCTGACGCCAGACAGTCTCGGACTGCGGCTGCACGCCACCTACGGCGCAATAGACCATGCACGCACCATCGAGCACCCGCATAGAGCGCTCGACCTCGATCGTGAAGTCGACGTGTCCGGGGGTGTCGATGATGTTGATCCGATGCTCGGGAAAGGACAGGTCCATGCCCTTCCAAAAGCAAGTGGTCGCGGCCGACGTGATCGTGATGCCGCGCTCCTGCTCCTGCTCCATCCAGTCCATCGTGGCAGCGCCGTCGTGCACCTCGCCGATCTTATGGTTCACCCCGGTGTAGAACAGGATGCGCTCGGTGGTGGTGGTCTTGCCTGCATCGATGTGCGCAGAGATACCGATGTTGCGGTAGCGCTCGATGGGGGTCTTGCGGGCCATGATCAATCTCCAAATACAGGGGCCGCCCTCGGGTCAGTGATAACCCGTAGAGGCGGCCGGAAGCCGGGTTTAGAAGCGGAAGTGCGAGAACGCCTTGTTCGCTTCAGCCATGCGGTGCACTTCGTCGCGCTTCTTCATCGCGCCGCCTCGCCCTTCGGCTGCCTCGAGAAGTTCGTTCGCCAAACGGGCTGACATCGACTTCTCGCCGCGTTTGCGGGCCGACTCCTTGAGCCAGCGCATCGCCAGCGCCTGGCGGCGTACGGGGCGAACTTCAACCGGCACCTGGTAGTTGGCGCCACCGACGCGGCGGCTCTTGACCTCGACCATCGGCTTGATGTTGTTCAGCGCAACCATGAACACCTCGAGCGGGTCCTTGCCGGCCTTGTTCTCGATTTGGTCGAGCGCGCCATAGATGATGCGCTCGGCAATCGCCTTCTTGCCCGACTCCATGATGACGTTCATGAACTTGGACAGATCGACGGAGCCGAACTTCGGGTCGGGCAGGATCTCGCGCTTGGGTACTTCGCGACGACGTGGCATGGGAGTCTTCCTTTTTCAGTTTCAGCTGGCCTGAAGCACTTGAGTGCGAAGGCCTCGAAGAACCACGAACAATGGGATCTTCGCTTACTCGGCCGTGGGCGGTTGCGCGCGACCTTGGGGCAACCCTGCAGCAACCTCGCGGTTGCCGCCGGGACGATTTTGGTTACGCCTTCTTCGGGCGCTTCGCACCGTATTTGGAGCGGGACTGCTTGCGATCTTTGACCCCCTGCAGGTCCAGCGAGCCGCGCACGATGTGATAGCGCACGCCAGGCAAGTCTTTCACGCGTCCGCCTCGAACGAGGACCACGCTATGTTCCTGCAGGTTATGGCCCTCGCCGCCGATGTAGGAGATCACCTCCTGCTGGTTCGTGAGGCGCACCTTGGCGACCTTGCGAAGCGCAGAGTTCGGCTTCTTCGGCGTGGTGGTGTAAACACGCGTGCACACTCCGCGCCGCTGCGGGTTGCCCTGCAGGGCAGGCGACTTCGACTTGATGGTCTCGGTCTGGCGCCCCTGGCGCACGAGTTGGTTGATCGTCGGCATGTCTTGCTGTTCCCGTCTGGATTCGAAGCGCTGGATAGCGATGAGCGACATTCTTCCGGCCCATGCCAAGCGCTCCAGCGGGAGGGGGGTCGATCCGCAGAGGGCCACAAGATCTGGGCCTGACCGGTCGGCCGCTCAGCAAAGAGCGCGGCAGAAAATGCCGAAAAGCCTGCGATTATATAAGGATGACAGTGAACCCGCAACAACCGCAAAACCCGGCGCGGCCTCGAGTCGTCATCGACACCAATGCCGTCCTCGACTGCTTCTGGTTCGCCGACCCGGCAACCGTGGCGTTGACACGTGCGATTTCATCGGAGGAAGTCGATTGGATTTCGTCCGCTGAAATGCGACTGGAGCTGGACGACGTGCTGTTAAGACCTCATTTCCAATCTTCAGAACAGCGTGGGCGCGAGTCAGTGCTCGCTTCATTCGATCGCTGGTGTAAGCGGGTCAACCCGATTGCTCGGGTGCATCCGTTAACGTGCCGCGATCCCGACGATCAGATGTTCATCGACCTCGCTGTCGGCCATGACGTTCGCTGGCTCGTCACACGCGACCGCGCGCTCCTATCTCTGGGACCTCGGGCGATGTCTTGGAACTGTTCGATCGTCGCCCCAGTCGACTGGCATCTGGCCACTGCGACATAAAAAAGGGCGGCCGAAGCCGCCCACGAATCTGCCGGCGATACCGCCGCGACAGGTCAGTTGTCCTGGCTTTCGCCAGACGACGCGGCCGCCGCGGCCGTAGCTGCGTCGACACCTGCCAGCTGCACGGCGGCCAGTTCCTCGGCCTCCTGCAGCGCGATGGCGCGACGTTCGGTCTCGTCCATCTCTTCCTTCGCCTTTCGCGCCACGTGGAACGCCATACCGGTGCCCGCAGGGATGAGCCGGCCGACGATGACGTTTTCCTTCAGACCACGCAGCTCGTCGCGCTTGCCCATGATGGCAGCCTCGGTGAGAACGCGGGTCGTTTCCTGGAACGACGCCGCTGAGATGAAGGAGTCGGTCGACAACGATGCCTTGGTGATACCCAGCAGCACATCGGCGTGCGTCGCTGGCACCTTGCCCTCGGCGCGCAGCGCGTCGTTGGTATCGAGCAGCGCCGCACGTTCGACCTGTTCACCGTTGATGTACTTGCTGTCGCCGCTGTTGACGATCTGAACCCGACGCAACATCTGGCGAACGATGACTTCGATGTGCTTGTCGTTGATCTTCACGCCCTGGAGGCGGTAGACGTCCTGCACTTCGTCGACGATGTAGCGCGCCAGTTCCTCGATGCCCAATAGGCGCAGGATGTCCTGCGGATCGGCCGGCCCGTCGACGATCGACTCGCCCTTGTTGACCACCTGGCCTTCGTGCACCAGGATGTTCTTCTCCTTCGGCACGAGTTCCTCGTACACCTTGCCGTCCGGATCGGTGATCTGCAGGCGCACCTTGCCCTTGGTCTCCTTGCCGAACGACACCGTGCCGGTGATCTCTGCCAGCGTGCCCTTGTCCTTTGGCGAACGGGCTTCGAACAGCTCGGCCACCCGCGGCAGACCGCCGGTGATGTCGCGTGTCTTCTGGCCTTCCATCGGGATGCGCGCCAGCACCTCGCCCGGCGCAAGATCCTGGCCGTCGCGAATCTGGATCAGCGAACCGACAGGAAAGCCGATCGTGACCGCGTGGTCCGTGCCAGGGATCTTGACCTCGACGCCGGCGGCATCGAGCAACTTGACCTGCGGACGCACGACCTTGGTCGAGCCGCGGCGCTTCGGGTCGATGACCACCAGCGTCGACAGGCCCGTGACCTCGTCCACCTGCTTCGCGACGGTGACACCTTCTTCGACGTTCTCGAAACGTGCCTGGCCGGCGAATTCGGTGATGATCGGGCGCGTCAGCGGGTCCCAATTGGCGAGGATCGTCCCAGCCTTGATCTGCTGGTCGGCCTTGATATTCAGCGTCGCACCGTAGGGGACCTTGTGGCGCTCGCGCTCGCGGCTGTGCGGGTCCAGGATGATGATTTCGCCGGAGCGCGAGATCACCACCAATTCACCCTTGCCGTTCGTCACATAGCGCATCGTCGGATTGAACCCGATGTGGCCGTCGCTCTTGGCATCCACACTGGAAGCCACCGCCGCACGCGACGCCGCACCGCCGATGTGGAACGTGCGCATCGTCAGCTGCGTGCCCGGCTCGCCGATCGACTGTGCCGCGATGACGCCGATCGCCTCGCCGACATTGACCTGGCCGCCGCGGCCCAGATCACGTCCATAGCACTTGGCGCAGATCCCGAAACGGGTGTCGCAGGTCAGCGCCGTGCGAACCTTGACCTCGTCGACACCGGCAGCTTCCAGCATGTCGATCGTATCTTCGTCCAGCATTTCACCGGCATTGACGATGACCTGCTGCGTCTCGGGATGCAGCACCTCGATCGCGGTCACGCGACCGAGGATCCGGTCGCGCAGCGATTCGATCACCTCGCCACCTTCGACGAGCGCGCGGCGGTTCATGCCGTTCTGCGTGCCGCAATCGTCTTCGGTGACCACCAGGTCCTGCGTCACGTCGACCAGACGCCGGGTCAGATAACCCGAGTTCGCCGTCTTCAGCGCCGTGTCCGCGAGGCCCTTGCGAGCGCCGTGGGTGGAGATGAAGTACTGCAGCACGTTCAGGCCTTCGCGGAAGTTGGCCGTGATCGGCGTCTCGATGATCGAGCCGTCAGGCTTGGCCATCAGGCCGCGCATGCCCGCCAGCTGGCGAATCTGCGCCGCCGAGCCGCGTGCTCCGGAGTCGGCCATCATGTAGATGGAGTTGAAGGACTCCTGGTCGACTTCCTTGCCGTGACGGTCGATGACCTTCTGCTTGGACAGTTGCGCCATCATGACCTTGCCGACCTCGTCGCCGGTCTTGCCCCAGATGTCCACGACCTTGTTGTAGCGCTCGCCAGCGGTCACGAGACCCGAGACGTACTGCTGCTCGATCTCCTTGACCTCCTTCTCGGCGCGCTCGATCAGGCCGTGCTTTTCCTTCGGCACCAGCATGTCGTCGATCGCGATCGAGATGCCGGCGCGCGTGGCCAGGCGGAAGCCGCTCTGCAGCAGCTTGTCGGCAAAGACCACGGTCTCCTTCAGGCCGCACTTGCGGAAACTCACGTTGATGAGACGCGAGATTTCCTTCTTCTTCAGCGCCTTGTTGATATTGCTGAAAGGCAGCCCCTTGGGCAGGATCTCCGACAGCAGCGCGCGGCCGACCGTCGTGTCCACGAGCTTCGTCGAAGGCACGAATTCACCCGTCGCCGCATCCTTCGCGAACTCGGTCAGTCGCACGGCAATCTTCGCCGTGATCTCGACCTGACCGTTGTCCAGCGCGCGCAGCACTTCGCCGATGTCGGAGAAGATCAGGCCTTCGCCCTTGCCATTGATGCGCTCGCGCGTGGCGTAGTACAAACCCAGCACGACGTCCTGCGACGGCACGATCGACGGCTCGCCCGACGCCGGGAACAGCACGTTGTTGGAGGCCAGCATCAGCGTGCGGGCTTCCATCTGCGCCTCGATCGACAGCGGCACGTGCACGGCCATCTGGTCACCGTCGAAGTCGGCGTTGAAGGCCGCGCAGACCAGCGGGTGCAACTGGATCGCCTTGCCTTCGATCAGCACCGGCTCGAACGCCTGGATGCCCAGGCGGTGCAGCGTCGGCGCACGGTTCAGCAGGACCGGATGCTCTTTGATGACTTCCTCGAGGATGTCCCAGACCACCGGCGTGCCCGATTCGACTTCCTTCTTCGCCGCCTTGATCGTATTGGCGATGCCCATCGCTTCGAGGCGGGCAAAGATGAAAGGCTTGAACAGCTCGAGCGCCATCAGCTTGGGCAGGCCGCACTGGTGCAGCTTCAGCGTCGGGCCGACCACGATGACCGAGCGGCCCGAGTAGTCGACGCGCTTGCCCAGCAGGTTCTGGCGGAAGCGGCCACTCTTGCCCTTGATCATGTCGGCGAGCGACTTCAACGCCCGCTTGTTCGCGCCCGTCATCGCCTTGCCGCGCCGGCCGTTGTCCAGCAGCGAATCCACCGCCTCCTGCAGCATGCGCTTCTCGTTGCGCACGATGATCTCCGGCGCCTTCAGCTCCAGCAGCCGCGCGAGGCGGTTGTTGCGGTTGATGACGCGGCGATAGAGGTCGTTCAGGTCAGACGTCGCGAAGCGGCCGCCATCCAGCGGGACGAGCGGGCGCAGATCCGGTGGCAGCACCGGCAGCACGTCCATCACCATCCAGTTGGGCTTGATGCCGCTCTTCTTGAAGGCTTCCATCACCTTCAGGCGCTTGGAGTTCTTCTTGATCTTGAGCTCGGAGCCCGTCATGTCGTTGCGGATCTTGTCGATCTCGACATCCAGGTCCATCTCTTCGAGCAGCTTCTTGATGCCCTCGGCGCCCATCAGCGCGATGAACTCGTCACCGAACTCCTTCTGCTTCGCCTCGAAGTCGTCCTCGGTCATGATCGAGAACTTCTTCAGCGGCGTCATGCCCGGGTCCACGACCACGTAGGCCTCGAAGTACAGCACCCGCTCGATGTCGCGCAGCGTCATGTCGAGCACCAGGCCCAGGCGCGACGGCAGCGATTTCAGGAACCAGATGTGCGCGCAGGGCGCGGCCAGATCGATGTGGCCCATGCGCTCGCGGCGCACCTTGGTCTGGGTCACTTCGACGCCGCACTTCTCGCAGATCACGCCGCGGTGCTTCAGGCGCTTGTACTTGCCGCACAGGCACTCGTAGTCCTTGATCGGGCCGAAGATCTTGGCGCAGAACAGGCCGTCACGCTCGGGCTTGAACGTCCGGTAGTTGATGGTCTCGGGCTTCTTCACCTCGCCGAACGACCACGAGCGGATCTTTTCCGGGCTGGCGAGCCCGATCTTGATCGCGTCGAAGTGTTCGTCGGGCGTGAATTGCTTGAAAAGGTCGAGTAGTCCCTTCATGCCTTTTCTCCTTTAGTTGCGCTCGAGCTCGATATCGATACCGAGTGAGCGGATTTCCTTCACCAGCACATTGAACGACTCGGGCATGCCCGCATCGATCGAGTGCTCGCCCTTGACGATGTTCTCGTACACCTTGGTGCGGCCGTTCACGTCGTCCGACTTGACGGTCAGCATCTCCTGCAGCACGTAGCTGGCGCCGTAGGCCTCCAGCGCCCAGACCTCCATCTCGCCGAAGCGCTGTCCGCCGAACTGCGCCTTACCGCCCAGCGGCTGTTGCGTGACCAGGCTGTACGGGCCGGTGGAGCGGGCGTGCATCTTGTCGTCCACCAGGTGGTGCAACTTCAGCACGTGCATGTAGCCCACGGTGACCGGGCGTTCGAACGCCTCGCCGGTACGTCCGTCGCTGAGCGTGGCCTGCGTCCGGGTGGCCGTGAGGCCCTTGCGCGCGGCAATGTCGTCCGGGAACGCCAGCTTCAACATGCCGCGGATCTCTTCCTCCGCCGCACCGTCGAACACCGGCGTCGCGAACGGCACGCCCTTGGCGAGGTTGCTTGCCATCTCGATGACGTCGGCATCGGAAAGCTCGTCGAGCTTCTCGGCCTTGCCGCCCGACTTGTTGTACAGCTCGTCGAACAGCTTGCGCAACTCGGCAACCTTGGCTTCGCGCTGCAGCATGTCGCCGATGCGTTGGCCGATGCCCTTGCCAGCCCAGCCGAGGTGGACCTCGAGCACCTGGCCGACGTTCATGCGGGAAGGCACGCCGAGCGGGTTGAGCACGATGTCGCACGGCGTGCCGTCGGCCATGTAGGGCATGTCTTCGACCGGTACGATCTTGGACACCACACCCTTGTTGCCGTGCCGGCCGGCCATCTTGTCGCCCGGCTGCAGGCGGCGCTTGACGGCCAGGTACACCTTGACCATCTTCAGCACGCCCGCCGGCAGCTCGTCACCCTGCGTCAGCTTCTTGCGCTTCTCCTCGAAGGCGAGGTCGAAGCTGTGCCGGGTCTGGTCGAGCGAGTTCTTGATGCTCTCGAGCTGGTTGGCCACTTCGTCGTCCGCCGGGCGGATGTCGAACCAGTGGTACTTGTCGATCGAGGCCAGATAGGCCTTGTCGATGACCGTGCCCTTGGCGATCTTCTGCGGGCCCCCATTGGCGGTCTTGCCGTTCAGCAGCTTCTCGATACGGTCGAAGGCGTCGCCCTCGACGATGCGCAGCTGGTCATTCAGGTCCAGGCGGTAGCGCTTCAGCTCGTCGTCGATGATCTGCTGGGCACGCTTGTCGCGCTGGATGCCTTCGCGGGTGAAGACCTGGACGTCGATGACCGTGCCGTTGGTGCCCTGGTCGACACGCAGCGACGTGTCCTTCACGTCGGAGGCCTTCTCGCCGAAGATCGCGCGCAGCAGCTTTTCCTCTGGCGTCAGCGTGGTCTCGCCCTTCGGCGTGACCTTGCCGACGAGCACGTCACCCGGGTTGACCTCGGCGCCGATGTAGACAATGCCGGATTCATCCAGGCGGGCCAGTTGCTGCTCGCTCAGGTTCGGGATGTCGCGCGTGATTTCCTCGCTGCCCAGCTTGGTGTCGCGCGCCATGACCACCAGTTCCTCGATGTGGATCGAGGTATAGCGGTCCTCGGCAACCACCCGTTCGGAGATCAGGATCGAGTCTTCGAAGTTGTAGCCGTTCCACGGCATGAAGGCGACCAGCATGTTCTGGCCCAGGGCGAGTTCGCCCAGGTCCGTCGATGCACCGTCGGCGACGACGTCGCCGTTCGCCACCTTGTCGCCACGCTTGACGATCGGGCGCTGGTGGATGTTGGTGTTCTGGTTCGAGCGCTGGTACTTGATGAGGTTGTAGATGTCGACGCCGACCTCGCCGGCCACCGTTTCCGCGTCGTTCACGCGAATCACGATGCGGTTGGTATCGACATAGTCCACCACACCGCCGCGGCGCGCCGTGACGACGGTGCCCGAGTCGACCGCCGCGACGCGCTCGACGCCGGTGCCCACGAAGGCCTTTTCCGGGCGCAGCACCGGCACCGCCTGGCGCTGCATGTTGGCGCCCATCAGCGCGCGGTTCGCATCGTCGTGCTCGAGGAACGGCACGAGCGAAGCAGCCACCGAGACGATCTGCGTCGGCGCCACGTCCATGTACTGCACGCGCTCGGGGCTCAGCAGCACCGATTCGCCGTTCTCGCGCGCCGAGACGAGCTCGTCGGTGAGGCGGCCATCGTCGCCCAGCGACGCGTTGGCCTGCGCGATGACGTACTTGCCCTCTTCGATGGCCGACAGATAGTCGATCTGCATCGTCACCTTGCCATCGACCACCCGGCGATACGGCGTCTCGAGGAAGCCGTATTCGTTGAGCTGCGCGTACAGGGCGAGCGAATTGATCAAGCCGATGTTCGGGCCTTCCGGCGTCTCGATCGGGCAAACGCGGCCGTAGTGGGTCGGGTGCACGTCGCGCACCTCGAAGCCGGCGCGCTCACGCGTCAGGCCACCCGGGCCCAGGGCCGAGACACGCCGCTTGTGCGTGATCTCGGACAGCGGGTTCGTCTGGTCCATGAACTGCGAGAGCTGGCTCGCGCCGAAGAACTCCTTGAGCGCCGCGCTGATCGGCTTGGAGTTGATCAGGTCGTGCGGCATCAGCGCTTCGGTCTCGGCCTGGCCGAGACGTTCCTTGACCGCCTTCTCGATACGGGCGAGGCCCGAGCGGTACTGGTTCTCCGCCAGTTCGCCGACGCAGCGAACGCGGCGGTTGCCGAGGTGGTCGATATCGTCCACGTCGCCATTGCCGTTGCGCAGATCGACCAGGATCTTGACCACGTCGAGGATGTCCTCGTTGGACAGCGTCATCGGGCCTTCGGGCACATCGCGGCCAACACGGGCGTTGAACTTCATCCGGCCGACGCGCGACAGGTCGTACGTGTCGGCGTTGTAGAAGAGCCGGTTGAAGAGGGCCTCGACGGCATCCTCGGTCGGCGGCTCGCCGGGGCGCATCATGCGGTAGATCGCCACGCGCGCGGCCAACTGGCTGTCGGTCTCGTCAGATGCCAGCGTCTGGCTGATGTAGGCCCCCTGGTTCAGCTCGTTCGTGAACAGGCACTGGATGTCCTTGATGCCCGCCACGCGCAGCTTCTTGAGCAGCGCTTCGGTGAGCTCGTCGTTGGCCTTGGCCACGATCTCGCCGGTCTCGGCATCGACCATGTTCTTGGCAACGATGCGGCCGATCAGGAAGTCCTCGGGCACCGAGACGAATCCCGTGCCCGTCTGCTCGAGCTGGCGCACGTGGCGCGCGGTGATGCGCTTGTCCTTCTCGACCACCACGGCACCGGTCTTGTCGGTGATGTCGAAGCGCGCGACCTCGCCACGCAGGCGGTCGGCCACGAACTCCATCTGTGCACCCGAGTCCATCAGGCGGAAGGTGTCGTTGACGAAGAAGTGCGCCAGGATCTGCTCCGGCTTCAGGCCGATGGCCTTGAGCAGGATCGTCACCGGCATCTTGCGGCGGCGGTCGACGCGGAAGTACAGGATGTCCTTGGGGTCGAACTCGAAGTCGAGCCATGAGCCGCGGTACGGAATGATCCGTGCGCTGAACAGCAGCTTGCCCGACGAGTGCGTCTTGCCCTTGTCATGCTCGAAGAAGACCCCCGGGCTGCGGTGCAACTGGCTCACGATGACACGCTCGGTGCCGTTGACGACGAAGGAGCCGTAGTCGGTCATGAGCGGCACTTCGCCCATGTAGACCTCCTGCTCCTTGATCTCCTTGACGACCTTCTGGGGATGTGACTCCCGGTCGTAGATGATCATCTGCAGCTTCGCCCGCACGGCGGCGGCAAAGGTCAGGCCGCGCTGCTGGCATTCGCGCACGTCGAATGCCGGCTTGGCCATGTTGAATTCGATGAACTTCATCTCCACGAACCCGTTGTGCGACACGATCGGGAACGCGGAAAGGAACGCGGCCTGAAGGCCCTCGGGTTTGCGCTTTTGGGGCGGCACGTCCTTCTGCAGGAACGCGACGTACGAATCCCGCTGCATCGTCAGCAGATAGGGGACGTTGAGAACACTCTCACGCTTGCCGAAGCTCTTGCGGATTCGCTTGCGTTCGGTGTAGCTGTAGGTCGGGGATGCTTGCGCCATGTGGACTCACTCCGGTTCGACTGCGCGCGCTGGAAGGCCTGCCGCGCACGCTTCGTCGGCGACTGTCTAGCTCGGGCCCCAAGAGTCCGCATTGCGGCCTCGTCCCCCCATGGGGAGCGAGTCGGCCCGGGAAACCCGTGCCACCTCGACCTTGCGCCCGATTGCTTGGTGGCAGGCCACTACCTGCCGCTGGCGGACAACTCCGGCATTGCACCGAAGTTCGACCAAACCGGTTCTCTGCAGTCGGATCAGAGAACACTTGCAAGCACCGCCCACGGTGCTTGCAAGTGCTCCCCGGGATTTCGCCCCGGGAGCAGTCGGGTGAATTACTTCACCTCGGCCTTGGCGCCAGCATCGACCAGCTTCTTCAGCGCAGCTTCCGCGTCGGCCTTGGGAATCGCTTCCTTCACGGGCTTCGGAGCGCCGTCGACCAGGTCCTTCGCTTCCTTCAGGCCCAGGCCCGTGAGTTCGCGCACGGCCTTGATGACCGACACCTTGTTCGCGCCAGCCTCGAGCAGCACGACGTTGAACTCGGTCTTCTCCTCGACCGCGGCGGCGGCTGCACCACCGCCACCGGCGGCCGGAGCGGCCATCGAAGCGGCGGACACGCCGAACTTCTCTTCAATGGCCTTAACCAGGTCATTGAGTTCCATGACGGACATTGCGTCCATCGCCGACAGGAATGCGTCTTTATCGAATGCCATTTGGGGTTCCTCGAACAGGAAAAATCAATTGATTGAACAGGACAGCAAGGCGCGTCAGGCGGCAGGCGCCGCTTCGGCCGGCGCAGCTTCCTCGCTTGCGCCACCCTTGTGCTTGGCCAGTGCCGCCAGCACGCCAGCCATGCGCTGGATCGGCGACTTCATCAGGCCAGCGATCTGGGAGATCAGCACTTCACGCGACGGGATCGCGGCCAGGGCCTTCACGCCGTCGGCGTCGAGCACCTTGCCGGCGTACGCGCCGCCCTTGATGACGAGCTTGTCGTTGGTCTTGGCAAAGTCGGCGACGACCTTTGCTGCGGCCACGGCATCCTCGGAAAAGCCGTAGATCAGCGGGCCGACCATGTTCTCCTGGGCCACCTCGAACGGCGTGCCCGCAACCGCGCGACGGGCGAGCGAGTTCTTCAGCACGTGAAGATACACACCCTTGTCGCGCGCCTGCCGGCGCAGCGTATCGAGATTTGCCACAGTGAGGCCACGGTACTCGGCCAGCGCAAGGGTCTGCGAGCGCGCGACTTGCGTCGACACATCCGCCACCACGGCTGCCTTCTCGTTGCGATTGAGACTCAAGGTCTACTCCTCACACATCGCGGTCTTCGCCCGATCAAGGGCTCCAACCGCACCACGTATCAGCGACCTTCTGTTTCAGGAAACCAATCCTTCACAGCGGGACCGCCATCTGCGCTGGCAATTAAGGAGGTCGCGGCTTTCGCCATTCACTCCACCAGCGGTCTTCGATGACCCGGCGCCTTTCGGCTCCGACCCACCAAATCTTCCAGCCTCGCGCCAGACTCGCGCGAGGCCTTCAATCAAACTCAGGCAGCCGGCGACGCCAGCGTGGCCGTGTCGACGCGGACACCGACGCCCATCGTCGACGACACTGCCACCTTGCGCAGGTAGATTCCCTTGCTGGTGGCCGGCTTTGACTTGTTGAGCGCATCGATAAGGGCGCGCAGATTGCCCGTCAGCTTGTCGTCACCGAATGAACGGCGGCCGATCGTGGCGTGCACGATGCCGGCCTTGTCGACCCGGAACTGCACCTGGCCTGCCTTGGCGTTGCGCACGGCCTGTGCGACATCTGGCGTCACGGTGCCGACCTTCGGGTTCGGCATCAGGCCGCGCGGGCCCAGGATCTGGCCCAGCGTACCCACCACGCGCATCGTGTCCGGCGACGCAATGACGACATCGAAATCCATCTTGCCGGCCTTGATGTCGGCGGCAAGGTCGTCCATGCCAACGATGTCGGCGCCGGCGGCCTTGGCTTCTTCGGCCTTGGCCCCCTGTGCGAAAACGGCCACGCGCTTGGTTTTGCCGGTACCGTTGGGCAGCACGACGGCGCCACGCACGACCTGGTCGGACTTCTTGGCATCGATGCCGAGTTGCACGGCGACGTCGATCGACTCATCGAACTTGGCCGTGGCGCACTCCTTGACGATCGTCAGCGCGGCGTCGATCGGGTACAGCTTGAGGCTGTCGACCTTGCCTTGCACAGCCTTGGCTTTCTTGGTCAGCTTGCTCATGTCAGACGCCCTCCACCGTGATGCCCATCGAACGGGCGGAGCCGGCAATGGTCTTGACCGCGGCATCCATGTCGGCGGCGGTCAGGTCCTTCATCTTGGTATTCGCGATTTCCTCGAGCTGTGCACGCGTCACTTTGCCCACCTTCTCGACGTGCGGCTTGCCGGAGCCCTTTTCGATCTTGGCGGCCTTCTTCAGCAGCACGGTCGCAGGGGGCGACTTCAGGATGAAGGTGAACGACTTGTCGGCAAACGCCGTGATCACCACGGGCAACTTCAGGCCCGGTTCGTAGCTCTGCGTCTGGGCGTTGAACGCCTTGCAGAACTCCATAATGTTCAGACCGCGCTGACCCAGCGCCGGACCGATCGGGGGCGACGGATTCGCCTTGCCCGCAGGGACTTGCAGCTTGATGAAGCCGACGATTTTCTTGGCCATGATGGCACTCCTTCGAGTTCAAACGCTCCGCAACTCGCATTGCAAGAGCTCCTCGCGACTCAACCCTGGCAATGTCTGGCAGCCCGCGGGTTGCGGACCGGCTGCCTCGAAACTCAGACTTTCTCGACCTGCGCGAAATCGAGCTCGACGGGTGTAGCGCGGCCAAAGATGGTGACCGACACACGAACCTTGCTCTTCTCGTAGTTCACTTCCTCGACGGCGCCATTGAAGTCGGTGAAAGGGCCTTCCTTCACGCGCACGAGTTCGCCCACCGTCCACTGCACCTTCGGACGCGGCTTGTCCACGCCTTCCTGCATCTGGTTGACGATCTTCATGACTTCCGCTTCGGAAATCGGCGCCGGGCGATTGCGGGCGCCGCCGACAAAACCCGTCACCTTGCTGGTGTGCTTGACGAGGTGCCAGCTTTCGTCGTCCATGACCATCTCGACCAGCACGTAACCCGGGAAGAAGCGACGCTCCGTGACGGACTTCTTGCCGTTCTTGAGCTCCACGACCTCTTCCATCGGCACGAGGATGCGGCCGAACTTCGAATGCATGGCGGCGCGCTCGATACGCTCGCGGATATTGCGCTCGACCGCCTTCTCCATGCCGGAATAGGCGTGCACGACATACCAGCGCATGCCGGGCGCCGTCTGCGCGATCGACTCGGCTGTCGGTTCGGTCGTCGGCTCGGTATTGTCAACTTGCTCGGTCATCGTCGTCATGCCTTTCGGGGTTCAGCGCCGCCAGCCGAGGATCAGGTCGTAGAGCGCCCATTCCAGCGTCTTGTCGGTCGTCCACAGGAACAACGCCATCACGAACACGAAGGCGAACACATAGCCGGTCATCTGCAACGCCTCATTGCGGCTTGGCCATACGACCTTCTTGACTTCGCGCACGGAGTCACGGCCGAAAGCCACGAGCTGCTTGCCAGACTCGGACGTGAAGAAAAGCGCCACCGCGGCCGCGAGCATGGCCAGCAGCACACCGACACGGACCCAGAGATCCTGCTTGCCGAGGTAGTAATACGCCACCACGGCGCCGACAACCAGCAACAGGGCAGCGGCCAGCTTGGCCTTGTCGGCCCCAGTGGAGACGGTCTCGACTTGAGTGTTGGTGGACATCGTATTCATTTCCCGACTGGCGGGCTCTTGCGGTGCGCCGGCTCAAAGGCCCCGGCAACGCCGCCGTTCAAGGCAACCACCGGCACCTCAGCCGGCGGTGGCAGGGGCAGAGGGTCTCGAACCCCCAACCTTCGGTTTTGGAGACCGACGCTCTGCCAATTGAGCTATGCCCCTGCAGCCTCTTTCAATTACTCGATGATCTTGGCGACGACGCCGGCGCCGACGGTGCGGCCGCCCTCGCGGATCGCGAAGCGCAGGCCTTCTTCCATCGCGATCGGCGCGATCAACTTGACCGTGATGCTCACGTTGTCACCCGGCATCACCATCTCCTTGTCCTTCGGCAACTCCACCGCCCCCGTCACGTCCGTCGTGCGGAAGTAAAACTGCGGCCTGTAGTTGTTGAAGAACGGCGTGTGGCGCCCGCCCTCTTCCTTGCTCAGCACGTAAATCTCCGCCGTGAAGTGCGTGTGCGGCTTCACGCTGC